>NZ_LADU01000107.1 GCF_000961795.1 Hyphomonas sp. BRH_c22
CACCACCCCCACCACACCGACTCACACCCCACCCACAGCCGCCTACACCCAGTCGGCCCCCTCGATACGCCCCTTCGCCCCCCCGTCACGCCCCGCTGTCGCCCAGGCCGCAGCGGACTTCGTGGCCGGGCGCGTGGAGCTGACAGCGGCGCAAGCTCTTGATTCTAATATGGTAAATGTGCTGAAGGCGGATTTCCTCAACCTGGTCGAAACCCAACAGGACGGCACGACCCAAATCCTCCAGACGCCCGATGGCCGCACCTTGTCCATCCGGATAGAGCGCTCCCTGTCCCGCGAGGTCAGCGCGCCGGGCGTGCGTCAGATTACCTATAATGCGCCGCATTCGGACTCTGTGGTCCGCTTCGTGTCTGACGTCGTGCCGATGAAAGTCTCGGTCATCTGCCGCGATGTGGCCTACGCCTTCCCCGGCCAGGAACGCGGCCGCTTCGCCGCGTGCCAATCCCCCGCTGGCGGCTGGGTCCTCGCCCGCGCTTCGGATGTTCGCGAAGACCCGCAGGCCTGATCTCAGACGGGCGCTTGTCCCCTGGCCAGCTGGCGCTTTGCCTTGCGGGTCAGATGCTTTTCTATCACCTTGAAATTCTTGGTGTTTGACTTGAAACAGAAGTCAAAGACATCGCCCAGAACCGGTATCGCGCCGATCGCGGTATCAAACAGCAGGTTCCAGCCGATATGGGCAATGGCCACCGGGTGCAGCTTCAGGCGGATGGCGGTGAACAGCGAATAGGTTCCAGCAATCCCCGTGGCCACGTCTCCCGCAACGGGCACCAGTCCCAGGACGGAGTCGAGACCAAACCGCATCCCCATGACTGAGAACTGCGAATCCAGCATCCGTGCAAGCGTGTTGAGCTTGCGCAATTCCTCCTCCACCGTCCGCCCGTTTTCCAGCCGGACATTCAGGAGGGCAGCATCTGCGACGTCATTGGCCACGCACTATCCTTCAAAACGGCTGCCCGCAGGATCGCAGAAACTGCCTGCGACTCAAGGCGTGAGTTGCCGTGGCCATCAAAGCCTGCTGAAAAGCCAGCCATGAGCAACACGCATGTCTACAAACTGCTGACACAGGCAGACTGGGCCAAGGCGCAGGCGGATGGTGTCACGGCAACCGCCCTCGACGCCGCCGACCGCTATGTTCACCTCTCCACGCGCGATACCGCCGCCGAGACAGCGCGGCTGCATTATGCCGGCCAGAAAGACGTGCGGCTGCTCGAGTTTGCCGTGACGGACCTGTCTCCGCTCAAGTGGGAACCCAGCCGGGGCGGAACCCTGTTCCCCCATCTTTATGGCGCGCTTGAGATCAGCCGGGCCACGCGCAGCTGGACGCTGATGCAGGATGCCGATGGCGTGCCCATGCTTCCGGAGGACTTTTGATGCGTCTGGCCGATATCGGCGTTGCGGCGGTGAAACTCCTGCCGCCCGAAGCGGCGCATACCGCCACCATCCGGGCGCTCGAAAAGGGTCTGGGCGCGCCATTGCGGGCGCCTGAACCCGATCCGGTATTGGCGACAATCCTGCCGAAATCCGGATTGAAACTGAGCGCGCCGGTTGGCCTTGCTGCAGGTTTTGACAAGAATTGCGAAGTCCCCTCGGCCATGGCCCGGTTTGGCTTCGGCTTTCTTGAGTGCGGGACCGTGACACCGCTGCCTCAACCGGGAAACCCGAAACCCCGCCTGTTCCGCCTGACCGAAGACCGGGCAGTCATCAACCGGATGGGGTTCAACAATTATGGCCTCGACTATTTTGTAAGGCGCCTGTCGAAATACCGGGCGCCTGTGCCACTTGGCGCCAATGTCGGTGCCAACAAGGAGAGCGAAGACCGTATCGCCGATTATGTCCGGGGCATCGAAGCTGTCGCGCCGCACGCAGCCTATGTCACGGTCAACATCTCCTCGCCCAATACGCCGGGCCTGCGCGGCCTGCAGGACAAGGCGTCGCTAGAGGACCTGCTATCGGCCTGCGGCGAGGCCGAACGATGCAGCAAGCCCGTCTTCCTGAAGGTCGCACCGGACCTGGATGCCGAGGCGATTGCGGACATTGTCGGTGTCTTGCACAATCAGGGTGCCTGGCTCGCGGGCCTGATCGTGTCGAACACGACGCTGGCCCGGCCGGGCACCCTGACCAGCCGGGACAAGGCGCAGGCCGGCGGCCTGTCGGGCGCGCCCCTGATGGCCCCGTCAACAGGGGTTCTGAAAGCCTTTGCACAGGCGCTGAATGGCGAATTCGACCTGATCGGTGTTGGCGGCATTGCCAGCGCGGCAGACGCCTATACGAAGATCCGTGCGGGGGCGAACGCCGTGCAGCTCTATTCGGCGCTGGTCTATTCGGGTCCGGGCCTCGTCGCCGAAATTCACCGCGACCTGGCAGCCTTGTTGAAAGCCGATGGCTTCACGTCGCTGGCGCAGGCGGTCGGGAAAGACCTCTGAACAGTCCCGGCACGAACCAGCCGAGTGCTGCGGCGCGATAGACGTACATGGCGAGGAAGGCGGCCCAGACGCCTGCATTCCCGAAAGCGGGGCGCAGCATCATGTCCGTCGTGAGGTAGAGCACTGCTGAGATGATTCCCGCCGTGCGCAGCGCCTTGCCCTGTGTCGTGCCAAGGAACAGGCCATCGAGTTGCCAGGCGGAAACGCCAAGGATCGGCACGGTCGCACAATAGGGCAGGAAATCCAGTGCCGCACGGCGTGCTTCCGGATCTGCGATGAAGGTCTCGATAACCCAGCCGCCGAGGGCGAAATAGGTCAGCGAGAAGAGGACCCCGAAGCCGAAGGCAAACTCCGACGTCAGCCGCATGGCTCGGCCAAGCCGCTTGCCGTCAGCCGCGCCATAGGCCTCTCCGGCTTCCTTCTCCGCAACGAATGCAAACCCGTCGAGCACGAAAGCAGCGACGGTAATGAACTGAAGCAGGACCTGGTTTCCCGCAGTCGCCGCCGTGCCGATCAATGTACCGGACCGAACGAACCAGCCAAAGCAGAAGACCAGCGCGAGCGTCCGGATCATGATGTCGCGATTGGCCGAGAACAGGGCATAGAGCTTGGCAGGATCGAACAGGCGGGCGGGCGACCGGAAGCCCTTGCGCACCATGACGAGACCCACAGCCAGTGCTGTCCATTCCGCAATCGCCGTACCGGCGCCAATGCCTGCCGGGCCGAGCTGCAGGTCCACGACGAACCAGATATCCAGCACGACATTCACGCCGTTCATCACGATCTGGAAGGCGAGCATCTGTCCCGTCTTGCCGGTGCCTAACAGCCAGCCGGTGATGCCGAGACCCATGAGGTAGGCGGGGGCGCCGAAGATCCGGGCGTTGAAATAGCCGGCGGCGAGGGATTCGACCTCGGCTGTTCCGGCGAAGGCAGCGAAGGTCAGCCATCGCAACAAGGGAGTCAGGAGGAAAAGGCCGAGACCGATTGCGCCGCCCAGCATCAGCGTCCGCAGCAGGATCGCGCGGACTTCCGGCTTGTCGCCGCGGCCATTGGCCTGCGCGGAAAGGCCCGTCGTCGACATGCGCAGGAAGCCGAAACCCCAATAGATAAAGTTATAGGCGACGGCAGCGATGGCAACGGCGGCGAGGTCTGCCTTGTCGCCAAAGCGGCCCATGACGGCCGTGTCCACAAGGCCTGTCGTGGCCGTCGCCGCCTGGGCGAGGACCACGGGAATTGCGAGGGAAACGACTTTCCGGCGGGTGAGCATCGCGGTCCCGGTCTAGCTGAGCGCCGTGTAGAATGTGCGGGCAAAGGGCAGGGCGTACCATGCGTAGAGGGGGGCGGTAAGGGCGAAACAGGCCAGCAGGAAGGGGGTGGTGCGGGGGGTGGCGGGTTTGGGCGGCGTGTGGCGCAGAACCCAGGAGAGCATGCTGAGCACACCAGCGCCCAGCGCCAGCCCGGCCAGAGCGTCACTCGGCCAGTGCGCCCCGATGTAGATACGCGAAAAGGCGATCACGACGATGAGCAGGACCAGCGCCGAGGTTGCGACCCATTTCGCCGCGCCCTTCAGGGAGGTGAATGCCATCAGCGCCAGCGTTCCATAGATGAGGGCCGAATTTGCTGCGTGGCCGCTCGGAAAGCTGAAGGCATCGGCGCCTGAATAGAGTTCAGCGGTTGGGCGGACTCGGGCGAGCGTTGCCTTGATCATGCTGACGGCGAGGGGGAGAAGCAGGAAGGCTGTCACTGCCGCACCAGTTTCTCTCCAGGCGCGCTGGGCTGCGAACGCCGCCACGATCAGAAAGCCCATGAAAATCAGGTAAGCACTGTCACCCAGTGACGTGATGACGAGCATCACATCTGTCAGTGCAGGTTCACGCCAGCGCGACACCTGGCTGGCGATTGCCGTATCAAATGGGTCAGCGTTCCAGACGCCAAACACGCCGAGCGTGAAGCCGGCGAAGACGCTCAGGCAGATGGCTCCCGCAGTCACATGTCCTGCCGAGGCCTGATCGGGTGCTCTCATTGTTTTCGCTCAAGACCCTCCGGGACATGCCATGCCTGTGGCGCCGGCCGGGCCTTAGACCGGATCGCGCGCCCGGAACACCTCTTCATCCAGTTCGCCTTCCCATTTTGCCACCACTGTCGCGACCGCGAGGTCGCCGGTTATATTTGTGACAGTGCGCATCATGTCGAGGATGCGGTCGAAGGGGAACAGGAGCGCGATGATCAGGACGGTCTGGTCCGGGGACACGCCGACAACGCTGAGCGTCGTGGCGGCGAGAAACAGGCTGACGGACGGAATGCCCGCCGTGCCGATGGAGACGAGCGTCGCCATGATCGCGATGGTGAAATACATGCTGGCCGTCATGGGCAGGCCAAGCGCCTGCGCCGCAAACAAGGCGATCAGTCCCTGGTAAAGGGCCGTGCCGTCCATATTGATCGTAGCGCCAAGCGGCAGCACGGATGACGCGATGGGCTTGCCGATTCCAAGGTTTTCCGTGGCACAGGACATGGTCATCGGCAGCGTGGCGTTCGAGGACGAGGTCGAGAAGGCTACGGCCTGCGCGTCGACCGCGCCGCGGAAGAAGGCAAACAGGGGCAGCCGCACGATGAACTTGATCATCGATCCGTAGGTGAAGATTATGTGCAGGCCGCAGGCAATGTAGAGCGCGGCGGTCATCTTTCCAAGAACGGCGAGGATGGTCAGGCCGCGGTCGCCCATGACCCAGGCCATCAGGGCGAACACGCCGAACGGCGCCGTTTCCATCACGATCAGCGTCAGCTTCATCATCGCTTCGGCCGCGCTGTTCATCACGGATGCGAGCGGTTTGCCAGCCTCGCCTGACATCAGGATACCGATGCCCAGCATGATGGCGAAGAAGATGATCGGCAGCACATCGCCGTTCGCCATGGCGGCCACGGGATTGGTCGGAATGATCGACAGGATTGTATGCATCAATTGCTCGGCAACGCTGCCCGGCTGCGGATTGGCAGCCAGCTGGGCCCGGGCGCTTTCCATGTCGGCCGTGTTCACAATGTTCGTATCGAAACCGGCGCCCGGCTGGATGATGCTGCCGATCAGCAGGCCGAACGAGACGGCGATCAGGGTCGTGCACATGTAGAGGGCCAATGCCCGGCCGCCCAGGCTGCCCAGCTTTTTCGGGTCGCCCATGGCCAGCACGCCGGAGACCAGTGTCGTGAAGATCAGCGGAACGACCAGCATCTTGATCAGGTTGATGAAGGCGTCGCCAATCGGCTTTGCCCAGGCCGTGACATTGGCGCCTGCAGCCTCTGCGCCCATGATCTGCCGCAGGACCAGGCCCGTGATGGCGCCGAGCACCAGGCCAACCATCACCCGCTTCCAAAGATCTATCCGAAACCACCAGCCCATTCATTGCTCCCGCTTAGCCTGAAGGATTGACGGTAGGGCGGCTTGCTGGGGATGAAAACCCCTTGAGCGCGATGCATCGCGCTGCGCGTGCGGGCATTGCGTCTTCTGTGCCTGGCGCCCTATGTCTGCCTGCAATGCGCGCAGATGACGCCCCCCTTCCGATTGATGACGTGCTGGCCGAGGTCTGCGCGGCCTTGCGCGATGGCCGGCGGCTGGTGCTGGCGGCGCCGCCCGGGGC
>NZ_LADU01000047.1 GCF_000961795.1 Hyphomonas sp. BRH_c22
CTTTGGCCTTCTCCGCCCGCGCATCGGCCTCGTCGCCGCGCCGCACATGCGCCAGCTGGTCCTGCGCGTCGCTCCAGCCGCCCGCCGTCTGCACCCATTTGCCATCGCCGAGTGGGCAGAGACAGCTCGTCACCGTCGAATCCAGGAACGCCCGGTCATGGCTCACGAGCAGCAGCGTGCCCTCATAGGCCAGCAGCATGTCCTCCAAGAGGTCCAGCGTCTGCAGGTCGAGATCATTGGTCGGTTCATCCATCACCAGCAGTGTCGATGGCTTGGCAAGGCCAATGGCCAGCGCCAGCCGGTTGCGTTCCCCGCCCGAGAGCGCGCCGACAGGCTGGCGCAGCTGTTCCGGCTTGAACAGGAAATCCTTGGCATAGGCCGCAATGTGGCGCTGCTGGCCCTGCACCATCAGCGAGTCCCCGCCCGATGGCGCCAGCGCCTCCCAGATCGTGTCCTTCGGGTCCAGCGTGTCGCGCGTCTGGTCGAGGTATGTCACGTCCAGTGTCTTGGCGTGGCGCACGCTGCCTGCGTCCGGCTCGATCTCGCCCAGCAGCAGGCGCACCAGCGTCGTCTTGCCCGCGCCGTTCGGCCCGATAATGCCGATCCGGTCGCCGCGCAGGATTTTCAGCGACAGGTCCTTGGCAATCACCAGCGGCCCATTCGGCGTATCGAACGTCTTCGACAGGCCCTTCACCTCAATCACCTTCTTGCTCATCGAGTCGCCGACGCCTGCGCTGAACTCGGCCGAATTCTTCCGGTCGTTCAGCGCCGCGCGCATCGCGCCATGCTGGGCGCGCATGTCGTGCAGTTTGGCGAGCCGCCCCTGGTTGCGCTTGCGCCGCCCGGTCACGCCGCGCGCCAGCCAGTGCTGCTCGGCCTTCAGCTGCGTCGTTACGCGCTTCAGCTGGCGTTCTTCCTCCACCTCGATGGCCTCGGCCCACTCGTCAAACTTCACATAGCCTTCCGGCGATTTCAGCACGACCCCCTGGCGCAGCCACAGCGTATTGGTCGACACCGTCTCAAGGAAACGCCGGTCGTGGCTGACCACCAGAACAACGCCATTGAACGCCTTCAGGCGCCCTTCCAGGTATTCGATCATCGGCACGTCGAGATGGTTGGTCGGCTCGTCCAGCAGGAGCACGTCGGGCTCCGCCGCAAAGGCCTTCGCCAGCGCGGCGCGCCGCTGCTGCCCGCCGGACAGGGTCTTCGGATCAGCCGCCGGATCGACGCCGAATTCCATCAGCTCGGCCTCGGCCATATAGGTGTATTCCAGCCCGTCGCTGGCATAGTCCAGCACCGTGTCAAACCCGTCAAAGCGCGGCTCCTGCACAACGGTGGCATAGGTCGTGCCCGGCTGGCGCCAGACCTGCCCGCTATCGGCCTCGGCCTGCTCGCTGATGATGCGCATCAGGGTGGACTTGCCCGCCCCGTTGCGCCCCACCAGCGCCGCCCGCTCGCCCTTGGACAGGCTCAGCGTCACCCCCTCGAACAGGGGCTTGGCGCCAAGCGACAGACGCACATCGGACAATGAAATCAGGGGAGGTTGAGCCATGGGGCGCAGATAGCGTGTGCGAGGGGCAAGGGGAAGGGGGCTTTGCTGTGCGGTGCGGACGTTCAGGAACCTAACGCCCGCCATGCCGTTCTGTTTACAACAGCAGAAATGAAGGGACACCGTCATGGCCAATCGGCTTTCACCCTCGAAAATTCACGAGACTCTCACGGGCCTTGGCGACAGTGTCGTCTCGGTCCTGCTCCCGCGTCCGCACATGCAGACAGATGGCGAGAAACTTCGCATCGCCACCAAGAACGCCGCACAGGCCATTGCCGGCAGTCCGGGAGACCACACTCAGCTCATCGACCGTCTCACCGCGCTAGAAATGTCTGACATGGAAAGCGCAGGCTCGGCCTTCTTCTCTGCCGGCGGCGACTTTCATGAAGTCCGGTTGAACAATCCGCCCGTGGCCATGGTCGCCAGCGATCAGGAGGCCATGTGGCTGCCGGTTCTCGTCGACGCCTCGAGCCGCAGCTCGGGATGGGCCGTCGTCGTGGATCGTGACCATCCGAAAATCTACCGGGTAACGGCCCGCGGTACTGAAGATTTCTCCGACACGATGTCGGTTCCGGATTACGACGAGATTGAAGCGCGCCGCGAGCCACAACTCGATGTCCTGTTCCATTCCGCGTCCAGCGGCCGACGCACCCAGGGCCATGGCAGCTTTGCAAAGTTTCACTCGCTCGGCACAACGCAGGAACAGGAAGAGGAAAAGACAGAAGAGGTCTTTTACCGCCGGATCGCAGACGCCCTGAAGGATGGGCTTCCCAGAACCGCCCGCAAGGTTTTCTTCGTCGGTGACGAGCGCGGCGTCGGCCATGTGCGCGCCCTCCTCGGAGACGTTGCTTTCGACACGGAATATCTGAGATCGGCAGGCGATGGCTCAGATGCAGAACGCCTGGCTGAGGCGCTGAAGAACGAGCTTGAGGCCGAAAGGCGCCTGCTGGGATACGACACACTCAAGGATCTGCCGCCCTCCGGCCTCGTTGCTGATGATGATATCGAGACCGCCGGCCAGAAAGGGCGCATAGACACTGTATGGATATCGGATGAGGCCGCCGGCCTTCGGGAATTCGCAGATGACGAATATTTCGACTTTGACGACCCCGAAGCAGCCCAGCAGGTCCTGACGCTGCAGCGCCGCATTGCCCCCGCCGTTCTGACAGGCGCCAACGTCAACGTCATCCCGGGCGTATTGCTCCCGGAAGGCAATCGCGTCCTGGCCACCGCCCGCTACGAAAAACAGACCGGGCAGCCCTAACGCCGCGCGCATACACGGATCAAAAGTTTGCCTCGCCCCCCGGTTTGCGCGCATTCATCACAAGGGCCAATACCGCGCTTGTGGGCATTGCCAAATCTGGCACGACGCCCAGCAGGAAGGCTGCGCTCCCACCAATGACAGACCATGCACAGGGCACGATGAACAGGATCCACGACACGCGCCACGAAGACAGCATGAGTACGCCAAAGGTGAAGATGACAAGCGGGCAAGGCGTGACTCCGAAGCTCGGACCGCCAGGATAAGGATGTCCCAGCCACGCATTCAGGACCGGGTACAAGACAGCCGCATAGGCGATCAAACCCCACCCTGCCAGGGTCATAACATTGCTTCTCGTCGAAAACTGCGGCGGCCTTCGTATCGCAGCGAAGGCGAGAATGAGCGCCTGGCCCACGAACACTGCAGCGAATACCGGCGCAATCGGATTGATCGAAGAGAAGAACACCCAGTGGTAGGCGACACCCGTCCATCCCCAGAGCAATGCCAGAGAACTCAGGCAAATCACTCCCGCTAAACGATGGGAGGAAAAAGTGGCCAGAACTGAGATTGCGCCAAGGACATATGCGAACACCTGGAGCGGCCAGATAGCTTCGTTGTATCGTTCGAAAAGCTCGAAGAACTCGCGTTGACTGAATGGTAGCATCTCGGCGGCACCTCAGCAGGACCTCTGCTTCGCGCAATAGAACAGCTCGGCAACAGATCGCAATGTCCGGAACGGAAACAATCTGAACCTGTCAGTGGCCTGTTGAGTGATGTCTGGCATTACGCTCACACCCGTCCTCAGCCGCAACTGAACGTCACCCCAGCCCCGCCACCTCATCCGCCCCCAGCAGCCGCCATTCGCCCTCCGCCAGTCCGTCGAGCGTCAGCGGGCCGAAGCGCGCGCGGTGCAGCGTCTCCACATGGTTGCCCATGGCGGCGAACATGCGGCGCACCTGGTGGTAGCGCCCTTCGGTGAGGGTGACGCGCGCGCTGCGCTCCCCTGTCACCTCGAGCCTTGCCGGTTTCAGCGGCTTGTCCTCGCCGCGCAGCACCAGCGTGCCGCTGGCAAAGGCCGCGCCCTCATGCCCCTCCAGCGGCCGGGCGAGCACGGCCTCATACACTTTCTCCGTCTCCGACTTCGGCGAGATCAGCCGGTGCAGCAACTGCCCGTCATCGGTGAACAGCAGGAGCCCGGTCGTCGCCGCATCCAGCCGGCCGACGCTGGACAGGGCCGGCGTGCGCTTCAGGAAACGCGGCGGCAGCAATTCATAGACGAGCGACCCACCATCGGCGCGCGAGCAGGTGAAGCCCGCCGGCTTGTGCATCAGGATGACCATGCCGGGCGGCGGGTCCAGCGGCTCGCCATCGACCGTCACCCCCTCGAACGGCCACGCCACACCCGCGCCGCCCCCCTCAATGCCCCCGACACGCCCCCGCCGCACCGCGTTCTCGACCTCCTTGCGGCTGCCATAGCCAAGCCCGGCCAGGTATTTCGTGAGGGCGCGCAGATCCTTCATTTCGGCCGCTTGGGACGGTCCGCCCGGATCACCTTGTAGCCGCCGGAATCCTCAATGATTTCATACTGTTTGAAGCAGGCCGCCACGGTCGCCTCATAGGGCAGGTGCCGGTTGGCAACCATGTAGAGCGACCCGTGCGGCTTCAGCGCCCGCGATGCGGCCTGGATAAAGGTCTGCCCCAGGCCTGCCGCATCCGCCCGTCCGACATGGAAAGGCGGGTTCATCAGGATGAAATCATAGCGGTTGTTCGGCACGTCCCGGGCGACGTCGGCCCAGCTGATCGTCACATTGCCGAAGGCCTCCAGCGTCTGCGTGGCGCAGGCAATGGCGCGGTGCTCGGCCTCGTAAAGGTCCATGTGGCTGATCTTCGGGCAATGCGTCAGCACTTCCTTTGTCAGATAGCCCTGGCCTGCGCCAAGGTCGGCGCCCATGCCCTTGATGTCCTCGGGAATGCATTCGGCCAGCAGCTCGGACCCGGCATCCACCCGGTCCCATGAGAACAGGCCCGGCCGGCTCCACATCGCCCCGCCGGCAACGGGTTGCGGCTGGTCGGCGGCCACCCAGGCCTCGGCAAGCGCCGTGTTGAACACGGACAGGTCCTTGCGCGCCCAGAAGGCCCGGCACTTGTTCTTGCTCAGGCTTTCGGTTTCCCCGGCAATCTCGCCCAGCGTCTTCTCGGCGGTCTTCGCGCCCAGCGTGTTCGGCAGGCAGGCGAGCACGACGCCGCCTTCAGGCGCCGCCAGCATGGCCCGGGCATACAGGCCCCGTGCCTCGTCCTTCTGGCGCGGCGGCAGGATCAGCGTCAATTCGGCGGGTTCGAACGTCTCTGTGCCGGGGGCAAGCAGCGTGTATCCCGCCGCTTTGAGCGCATCATGCGGCGGCTTGAATGCCTGCTGGCAGGTCAGCCGGTCCCTCGGCAGCAGGGGCAGCACCGGCCCCGGCTCTGCCCGCAGGAAAAGCACCGTTCCGGATTCGGGAACAGTTACGCCGCCGCCATCAAGGGCGAGTTTCAATGTATCGAGAACGTCAGTATCCATGCGCAGGCGTGTTAGGCGGTCTGGCGGCCTCTGGAAAGCCCGGTCTTACTGCGAAGTGCGCCCGGCCGCCCGGTTCGCTGCGGCCACGCTGAAGGCCTGGCTGAGGCCGCGGTAGAAGGTGATGCGCTGCTCTGCGGTCTCGCTGATGACCACGCCACCCTCCGCCCCGATCAGGCTTTCAGACGGCTTGCCGGCATGGACAAGCTCCATCATGTCCGACCACAGGTCAGCGGGAAGGCCGCCGCCGGTGACGCGCTTCATCGCGCTGTCATCGTCATTGCCCACCCAGACCGCACCGACATAGGCCGCCGTGAAGCCGACAAACCAGGCATCGCGCGAATCCTGCGACGTGCCCGTCTTTCCGGCGACCGTCCAGTTCTTCACCTTCGCCCGTCCGCCCGTGCCGATGGGCGCGTTGACCACCCGCGTCATCATCGCATTCATGTCTTCGGCCAGGTCATACGGGTAGACGCGTTCACGCTCATATTCCGGCCGCTGGTACAGCACCATGCCGCGGGAATCCTCGATCTTGTCGATGAGATAGGGGTCCATGCGCAGGCCGCCGGACTGGAAGGCGCCAAACGCCCGCACCAGCTCCCACATGGTCACTTCCTGGCTACCGAGGGCAAGCGACGGGAAAGGCTCCATCGGGCTGGTCATGCCGAAGCGTTTGGCAAGCGCGATGATGCGCTCCTCACTGGTTTCCTGTCCAAGCTGCGCGGCAACCGTATTGGTCGAGCGTGTCAGCGCCTCGCTCAGCGTCATCGGGCCGAGATAGCCGCCGCCATAATTCTCCGGCTTCCACTTTTCGATCGTGATCGGTGCATCGATCATCACGTCATAGGGCGAGAATCCGTCTTCGAGGGCAGCGGCATAGACAAAGGGCTTGAAGCTGGAGCCGGGCTGGCGCTTGGCCTGCGTGACGCGGTTGAACTCCGACGCCGCATAATCGGTGCCGCCGACCATGGCGACGACGCGGCCATCCTTCGCCAGGACGAGTGCGCCGACCTGGGTCGCGCCCTGCGCCTGTCCGTCCTTGGCCATGCGTTCGATCAGCAGTTTCTCGATGCCGGTCTGCATTTTCGGGTCAATTGAGATCGTGACGACGAGATCGCCCGGAAGGCGCGGCAGCATGGCCCGGACGCGCTCAGCCGATGCGTCGAGCACATAGCCGAGCTGCGGGTCATAGACCGGCGGGTCGATGATCTTGATGTCTGCGGTGCGCGCAGCCTCCGATTGTGCCTTGGTGATGAATCCCAGGTCGACCATTTCCGACAGCACATAGCGCTGGCGATCAAGCGCGCCGGCGAGGTTTTCGCGCAGGTTCAGCTTTGAAGGCGCCTTGGGCAGGGTTGCCAGCAGGGCGGCTTCGTGGATTTCGAGATCCTGCGGCGGCTTGCCGAAATAATTGCGCGCGGCCGCATCAATGCCGTACAGGCCCGCGCCGAAATACACCCGGTTGAGATACAGGGAGAGGATTTCGTCCTTGCTGATCCGCTTTTCCAGCTCGCGGGCGAGCTTCATTTCCTGCGCCTTGCGCTTCAGCGTCTGGCGGCTGTCGAGCACGAGATTCTTGATCAGCTGCTGGGTGATGGTCGAGGCGCCGGACACGGTTTCACCGGCGCGCAGGTTGGACAAGGCCGCGCGGGCAATGGCGGCGTCATCGGCGCCGTCATGCTCGTAGAACCGCTTGTCCTCGGCGGCGATGAAGGCCTGTGGCACATAGGCCGGCAAGGTCGACACATCCGTGGCATGGCCATAGCGGGGGCCGCGCACCGACAGCGTGTTGCCGTCCCGGTCGACAAATTCCATGGCCGGTTCGCGGTGAACTTCCCACAATTCGGCTGCGTCAGGCAGTTTCGGCATGCCGAAATAGAGCGAGCGCCATTGATAGAGGGCATAGCCGCCAGCGATCAGGACCACGGCGACCACGCTGAGAATGATCCAGCCGCGCCATGTGGTTGGCCACCGGAAAACCGGCTCGCGCGGCACCTTGACCGTTCGCGGCGTGTACGAGGGGGGCGAGGATTTAGCCATATAAGCCTGCGTATCGAATCAAGGGCGTTTTTTACATGCGATTTGATTACGGCAGGGTGAAGGCGCCATTCATGTGTCTGGCAGTGCGGCGCAGGCCGTGTTACCTAGGACTACTGCGTATGGCCGCGAATGTGTGGCGGGGCATAGTCCCGCAGCGGATGTCCGTCAAACCGCCAGGCACGGGATCGTGGTCCAAGCGAGCCGCGTGGTTGGCGCAACCCAGGAGTGCCAATTTCCATGTACAGACCCTTTCTTCGACCTGCCGCCCTTGCATTGATCCTGTCTACGGGCATCGCCGCATGCGACATGGCGGGTCCGGCCGCGCCCGAGATAACCGTGATCAAGACGGATGCGCAATCCATCGCGGATGGCCGCAAGATTGCCGAAACACAGTGTTCCAACTGCCATGCGCTCGACAATGACGCGAAAATCCGGCCCGAGGATCCGCCGCCGCTGCGCTACCTGCTGGCCCAGTATAATCCGAACACGCTGGCTGAGGATTTCCAGTCCGGCCTGCATGTCGGGCACGAGATGATGCCTGATTTCGTGTTTGGCCCGCTGGGCGCTGAAGTGCTGCTGGCCTACATGGTGTCGATCCAGCAGGAACCGCCCGCAGAGGAATAGGGCGTCAGCCTATCCCCGGCCGCCAGGCGTCGCGGGCATGCTGCGGCAGGCGGCCCGGCTGGACGGCAATCAGGTCATAACGCCAGCCATAGTCTGCATAATGGGGGCGCCGGGCCATCCAGAAGACAGCCGCGCGGGCGATGCGCTGCCAGCCGGCGGGCGTGACGGCGCCGAGGGCATGATCGCGGTTGGCGCGGGCCTTCACTTC
>NZ_LADU01000031.1 GCF_000961795.1 Hyphomonas sp. BRH_c22
AACGCCTCGGCCGCACCCTGGCCCCGCCGCCGCCGACAACGGCGCTGGGCGCGCTGGTGCTGCACATCACCGGCGGCCACTTGCAGGGCAAGCAGAGCTTCCAGCCTATGAACGTGAACTTCGGCCTGTTCCCCGACATCACGGACTATTCGAAAGTCGGCCCGGATGGCAAACGCCTGCGCGGCAAGGACAAGGGCCGTGCCAAGAAGCGGGCGCAGGCCGTGCGTGCGCTGGAGGATGCCGATACGTGGCTGGCGGGCGAAGCTGCGCTGGTGCCGGCGGAATAGGCCGCCTTATTGCGCGGTGATCCGCCAGATGCGGTTACCGACATCATCCGCCACGAGAAGTCCGCCGGACTGGTCCAGCAAGACGCCGACAGGGCGGCCGTGTGCGATATCATTGGTCATGAAGTCATCAAGCACGGTGGTTGGCTCGCCTGACGGCAGGCCATTGGCGAAGGGCACGAAGATGACCTTATAGCCACTGCGGGGCTTGCGGTTCCACGATCCGTGCTGGCCGATGAAGGCGCCATCACCGAAACGCGTAACCATGGCGCCGGTCGATCCGCTGGTGAGGTCGAGACCGAGCGAAGCCGTGTGGGCGCCAAGCGCATAGTCCGGCGCGATGGCGCTGGCGACGAGGTCTGGATTTTGCCGGTCGACGCGTTCATCGACGTTCTGGCCAAAATAGCTGTAGGGCCAGCCGTAGAAGGCGCCATCCTTCACGGAGGTGAGATAGTCCGGCACGAGATTGTTGCCGAGTTCGTCGCGCTCGTTGACGACCGTGAACAGCGTGCCGGTGGCCGGATCGATATCCATGCCGACAGGATTGCGCAGGCCGGTGGCCATGACGCGGCCCTCGCGCGACGCAATGTTGATTTCCCAGATGGCGGCGCGGCCCTCTTCGGCCTCGATGCCGTTTTCGGCAACATTGCTGTTGGACCCGACAGCGGCATAGAGCTTCGTGCCGTCCGGGCTGGCGATCACGTTCTTGGTCCAATGATGGTTGATGGGGCCTGCGGGCAGCGCAAAGAAAACCTCGGGCGAGGCCGAGATAGCGGTTTCGCCTTCGGTATAAGGCACGGTGACGATGCCATCGGTATTGGCTATGTAGAGCGTGTCACCGACCAGCGTCATGCCAAAAGGCGAGTTGAGGCCGCTGAGGAAGGTCGTATGGGTTTCGGCGACCCCGTCAGCGTCCGCGTCGCGAAGCAACGAGATGCGGTTGGCGCTGGGCACGGTTGCGCCGGCCTTTGCCATGACGCGCTTCATGAAGAATCCGCGAATGCCCTTGCTGTCTTCGGGGCGTGGTGGACCGTTTGTTTCCGCGACCAGTACGTCGCCATTCGGCAACTGGTACAGCCAGCGGGGGTGGTCGAGGTTCGCGGCGAACTGTGTGACGGCCAGCCCGGCTGCCGGGGTCGGCTTTGCATCGCCGGTCCACGCCCTGGCTTCGGCGATGTTGACGGTGGGCAGGAGACTGTTGTCGGGTTGCGGCAAGTTCGGTGCCGGACCGAAGCCGGTCTCGACAGGGGCCGGCTGGATTCCGCTGCACGCGCCCAGTGCAGTGCCAAGGGCCAGGATGAGCGCGGCGGATGCGACGGTGCGAGGCTTCATGAGGTTTCTCCAGCTGGCAGCAGTAGAAACGCGTAACCGCCGGACTGGTTCCGAATCCAATCAGCGCCCGGACCGTCAGACCTGGCCTGTGTTCATCGCTTTCATGATGCTGAGCCGCTTGGTGATCGGGTTTGGGTCGCGGCCATCGGCGTAGAATTTTCGCAGGCGGAAGTGGGCGATGGCCGGGCGGATGGGCTTGGGTGCGGGCGCGACGTGCGGACCGAACGCCTTGGTGTCGCTGCGCCGTGCGGCGGCATAGGCCGGTGCGACCTGCTGGATTTCGGTGCCCCAGCCATGCGCCCCGGCGAGTACGCTGGCGGCTACGGCCGCAAGCCAGGCTTCCGGCTCGCGCGACCTGTCGCCTGCGTCGAAGGCGGCTTCGTAGCCGTCGACCAGTTTCTGCAGGGCGCCAACCTTGAGGCGCTGGCAGGCAACCTCTTCGTAAATGGCAAGGCAGACGTCATGGGCGCGCGGCGGCTTTTCCTCGGCAATCTCGGTCAGGGCGTCGCGCCACCACTGGAAGCGGATCGCGCCCAGGGTTTCCTCGGTCACGGCCAGCCGGACCCGGGCCAGCTCGTAAGCCAGCGCGTAAAGTGCTATCAGGGCGTTGCGGTAGATCTCGGGAGCAAAGCGGCTTGATATCCAGCGATCTTCGTCAACGCGCTTCACACGGGCGTCAATCGCCTTCCATTGTCTCTTGCTCAAGGGGCTGGTCTCGTTTGACATGGAACCCATATGTGGGATGACGCGCTGATACACCAGTCAATCTTATGCAAGAAAGGACGCTGACATGGCATTTTCACTTCCCGAGCTCCCTTACGGACGTGGCGACCTCGCCCCGCACATTTCCGAGGAGACCCTGAACTACCACCATGGCAAGCACCATCAGGCCTATGTGACCAACCTGAACGGCCTGATCGAAGGCACTGACCTGGCGAACGCGACGCTGGAAGAGATCATCAACAAGGCGGCAGGCGACAAGTCGAAAGCCGGACTGTTCAACAATGCGGCGCAGGTCTGGAACCACACATTCTACTGGCACTCGATGAAGCCCGGCGGCGGCGGCAAGCCAACCGGCAAGGTCGCAGAAATGATCGACCGGGATCTCGGCGGCTATGACCAGTTCATCAAGGACTTCAAGGCGGCCGGCGGCGGCCAGTTCGGTTCAGGCTGGGCCTGGCTGGTGGAGAAGGATGGCAAGCTGGCGATCACCAAGACCCCGAACGCCGAGACGCCGCTGACCGAAGCCGGTGTCACGCCGATCCTGACCATGGATGTCTGGGAGCACGCCTATTATCTCGATTACCAGAACAGCCGCCCGAACTATATGGACGCGTTCCTGAACAGCCTGATCAACTGGGATTTTGCGAACAAGAACCTCGCCTGAGGTCCTCGCGGCAGGCAAACGAACAGGACCTGCCGGAAACGGCGGGTCTTTTTTTGCCCGGAGAACAGGGGGATGTGCCGATAAGGCACAAGCCCGATTCCCCGGCCCTTCCGGCCCTGATTCGACCAATCTGCCGGAGAAGCCTTCACCTTTTCCACAATTTGAACTATGTGCAGCGCAACAGACGCTCCGGGCTCAGGATTCGCCCGGCAAAGCTGCCATTCGGGCAGCGTCGGGTATTATTAACAATCCTTGGACTGGAAACACTTTGAACGACGTAACATTTGCAGATCTCGGCCTTGGGCCGAACGTGCTGAAAGCTGTAGAAGAAGCTGGGTATACGATCCCCACGCCGATCCAGCTGGAAGCCATCCCCCACATTCTCGCAGGCGGTGACATTACCGGCATCGCCCAGACCGGCACGGGCAAGACGGCCGCCTTCGTGCTGCCGATGATCCACCGGCTGGCGCGTGGCCGGGCCCGGGCCCGCATGCCGCGCTGCCTGATCCTTTGCCCGACGCGCGAACTTGCCGCCCAGGTGGCCGAGAATTTCGAGAAGTACGGCAAATATCTCAAGCTCACCATGGCGCTGCTGATCGGCGGCGTCAGCTTCAAGGAGCAGGAAGGCCTGCTGCAGCGCGGCGTTGACGTTCTGATCGCGACACCGGGCCGCCTGATGGACCAGTTCGAACGCGGCAAGCTGCTGCTGATGGGCGTCGATTACCTGATCATCGACGAAGCTGACCGCATGCTCGACATGGGATTCATTCCCGATATCGAGAAAATCGTCGCCAAGCTGCCGCCAAAGCGCCAGACGCTGCTGTTCTCCGCGACGTTCCCGACCGATATCCAGCGGCTCGCCAAGAGCTTCCAGATCAACCCTGTGAAGATCGAAGTGGCGCGGCCGACGGATGCGGCCAAGACGATCACGCAGCACGTTGTCCACATTCCATCCAACGACGCGAAAGCCAAGCGCACGGCCCTTCGCCGCGTCATTGAATCCTGCGACGTGAAGAACGGCATCGTATTCTGCAACCGCAAGGTCGAAGTCGATGTCGTTGCAGCCTCGCTCCAGAAGCATGGCCATGATGCGGCCGCGATCCATGGTGACCTGCCGCAGGCCTTCCGCACCGAAGTGCTCCAGCGCTTCCGGGATGGCGACCTGAAGCTGCTCGTGGCATCCGATGTGGCCGCACGCGGCCTCGATATTCCGGACGTCGACCATGTGTTCAACTATTCGCCGCCGCCGAAAGACGAGGACTATGTCCACCGTATCGGACGGACGGGACGGGCCGGGCGGAGCGGCAAGAGCTTCACAGTCGTCTCGCCAAGCGACGAGAAGTCTTGGGGCTTCGTTCTGAAGATGATCCAGCAGGACGTCGAGGACTACATGCCCGAAGGCCTGCTCGAAGAGCTTGAAAACCTGCCGCCGGAAGAACGCTCCAGCCGGGGCGGCCGGGGTGATCGCAGTAGCAGCGGCAGCAGCCGAAGCCGCAGCCGTGGCGAGCGCCCGGAACGCGGCCGTTCGCGCAGCACGGCGGCATCCGATGCGCCAAAAGCTGAAGTGGCAAAAGCAGAGCCTGCAAAAGCAGAACCTGCCACTGAGCCAGCGCCCAAGCCGGAACGGGCTGAAAAGCCCAAGCGCACGCGCGCACCCAAGGCTGAAAAAGCCGAGAATGTCGAGAAGGTCGAGAAGACTGACAGGGATGAAGCCAGCGAACGTCCGGCCCGCAGCGAGCGCAGTTCACGCGGCGGACGTCCACAGCGCGACCAGAAGCGCAAGGATGACGATCCGATCCTGGCGCCGGCACCTGAACGCGTCAAAGGCTTCGGGGATGATGTTCCGGCGTTCCTGAAGCGCTGACACCCTGCCGCGACCGGCGCAGCCAGGACTTAGAGGTCCTTGCTGCGCCAGTTCGCGATCAATGCATGCGACAGGTCCGGAGCCGGCTCAGGCTTTGTGAAGGCAATCGTAAAGCACGTTCCCGACGGATCTGAAACGATCCTGATATCGGCAGCGAGTGACCTGGCTAGCGAATCCACAAGGATCATGCCGATACCACGGTGTTCGTTTTTCCCGGACACGACCGGCATGCCGATGCCGTCATCCTCGACCTGGATCAGCACCTGATCGGTAGCCCCATCCAGTAGCAGCCGGACCACGCCCGGGCTGCGCCCCTGAAAGGCATGTTTGCATGCATTCGTGATCAGTTCTGTCACGGCAAGGCACACGGACGCCGCCTTGCTGACCGGCAGCACCAGTTCGCCGCGCGTATCGCAAATGAACCCAATCGCCTCCTGCACCGAATAGGTTTCGACCACTTGCTTGCACAGGTCCGGCAGCAAGGCGATGCAATCGACTTGATCATGCTTGCCGAGTTCGTAAAGACTGCGATGGATCGTCGAAATCACTTCTATGCGCTGCTGCGTCAGGGCAAGCGTCTCGCGCGCCAATTCGTCCTGAACACGCTTCAAGGGCAACGCAATAATGGAGGACACAATCTGAAGACTGTTGCGCACGCGGTGATGAACCTCGAACAGCAGCGCGTCCTTTATCCTGACCGCCTCGAGTAACTCCTGCTCAGCACGCACACGGAGAGTTTCGTCCCGCATCGTCAGTACAGAGCCGATTTGAACGCCGGCCGCATTGCGCACGGGACGGGCGGTTCCGACGGCGATGATGACGGACCCGTCAGGCCGGCGGATTTTCCACGGCACTTCCACCACGGATTCGCCCTTTCGAACGGCCCGTACCAGGGGAAGGTCGTCGGGCGGATAGGGCAGATCATCCATCGTGAGAAGCGCGTAACTATCAGAATAGCCATCCGGCATGACGTCCAGCCTGACCTGCCCGTGAAGCTCCTCTGCAGCACGGTTTACGCTGATTATCCGGCCATCCGCATCCGCGACGATGACGCCTTCGGCGAGCTGGTCCAGCACTACCGACTTGAAGCCTTCAACTGAGCTCAGCATTCACATGCCTGCATGTTCGCGCAACGAGTCGCCTGGGGAGGCCTGGAACAGGTGATCCCCGGACGCCTAGTGCGTTAGCGTTTCAGCCGGGACGTCATTTGCTTGCGGAAGGCATCCGTATAGGGCGGCCTGATCATTGCCAGCATCTCGCTGCCCGTCTGCGTGTAAACCGACTTCTTGTGGCTGAACTCGTAGAACCCTTCGCGGCCATGATAGCTGCCCATGCCTGACGGGCCGACGCCGCCGAAGGGCAGGTCTTCCTGTGCCACATGGAAGATAACGTCATTGACGGTGACGCCGCCGGACGTGGTGTTGTTCAGCACCGTGTCGCGCTCGGCCGAATCTTCGCCGAAATAATACAGGCCCAGCGGCCGTGCATTGGCGTTGATATAGGCGATCGCATCCTTTGTTTCACCGTAGGATTTGATCGGAAGGATCGGACCGAAGATTTCGTCCTGCATCACGCGCATGTCGTCTGTCGGATCCACGATGATGTGCGGGGCGATCTTGTGGTGCGGCTGTTGCGAGAAATTGTCGCCGGTCGGATTGATCTCGATCACCTCGGCACCCTTGGCGCGCGCGTCCTCGAGGTATCCCATGATCCGGTCATAGTGCCGCTGGTTCACGATGGAGGTGTAATCGTCATTGTCCTTCAGGCCGCTCGGGAACATTTTCTGCACGGCGCTGGTTGCAGCGGCGGTGAACTCCGCCGTCTTTTCCTTCGGCACGAAGGCATAGTCCGGTGCCAGGCAGATCTGGCCCGCATTCAGCGTCTTGCCCGCCATGATGCGGTTTGCCGCCTTCTGCATGTCGGCCGAGCGGCCAAGGATGACCGGGCTCTTGCCGCCGAGTTCGAGGGTGAGCGGAACGAGGTTGTCGGCCGCCGCCCGCATGACGTGTTTGGCAACCGAGGTCGCGCCGGTGAACAGGATATGGTCGAAAGGCAGCTTGGTGAATTCCGCGCCGACCTCCGGACCGCCAGTGATGACGGCGACCTCTTCTTCGTCATAGTATTGTGCGACTACGGACTTCATCAGTTCCGATGTCGCTTCAGTGAATTCGGATGGCTTGATCATGCACCGGTTGCCAGCGGCAAAGACGCCTGCCAGCGGCGTGAACGTGAGGTTCACGGGGAAGTTCCAGGGGCTGATAACGCCAATAACGCCCTTGGGCTGGAACTGGATCTGGGCCCTGGACCCGAGCAGGCCCAGCGGAAATTCCACTTTGCGCTTTTCCGGCTGCATCCACTTGTGAAGATGCTTCTTGGCGAATTTCAGTGCGGCGATCGAGGAGACGATATCGGTAAAGCCCGACTGGTCCTTGGAACGGTGACCGAAATCCTGGCACATGGCTTCGTTGAAAGCGTCTCCGTGGGTGATCAGCAGGTCGATGGCCTTGTCGATCCATTCAATCCGCTTCGCTGCCGACGGAATGCCGTCACGCAGGTTTGCTGCCTTCTGCCGCGTCAGGACCGATTCCATTCCGCTGCCGGTTACGCTGTCGAGTGCCATGCCGAATTCTCCCATGCCTGTTCGTGTTGTGAACACTGTAGCTCGCGTTCAGCTGTTAACAAAGGGAAATACATTGCCGCTGCGTGAGGCGTTCCCATGCGGACAAGACTGGTTAGATTGCGCGCAAACATATCCGGGAGCGACACATATGGCCTATGAAAAGATTTCGTACGAACTGGACGGCAGCACTGCCATCATCAGCTTCGATGATCCGGCAACCATGAACGCCTGCGGAGTCGATACGGCGCAGGAGCTGCTCCACGCATTCGAAACGGCGCGCAACGAGGCCCGCTGCACGATCCTGACGGGCAAGGGACGCGGCTTCTGTTCGGGCGCAAATCTCGGCGCCAATCCTGGCAGCGGAACCGCGCTGAGTCACCCTGGCTCCCAGCCGGACGCAGGCCGGGCGCTTGAAACGCATTACAACCCCCTCATTCTGGCAGTCCAGGACCATCCCCATCCCGTGATCACGGCCGTGAACGGTGCCGCCGCAGGGGTTGGCTGCGCGCTGGGGCTGATCGGCGATCTCGTGATCTGCGGCAAGAGCGGCTATTTCCTGCAGGCATTCCGGCGCATCGGCCTCGTGCCGGACGGCGGGTCGACCTATCTGCTGGCCCGTACCATCGGACGGGCCCGGGCGATGGAGATGACGCTGCTGGGCGAAAAAGTGCCGGCGGAACAGGCCATGGCCTGGGGCCTGGTCAATCGCGTGGTCGAGGACGCCGAGCTGATGACGACGGCAAAGCAGATTGCCCAGCAGCTTGCAGAGGGCCCGACACTGGCGCTGGCCATGACCCGCAAACTGGTCTGGGCCGCCTGCGATGGCGATTTCGATGGCGCGCTGCGCGCCGAACGCCTTGCCCAGCGGACGGCTGGCCGCACTGATGACTTCAAGGAAGGCGTGATGGCATTCCTTGGCAAGCGCAAGGCTGAATTCAAGGGGAAATGATCATCCTGTGATTGAACGATTTTTTATGCGATTAAGGATAGAGTAAGGCATCCATGACAACTTGCGGCAGATGTATTCATAGGCCGGGGGACGGCATATCGCATGGACTATCGATTGATCCATTTCAATTGCGCGCGGCCGACGGGCGAGTTCACGTATGAAAACGAATTCGTTCGTGTGTTCCTTTCCATCCTTCCGCGTATTTTCGGCGACGCCGACAGCTTTGACGGCGTTCACTGGCATACGCACGGGCTGAGGCAGCCGGACGGCCATTGGCGCGACCTCTACCAGGCGTTTCCCTATCCGAGAGGCACGGGAGCGCCTGATGTCTGCACGATGGCTGGATGGCGGTCACTCGAAGACATGCGCAGCTTCGTCTATTCGGGAAAAACCCACCCGGCCGGCATGCGCCGCCTGCAGGAGCAGCTTGACCGCAGCCAGGGCCCGGGATTCGTCATGTGGTGGGCCCCGCGCGGCGAACGGTTCACCATGGAAGACGGATGGCAGCGGCTGGTGCACCTGCGCGCAAACGGCTCAAGCAATTATGCCTTTTCCCTCGACCAGCCGATTGTCCGGCCGCAGGTCGCATGAGACTGACACGGCGCAGCCTGACGGGACTGGTGGCCGCAACCCTTCTGCTCGCTGCCTGCACTGGCGCCGTTCCAGCTGAACCGGACCGGACGATCTATCTGGTCCGGCACGCGGAAAAGCAGGCGGGTGATGACCCGTCGCTGACGCCGGAAGGCGCCGCACGCGCCCGGTTGCTCGCCGAGACGCTGGCTGATGCGGGGATCGCGCGCATCTATTCCACCGATTATGCGCGGACGCGCGAGACGGCCGCCCCGCTGGCCGATTTCATGTCCTTGCCGGTTGATCTCTATGATGCGTCAGACCTGACTGTTTTCGCGGCTGAGTTGAACTCCCAAAGCGGCAGGATACTCGTTGTGGGGCACTCCAACACGACTCCCGATCTGGTCGGACTCCTGGGAGGTGAACCGGGCGCTGAAATCAATGAGGCGGCCGAATATGACCGCCTCTATGTGTTGCGAATTTCAGGGGACACCGTCGAGTCTGAGCTGCGCCGGTATGGCGCGCCGTATCAGCCCTGAGGCAAACCCAGCCGGTAGACACCCTTGAACGTATCCGGGTCGACCGGCTTGCCCTTGCGATAGATCGTGATGGTTCCCGCCTTGGCCAGCCGAACAGCCTCCGCGCGCACGTCTTTCAGCACGCGCTGGAAGTTTTCCTCGCTCACCGCACGGGCGGCCTGTTCGGCGCTGATCGTCTTGCCGGCGCCGCATTCCGCCGTCAGCGTCAGGATCGCATCGCGGACAGCGTTATGCCCCGGCTCGCTCACCAGTCGATCGCCGCGTAGACGAGTTGCTGGAATTGCTGGCGCATCGGGTAGGTCGAGGACGGCATCAACTGTGTGGCCTGGATCGCGATGATCTCCTCTTCCGGATCGATCCAGAAGAAGGTCGATGCAAGGCCGCCCCAGCTGAACGTGCCTTCGCTGCCGGGCTGCTGGCCGGCCACGACATCCACGACAACCGATCCTCCGAGGCCGAAGCCCACTCCGTCAGACATCACTTCCGTGAACGTGGACTTGCCCATGTCGCGCATCGTCCGGCCGCCGGGCAGGTGATTCTGGCGCATGAACTCAACCGTTTTCGGGCTGACAAGACGCTGGCCATCCAGCGTACCGCCACGCAGCAGCATCAGGGCGAAGCGGTGATAGTCGCGCAAGGTGGAGACCAGGCCGCCACCCGCATTCAGCAAGGTGGGGCGTTTCGTGTAGAGCTTCGAGGCCTTGCCGGCACCGTCTGCGAGACTGGTCACACCTGTCACCGCATCCTTCTGGTAGCAGGCCATGAGACGGTCGATCTTTTCTTCCGGCACCCAGAATTCGGTATCGTGCATGCCGAGCGGGCCGGTAATGCGCTGACGGAAAAATTCGTCGAGCTCCATGCCCGAGACGATCTCGACAATCGCGCCGAGCACGTCAATTGAATGGCCATACCACCATTCCGTGCCCGGCGAGCACTGGAGCGGAAGCGCCGCCAGCCGTTTCGACATGGCCAGAAGGGTTTCGTCAGGCCGCCCGATTTTCTCCTGCCGGTAGAGGAAATCGACCGGGTGCTGCATCATGAACCCGTAGGTGATGCCTGACGTGTGGGTGAACAGGTCCAGCACCTTCATGGGGCGATCCGGCTTGCGGGTGGTGAAAGTGTCCTTGTCGCCTGCATCCCAGACCATCACGTCGGCAAATTCGGGGATGTAGCGGCTGACGTCATGGTCGAGGCGCAGCTTGCCCTCTTCGAACAGCATCATTGCTGCCAGCGACGTGATCGGCTTGGTCATGGAATAGATGCGGAAAATCGTGTGCGGTCCGATGTGCTCGCCTGCGCCCATTTCGGTGGTGCCGGAATAGTCTTCAAGCGCGATCTCGCCGCCGCGCGACACGAGCGTTGCCATGCAGGGCAGCTTGCCCGTGTCGATGTAATTCTCGCGGAAGTAATCGGGGATCGCCTCAAGGCGTTCGGCGTTGAGGCCGACTTCGTGCGGATCGGTGGGATCGTGGTCGAACATCTAGAGGTTTCCTGCCTTGGCGGCCCGGGCGAGTTCCCGGGCGATGATGATCTGCTGGATCTGGCTTGTGCCTTCATAGAGGCGGAAGATGCGCACGTCGCGGTAGAAGCGCTCGATGCCATAGTCGGTGACATAGCCTGCGCCGCCGAACACCTGCACCGCGCGATCCGCGACGCGGCCGCACGCCTCCGTGGCGAACAGTTTCGTGCAGGACGCGAGCATGGTGACATCCTCGCCCGTATCGCGGCGGCGGGCAGCATCGAGGATCATGCAGCGCGCGGCATAGGTTTCGGCCTGGCTGTCGGCAATCATGGCCTGGATCAGCTGGTGCTCCATGATCGGCTTGCCGAACTGTTTACGCTCCAGCGAATAGTTGACCATTTCCTTGATCAGGCGCTCTGACACGCCGGTCGCGACGGCGGAGATGTGCAGGCGGCCCTTGTCGAGCACGCTCATCGCCACCTTGAAGCCTTCGCCTTCGCCAGCCAGCCTGTTTTCGGCCGGCACACGGGCATTGTCGAAGATCACATCGCAGATGTGGGCGCCCTGCTGGCCCATCTTCTTTTCGGGCTGGCCCACAGACACGCCGGGCGTGTTGCGCTCGACCACGAAAGCTGACACACCCTTGGCACCGGGCGTGGACGGATCGGTACGGGCCATGACCGTGAACAGGTCTGCCTTGTTGGCGTTGGTGATGTAGCGCTTGGTGCCATTCAGCACGTAATGGTCGCCGTCGCGGATCGCCTTGGTCGTCAGGCTGCCGGCATCGGAGCCTGCTTCCGGCTCGGTCAGCGCAAAGCTCGCGATCAGGTCGCCGCTGGCAATGCCGGGCAGCCATTTCGATTTCTGTGCATCGGTCCCGAACAGGACCAGCGCCTGGCTGCCAATGCCGATATTCGTGCCCGCCACCGAGCGGAACGCGGGGGATGTGTGGCCGAGTTCGAACGCCACAAGACACTCGGTTTCCATGTCCAGCGCGAGACCGCCATATTCTTCCGGAACAGCGATGCCGAACAGGCCGAGCTGCTTCATTTCGTCGACGATGGATTGCGGGACGGCATCATTGTCACCGACTTCCGCCTCGATCGGTATGCATTTCTCGGTCACGAACCGGCGAACCTGCTCGATCAGGGCGGCACGAATTTCGGCGTCAAAGGCCATCAGTTTGCTCCCGTGAATTATTGGTCCCGATTATGATATGCCGTTGCGACAGGCTTGTCGAAGGGTGACCGTGCGGTATCAAAGCCAAAAGGGAGGAACAAGGCGGAAATGGTTGCGACAGAAGTGACAGAAGGCGAATTCAAGGGCTGGAAGACCTGGCCGGAGGAACCGTTCGAACACGATACGGCTGGTCCGTTCTACATGCGCACCGACGACCAGGGACAGGTTGCGGCCTTCCGCGCCCAACGCAAGCACATGAATGCGGGCGGCGTGATGCATGGCGGATGCCTGATGACTTTCGCAGATTATGCCCTGTTCGCCATTGCCCATCACGGCATGGAAGGCGTCTATGGGCTCACTGTCGCGTTCACATCTGAATTCCTGGATGGCGCCCTGGAAGGCGAACTGATCGAAGCGCGCGGCGAAGTGCTGCGCCAGGGGCGGTCGCTTACCTTTGTGCGCGGACTGGTGACCGCCAATGGCCGTCCTGTCCTCAATTTTTCCGGAACCATCAAACTCAGAAAGCCGAAACCATGAGCCAGCCCCCCTATCAGGAACTTTCCCGTTCGATCAAAGGCAAGACTGCCCTCATCACCGGCGCCGCCAGCGGCATGGGCCGGGCGACTGCACACCTGTTCGCCCGCGAAGGCGCGAACGTCGCCGTGACCGACCTGCGCCAGGGCGATGTCGATGTCGTGGTGGATGAGATCAAGGCCGCAGGTTTTGACAATGTGAAGGGCTGGGAGCTCGACGTCTCGGACGCTGCGGCCATCAAGCGCGTGATCGACAATGCGGCGGCCCATTTCGGTGGCATGGACATTCTCGTGAACAATGCCGGTTTTGCGAAGGCCGGTGATGTGGGTGAGGAAAGCTATGAAGACAGCTGGGGGCCGAGCATCAATGTGATGCTGACCTCGCACCAGCGCGCCATCCGCGCCGCCCTGCCCTATATGCGCAAGAATGGCTGGGGGCGTATCGTCAATATCGCTTCGACCGAGGGCCTTGGTGCGACGCCGGGCAATTCACCTTACGTCGCCGCAAAGCATGGCGTCATCGGGCTGACACGCGGCCTTGCCGTGGATCTCGGCCGTGAGGGCATCACGGTGAACTGCATCTGCCCCGGCCCGATCATTACCGGCATCACGTCCGGCATTCCGGACGAGCACAAGGAAATCTACGCCAAGCGCCGCGTGCCGCTGCGCCGTTACGGCATCCCGGAAGAGGTCGCTAATATGACACTCTCTCTGGTCCTGCCCGCCGCCTCGTTCCTTAACGGCGTGCACATCCCGGTCGATGGCGGCATGTCGATCAAGAATGCCTGACCGAAGACAGGGTTTGCGGGGGGGCTAGCCCTTCGCAAACCCGCGCGCGGTCATCGCATCGTACCAGCGGCCCAGATTCTCATGCTCCTTCTGCGGCTGCCACTGCATGACCCGGCAGAAGCCGACCCCGATATAGAGCGTGATGTCAGCAATCGAGAACCGGTCGGCGGCGACGAATTCGTGCGTCGCAAGGTGGTCGTCGAGGCGCTTCGCCATCGCCCGCGCGGCCTTCTCGCCCTTTGCGGCCGCTTCAGGACTCTGGGGCACTTCAAGCGGCGCCATCATCGGGTGGGCGTTACGGAACCATCCCGCAAACTGGATGAAGAACATCAGTTCGATGCGGCGGTCCCACATCTCGATCAGCGCCTTTTCCTTCGGGTCGGTACCCATCAGGTTCGGTTCGGGGAAGATGCCTTCGAGATAGGTGCAGATCGCCCGGCTCTCGGTGATCGCCGTGCCATCGTCCAGCACCAGCGTCGGCACCTGGGCATAAGGCGACAGCGCCCGGTATTCGGCAGTCTTGTGCTCCTGGTCCATGATCGAAACGTCGATCAGCTCGACAGCGTCGAGCTTGCCTTTTGCCCGCAGGAAATAGACGACCCGGTCGGGATTGGGGGCCTTGGGGCTCTGATAAAGTTTCACCTGTTTCCTCCTAGAATGTTTTTCTTACGCCCAGTGTCGCATTGAGCGGCTCGCCCGGGAAGTAACGGCCATTGCCAAAGGCGAGGTCGGCCCGGTCTGCATAGGCTTCGTCGGTCAGGTTGCGCACGATCAGGAACAGTTCAGTCTCATCCGCAAAAGTGTAGGCCCCGCGGGCACCAAGCACAGTGTGCCCGGGATAGGTCGCGGTGTTGGCCGGATCGGCGAAATACTCGCCGACATGCTCGACGGACAGAGACAGCTGTATGGCCTCGGTTGCCTGCCAGTCCAGCGAGGTATCGGCCAGCCATTCCGGTGCCGTGTCGATCTGGTTGCCATCGCGGATGGTTTCGGAGCCCGAGCCGACAATCCGGTCAAATGTATAAGTCTGGTCGGACCATCCGACATTGCCCTTGAGCGCCAGCGTATCCGTGATGTGGAAGGCGGCTGCCGCTTCCACGCCGACATGGCGCGTCGAGCCATCCGGCACGTTGAGGCCATCGCTGTCGCGGAAGAAGAAGTTTTCCTTGTCCATCCAGTAGGCAGCAACATCGAAGACCAGCCGCCCGCCTGGCGCGCTGCCGCGCGCGCCGATCTCCACACTGTCCAGCGTCTCGGTCTCCACCTCGCCCGCCACCTGCAGGCTCTGCAACCGGTAGAGGTCCGACACCTGCGGCGCCCGCTCTCCCCGCGCATAGTTCACGTAATAGCTCACGTCGCCCGGCGACCAGATCAGGCCGAGCTTCGGCGTCAGCAGGTCAAAGCTATCCGTGCGATTTGCCGGCACATTGAAGCGCCCGTTGATGCCGGCCGGGGCATCGGTGACATAATCATATTCGTGCGTTTCGCCGCGCAGGCCTGCCAGAATGCTGACATTGTTGCCGAGGCTCCATTCCGCTTCGCCCCACAGGGCCAGCGTGGTCGTGTCGACCGTATAGTCATAGTGGACCCCTTGCGGGAATCGCGTGTCGCCCGGGAAAAAGCCGAACGATTCCGGCTGGATTTCCTTCAAATAGCCACTCGCCAAATCCACATCGGCGCCGACACGCACATCCAGCACGTCGCTCGCCTGCCATCCGTAACGCGCCATCAGGCCGCCGCCGGTGTGAGCATTCTTTTCGACGCCGCCATTCGGCAGAAAGTGCTGTGAGAAAATCATTGCCTGGCTGTGCGCATAGGGCATCAGCACCAGCGTTCCGGGCCCCAGCGTCCGCTCTGCCCGCGCGCCCATCCGCGCCGACCAGGCGTCGCGATAGGCTTCCGGGTTCGGGTTCTGCGTGACCAGATCGCTATCCTTGTAGCTGTCGGTGCCGACGACGAAGCCAGCCGATTCCTGGTTGAGGTTCGATGCTGACAGCCATGGTGCCACATCCCAGGGTCCAAGCTCATATGCTCCGACGACAGACAGTTTCTGCTGGTCGACGCCGGTATTATCGCGCCAGCCCGTGTCGTGCTGCAGGGAGAGACCGAGACGGACATGGCTTCCCTCATCCAGCGCCATGTCGGTGCGGTAGCGGCCGAGCGTGCCATAACTCGCGCGGGCAAAGCTGCCATCGCCGGGTTGCCCCAGGATCACGTTGACGAGGCCATGCACGGCATTCGAGCCATATTTCGCGCTGCCCGGCCCGCGCACCACTTCGATGGCACTTGCCACTTCATGATGCGGCTCCATCAGGCTGTTGACGTTGCCGAAAGCTGGCGAGCGCGTCGGCACGCCATTCTCGAGGATGAGGAAACTGCCCTGCCCTGCCCCGCCAGTCAGCACAGGGCTGCGGATGGCAATCAGATGCTCCTGCCCGGAATTCATCTGGATATTCACGCCCGGCAGCGTGTTCAGGATTTCGGCGGGGTGGTCGGCGAGGGTTTCGGCGATGGCGTCAGCATCCGCGTAAGTATTTGACCCAGGCTGTTCAGGCGACCTGTCGCCAAACACGGTTACTGGCTCTAGTGAGACGGCTGTGTCCTGCTGGGCTGCGGCCTGTCCCGACAGGCAGTAACCCAGTGCGACAAGGCTTGCAGACGTCACAGTCAGTCGGTGAAGCATGGAAATTCCTTTGATTTTGCAACAAGGCTTTGCGTCACGGGATACCTAGGGTCAAGCCCGCCGCAAGGCGAGCCCTCCCCGAGCGTCAGGTCAGCCGCCAGCCCCCGCAAACAGCTGGTAGGGCAGTGCCCCGACAACCGCGCCGGACAGGCAGGTCGCCAGCGTTCCAGCCAGCAGCGTGCGCCAGGCCAGCGACAGGAAATCATCCCGCCGTGCCGGTTCGATGATTGAAAGCCCGCCAATCAGGATGCCCATGGAGCCGAAATTGGCAAAGCCGCAGATCGCATGGGCGGTGATCATGCGCGTGCGCGGGTCCATCGCGTCCACTGGAATTTCGGCCAACTGGATGAACGCCACAAACTCGGTGAGCACTGTCTTCACGCCCATCAGCGAGCCTGACTGGGACGCTTCGGCCCAAGGCACGCCAATCATGTACATGAGAGGCGCGAAGACCCAGCCGAGTATGCGCTCGATCGAGAGCGGCGCGCCGGCCACGTTGGGCAGCATGCCGAACCCGGCATTCACGATCCAGAGCAGTGCCAGCGCCGCGATCAGCATCGTGGCTATATTGAACACGATCTTCAGGCCGTCCGTCGCCCCGGTGGAAAACGCATCCATGGTCGAGGCATACTTGAAATCCGGCTCCTGCATCCGCTCGCTCGACGGTGTGGTTTCCGGGATCATGGTCAGCGCCACGGCCACCGCTGCGGGTGCGGCAATCAGGGATGCGGCCAGCAATTGCGGCAGCGGATTGGCCATCTTCCCGTCCAGGAACGCGCCATAGACGACGAGCACCGAGCCCGCGATCGTGGCAAAGCCCGCCGTCATCATGATCAGCAGTTCAGACCGCGTCATGCCCTTGATGTAAGGCCGGATCAGGACGGGCGCTTCGGTCATGCCCATGAACACGTTGGCCGAGACCGCAAGCGATGTGGCCCCGCCGAGGCCCATCGTGCGCTGGAAGATGTAGGCAAAGCCATTCGTCACCCAGCGCAGGATCTTCCAGTGCCACAGAATTGCCGACAGGGCCGCAACGACGATGATAATGGGCAATATCTGGAAAAAAAACAGCGGGGGCGCATCCGTGCCGATCATGTTCGTTGCGGCGACATTGTCGCCGACATAGCCGAACACGAAGCCCGTGCCGGCGCGCGTTGCATCCTGCAGGCCGTCGACAACGACATTTGCCTGCAACAGCACGTTTCGCACCGGCGTGATCCAGAACAGTATCAGCGCAAACACGAACTGCATCGCCGTTGCACCAAGCACGATCTTCCAGGGGAACAGGCCACGCTTTTCGGAGACGATCCAGCAGATCCCGTAGATCAGGGCAATCCCAATCAGCGCCCGGGCATTGTCCCAGCCCCATTCATAACCTGCCAGCATTCAAAATCGCTCCCGAGCCCGTTTTGATAGCTTTATGGCTTAGCCGTGACGGCCCGGCTTGGAAAGCGCACAAGTGTAACGGGGAGAGGCGCACCCATTGACCGCTCCAGGCAGGGGCTGCCATCCGCCGCATTTCGCTGCGTGTTGACTGGGCCGCAAGCCAAGCCTAGGTTTTTGCTATAATAATCAAGCTTTTGATCCGTTCCTCGACCCGTCGGGCGGCTCACGCTTCCGGAGACACACCCCACTGATGAAAATGCGCGCCCTCGTCCTGGCCATGGCCATGGCTGTTGCCATGCCTGCCTTTGCCCAAACCGATTCAAAATCAACAGACGCCCCCGAGGAGGAGGCGCCCAAGCTCGTGCCCGATCCCGTGCTGTTTGAGAGCTCGCACAAGGGCGTGTTCGGGTCCGAGCGTCTCTCCTACAGGGTCGAAGCCGGAGAAACACATATCAACAATGCAGAAGGCGAGCCGGCCGCTAGCCTGTTTACGATCTCCTACATCAAGGAAAATGCCGGTGCCCAGCGCCCTGTGACATTCGTGTTCAATGGCGGCCCGGGCTCGGCATCTGTCTGGCTCCATCTCGGCCTGCTCGGGCCGAAGCGCGCCGAGGTGGCGAGCGATGCGGATGCAGACGATGGCGCCGCGCCCTACACGATGGTTGATAATCCGCTCAGCATCCTGGACCTGACCGACCTCGTCTTTATCGACCCGGTAGGCACCGGCTACAGCCGGGCTATCGGCAGCGGCGAAAACAAGGACTATTGGAATGAAGAAGGGGATGGCGGCTCGATTTCCGAGCTCATCCGCATATGGATCAGCAAGCACAAGCGCTGGAACGCTCCCAAATACCTGATCGGTGAAAGTTTCGGCACCACGCGGGCTGCCTATATCGCCAACCAGCTTACCACAGGTGATGTCGATATCGCGCTCAACGGCCTCGTCCTGATTTCCCAGGCGCTGGACTATGAAGGCTCAACCTCCGTCCACGACAATGTGTATTCATACATAACCTACCTGCCCAGCATGGCCGCCGCCGCGCAGTATCACGGACGGGCAGGCGCGGGCATTCCGCAGGACCAGTTCCTGAACGAGGCCCGTGCTTTTGCCCGCGACGAGTATGGCCCAGCCCTGTGGAAAGGCGATCGGCTGAGCGCGCAGGAGCGGACCCGTATTCGTGACAGGCTGGCCTATTTCACCGGACTGGCGCCTGACTATATCGAAACGTCAAACCTGAGGATCCTGATGCCCCGGTTCCAGAAGGAGCTTCTGCGTGACAAGGGCGTCGCGATTGGCCGGCTGGATGGACGGTACATGGGAGACGAAGCCGACGACATTGCCGAGACACCCGACGATGATGTGTCGAGCTATGCCATCAGCTCGGCCTATTCCGCGCTGCTGAACCAGTACCTGTCGAACGATCTCAATGTCGAGATGGACCGCGCCTACATGATCTCGAGTGAGGACGCTGGCGAGCAGTGGGATTTCCGAGACGTGCCGGAGGGTGAGTATTGGGAACCGCACTATCTGAATGTCGGCCGGCAACTGACGACTGCAATGCGCCGCAACACGTCGCTGAAGGTGATGGTCGCAAACGGATACTACGACATGATCACGCCGTTCTTCGACGCCGAGATCACTTTTGCCCGCTATGGCATACCCCAGGAGCGGGTTGCCATGACCTACTATCAGGGTGGGCACATGATGTATCTGAACGAGGGCGCGCTGGAGGCGCTCAGCGTCGACATCAGGTCGTTCTACGCAGACCGGCTCGAGGACAGGCGGCCGGACTAGGAAGGGTGCCGGAATCGATATCCCCGGGCCACAACCCGGGGATACACGGTTAAGCGGGCTTTAGCCCAGCTTGCAGACGCAGATCTTGTTGCCGTCCGGGTCGCGGAAATAGGCGCCATAGAAGGTCGGCATCCTGTTGCCCGGAGCGCCTTCGTCAACGGCGCCGAGTTCGATGGCCTTGTTGTAGACCTTGTCGACGATCGCATTGTCCGCGCAGGCCAGGGCCGGCATCACGCCGTTCCCGCACGTGGCTGATTCCTTGTCGTAGGGGTCGCCGATGGCGATCATCGGCTGGCCGGGGCCAACGCCGTAGAATTGCAGGCGGTCATTCGCGAAGAACCTCTTGGCACCCATTTCGCCCAATACGGCGTCATAGAAAGCCAGCGCCTTCTCCTTGTTGTTCGTTCCGAGGGTCACATAAGCCAGCATGTTGGTTCCTCCCTTTTCATGCGTTTCATTTTGATACTCTGGCCCGCCGAAAACGGCTCGGCAAGATATGACGCAGGGGCGCGGCTTGACGTTTACGTGAACGTCTGGTGTGAAGCCGGGCAAACCGATTTCTAATAAATGCAGGAGTTCTCCCATGTCCGATATCCGCTTTGACGGCCGCGTTGCCATCGTTACGGGTGCAGGTGGCGGCCTTGGCCGGTGTCACGCACTCGAACTCGCCCGTCGCGGCGCAAAGGTCGTTATCAACGATCTGGGTGCCAGCATGGATGGCTCGGGCGGCAACTCGGCCGCTGCCGAGGCCGTCGTCAAGGAAATCGAGGCGCTGGGCGGCGAAGCCATGGCAAACGGTTCGTCCGTCGCGGATGAAGCTGGCGTCAAAAAGATGATCGACGACACGATGGCCCGGTTCGGCCGCATCGACATCCTGATCGCCAATGCCGGCATCCTGCGTGACAAGTCCTTCTCCAAGATGACCCAGGCTGACATCGACCTCGTGATCGACGTCCACCTGCGCGGCTCGTTCATGCCGATCCACGCTGCCTGGGACATCATGAAAGAGCAGAATTACGGCCGTATCGTCGTGACCACCTCTTCAACCGGCCTCTACGGCAATTTCGGCCAGGCCAATTACGGCGCCGCCAAACTCGGTCTCGTCGGCATGATGAATACGCTCAAGATCGAAGGCGCCAAGAACAATATCAAGATCAACTCGGTGTGCCCGGTCGCTGCGACCCGGATGACGGAAGGCCTGATGCCGGAAGCCGTTCTGGCCCAGCTCAAGCCTGAATACGTCACACCGGGCGTCATGAACCTCGTCAAGGACGACGCGCCTACCGGCATGATTCTCTCGGCTGGCGCAGGTGCTTTCTCGATGGCCCGAATCGTCGAAACCGAAGGCGCGTTCGTCGGCCAGGGCGATGACCTTACGGCCGAAGCAGTCGCCGCCAAATGGGACCAGATCACCGACACGTCAAAAACCCTTCCCGCGTTCAAGGGTGGTGGCGAGCATGGCCAGCACATGTTCGCGCTCGTTGCGGGCGGTGTTAAAGCCTAGGTGGTTGCTTCAGGCGAGTTTTTGCCGCAGGACTCTCCGCATACACTATATCGAGGAGAATCCATGCGGTTCACTGCAACCAGACTTCTATTACCGATTGTCATGTTCGTGGCGGCTTGCAGTGCGCCGCCACCGGCTGAGGCACCCGCTGAGATTGTCCCGCCACAAGCGATCAGCGCCGTCGGCGAGATGTGTGGCGGCATCGCAGGCCTGCAATGCGAAGAAGGCCTCTTCTGCAAGCTTGAAGATGGTGCCTGCGTGAACACTGCGGACGTGGCCGGTACATGCACGGAAATCAAACCGGTCTGCACACGCGAATATGCGCCAGTCTGCGGCTGCAACGCCAAGACGTATCCGAATAAATGCGAAGCCCACGCGGACGGCACGAGCGTCGCAACCCAGGGCGCCTGCACGGGCTGACGAAAACGGCCTCCCGGAAAGGGAGGCCGTTTCGGCCCTACTCCTGCATCGCCTTGAGATACATGGAATTTACCGGTTTCGCGAACACCCGTTCCACCATGGGTTCGAAGAATTCCAGCGGCTCGCTTTCATAGTCGGGATCGAACGCGGCCTGATCATACAGGTGGCAGAACTGCGCGCAGTATTCATAGTGCGGGCTGTCCTTGAACTTCTCACGCATATTCTTGTCGAGCCCGATATATTCGAAGAAGTAATAGCCCTGGAAGGCGCCATGATTGGCCACCATGAACAGGTTGGCCTCCGACACGAAGGGCTTCAGGATCGCGGCAGCCACATCGGGATGATTGAAGCTGCCAAGCGTATCGCCGATATCGTGCAGCAACGCGCAGACGACGTATTCCTCGTCGCGCCCGTCGCGGTGCGCGCGCGTGGCGGTCTGGAGGGAATGGGTCAGGCGATCGACCGGGAAACCGCCATAGTCGCCGTCAAGCAGCCGAAGATGGTCGAGAACACGCTTGGCGAGCCCCTTGTTGAAGCCCTTTGAGTGCGAGACAATGATATCCCAGTCTTCCTTGGTGCCTTCAAGCATTTCGCGGAATTGCGCGCGATCGCCGACTTCCTGTCCGTCTGCCATGTCTGTTTTCCTCCTGACGTCTTTTGCCGAGGACTATACGCGAACCGCGCCAACTTGAAAGCGGGCCTTGCCCGATCCGTTTGGTCGCCAGCCTGTTCTGTGGCATTCTGGAGAAACAAAGGCGAGGAAAGCGTGATAAGCGCTGTGCATGGATACTTAGCGGACCGAAAAGGTCATATGGCGAGACAGGTTCGTCGTCTCGTCTTCATGCTGCTTGCCCTGCTCTATTGTATTCCCGCGTATGCCGCTGAACGTCTCGTTGTTCCCTTTGACGTCAATTCGTACGGTCAGATGGTGGTCCAGCTCCGCATCAATGGTACGACTCAGGCCACGGGTGTCGTCGATACGGCGGCGACGCACGCCATGATCGATCTTGCGACCGCGAATGCAGCCGGTGTTCCGATGCCCGGTGACGCCAAGATCAATGTGCTCGGACTGGAGGGCGCCGAAATCTTCCCCCTGGTACGCGTCGACAGCCTGGCAGCCGGCAATGTGCGCATGGGCCAGGTGAATGCAGCCCTGAACCGGCGGATCGAAGTTATGGGTGTCCACAATATCGTACCCGCAAATGCACTCGCCGGGGACGTTATCGACTTTGATTTCGACGCCGGACGTATCCTGGTTTACGATGGCCGCCCCGATACCAGCACGACGCTGACGCCCAGCCGTTTGCCCATGCGGCAGGTGAACGGCCTGTGGTTTGCTGAAGTAAAACTCAATGGCAAAACGGGTCTCGCCCTGATTGATACCGGCTCCAGCATTTCCTACGTGAACAGCCGGTTCGCTGACGATGCGGGCGCCAAGCCCAATGAGGAAAAAACCCGGGAACTCCTCGGAATTACGGGAGAGGGCGTGGCAATTCGCGTGGCAACAGCCCGCCGGTTCAGCCTTGGCCGCCACCGGGTTCTGGGACCAGACCTTCTCGTGGCAGATCCCGCCATCTTCGCCCATCTCGGTCTTGCCGACGAGCCCGTGATGGTTCTGGGGCTGGACTATCTTTCGATCTTCAGGGTGCAGCTTGATCGCCGCGAACAGCGTCTCGTACTGAGCTCGCAAGGCGCAAAACGCGGCATGAGTGGCATCCGGCTGAATTCCGGAGGTTCGCGGCTCCGGACGAACTAGAGCCTGAAATCAGCGGTTCGTCTTGCCATGCTGCTGCGCAAGTGGGCGGACATCCCGAACACCAACCAGATGAAAAAGCCCCTCCTCCGGCTGGAGAAGGGGCTTTCCGCAGACACCTCAGTCCCACAAGGTTCCCAGCATGAGCCGGTCACGCCAGGTTTCACGCAGGCCCGTATAGGCCGGACCGCACCGCTGGCACACATGGTCGTGCAGGCGGCGGGCAAGCGCCCAAGTGGACTCGCCGATGCGGACACCGGCCAGTTCGAGCATGGCGATGAGGCGGCGCAGCGCTTCATCGGAGACGTCCGCGTTCTGGCGGCCTTTCGCCTCTGCAAGGCGCCACCCGGCGGGGTCCTGCCGCAGGGCGACAGCGACCAGCTCGCTGCCGTCACGGACAGTGAGGACGGCCATGCGTCCGGCGGCAAGGTCACCGGTAAAGTCCCGCAGGCAGTTGCGGAACTCCAGCGCCACGCTGATCAGTGCCTTGCGGTCACGCACCGGGACGAACACGTCCGGCAGCCGCGGTGCAGGCAGGATCTGCCCGAACTGCACCGGCTGAAGCGCCTCGGCAGCCATGTCGAACAGGGCCAGCGCATCACCGGCACGGTTCCATCGCTGTGCGATCGCCGCCGCCTCGCCTGTGCCATGAATGCGCAGGGCGAGCCGGAAGGCTTCGGCCAGATCCTCGACCGCAGCGGTGGAGGATGGCATCCGCCCGACGATCCCCGCCTGACGGAGCGCCGCAGGCAGCGTGCCGATCAGTTCGAGCCGGTCGGCGGCGATGACTTGCATGTGCCGCAGCACGCGGCCTGCATCATCTTCGGCGAACAGGCTGAGGAAACGGTCATAGTCGCCCGTCTCCCACAGCACTTCGCCCAACCGCCCGAGCGCCTTCATCAGGCCGCCCGGCGCCTCGCCGCCTACCAGGAGGCGAGCGACGTCGCGGTCCCGGCCCCGCTCGACAGCGTGGACCACGTCCAGGCGGCGGCAGTCTGCCCGGCTGGCGAGCAGGATCGCCGCCGCATGACGGCGGGCCGTTGGCAGGGTCAGGAACCCGCTATGCGGGGCTGGCCACGCCTCGGCGATAATGCCGGCTTGCGGCCCGGCCAGGAAGCCGAGCAGCGGTGTCTGGACTGCGGCGCGCCCTTTCGGACGCACATGCATCAGGGTCATGGGCATGCCCATGATCCACCTCCTTTCAAATCGCGGTCGCTAAGACAGGTCTGCAGCGTCGGCGGATTTAAAGTTTCAATGCGAGGTCAGATGTCACCGGCCAATGCGCGGGGACGCTGACAGCGCTCCCCGTAGCCACGAGGAGCTGGTCGTGTGTGTACAACTCAGCTTCATCTCAGTTCTCTTCCAATTGGGCGGGCGATCCCTTTTCAGAGGCCTCACCGCGAGGGAGCGGCGTATAACGCCGGAGCAGGATCGCTGTCAAGCAAGGCCCATAAAGAAAAACCCCCGAACGTTTCCGTCCGGGGGCGCTTCAAATCTCGGTTCTCGAAGAGGACTATTCGTCCATTGCTTCCAGCTCGGCCTCGTGGCGGGCCTTGTCAGCAGCGCCCTTGGCGCTCTCGTCACGGTCGACCAGTTCAAGCACGGCGATCGGCGCGTTGTCGCCATGACGGAAGCCAGCTTTCATCACGCGGGTGTAGCCGCCGTTACGGTCCTTGTAACGGTCGCCCATCACGTCGAACAGTTTGCGCACAGCGTCTTCGTCGCGCACTTTCGCGATGGCCTGGCGGCGGGCCGCAAGGTCACCCTTCTTGGCAAGCGTGATCAGCTTGTCCATAAGGGGCGCCATTTCCTTGGCCTTGGGCAGGGTCGTCGTGATCTGCTCGTGCGTGATCAGGCTGGCCGCCATGTTCGCGAACATCGCCTTGCGGTGCGAAGTCGTCTTGTTCAGTTTGCGGTGAGCTAGTCCGTGGCGCATTGTCGTATCCTCTGGAGGTGATCAGGCCCCCGTAATCAGATTAATCGGGTCCTATAGATGGTCGTCGTATTTCTTGGCAAGGCCTTCGATGTCTTCAGGCGGCCAATCGGGCACTTCCATGCCGAGGTGAAGGCCCATGCCGGCGAGGACTTCCTTGATCTCGTTCAGTGACTTGCGGCCGAAGTTCGGCGTACGCAGCATCTCTGCTTCCGATTTCTGGATGAGGTCGCCGATATAGACGATATTGTCGTTCTTCAGGCAGTTGGCCGAACGCACGGACAGTTCCAGCTCGTCGACCTTCTTGAGGAGGACGGGATTGAAGCCGAGATCGGTTTCTTCCGGCTGCTGGCCAACTTCGAGGGTCGGCTCTTCGAAATTGATGAACAGCTGCAACTGGTCCTGAAGGATGCGCGCGGCATAGGCCACGGAATCTTCCGGCGTGACAGAACCGTCGGTCTCGATGTCCAGGGTCAGCTTGTCATAGTCCAGCACGGTGCCTTCGCGTGTGTCTTCAACCTGGTAGCCAACGCGGCGGACAGGGCTGTAGATCGCGTCAATCGGAATATAGCCGATTGGAGCATCCTCCGGACGCAGTGCGTCGGCAGGAACATAGCCCTTGCCGGTGGCAATCGTGAATTCCATGCGCACTTCTGCGCCCTCGTCCAGCGTACAGATGACGTGATCGGGGTTCAGGATCTTGCTGTCAGCAGACGTTTCGATCTGGCCGGCCTTGACTTCGCCCGGGCCTTTCGCCTTCAGCACCATGCGCTTCGGCGTATCGGATTCCATGAAGATGGCGACCTGCTTCAGGTTCAGAACGATCGTCGTAACGTCTTCACGAACGCCCGGAATTGCCGAGAACTCATGGACAACACCGTCAATCTGAACGCCAATGATCGCTGCGCCCTGCAGCGATGAAAGGAGCACGCGGCGCAATGCGTTACCGAGCGTCGTGCCGTAGCCGCGCTCAAGCGGTTCGATGACCAGTTTGGCCTTGCGCTTGGTGTCATATCCAGCCTGAACCACGGGACGGTTCGGACGGATGAGCTCTTTCCAGTTGCGGTCGTTGACGGAGATCAGTTCTTTGTCAGCCATGGGCGACTATCCTTGAAAGCGGCAAGCGGCGCAAAGTGCGCCGCTGGAGTGGTTTAATTAGACGCGGCGACGCTTCGGCGGGCGGCATCCATTGTGGGGGATCGGTGTGGTGTCATTGATCGACGTCACCGTCAGACCAACGGCCTGAAGCGCACGCAGCGCGCTCTCCCGGCCCGAACCCGGACCGCGCACGTTCACTTCAACCGTCTGGAGGCCGTGCTCCTGGGCTTTCTTCGCCGCATCCTCAGCAGCCATCTGGGCCGCATAAGGTGTCGATTTGCGCGAACCCTTGAAGCCGACGACGCCCGAAGACGACCAGGAAATTGCATTTCCCTGCGCGTCGGTGATCGTGACCATCGTATTGTTGAAGCTCGAGTTCACGTGAACAACACCCGACGTGATGTTCTTGCGCTCTCTGCGGCGGACTCGTGTGGTTGTATCGCGGGCCATCTTGGTCTGATCCTATTATTTCTTCTTGCCGGCGATCGGCTTGGCTGGACCCTTGCGGGTACGCGCATTGGTGTGGGTCCGCTGGCCGCGAACCGGCAGCTTGCGGCGGTGACGCAGGCCACGGTAGCAACCAAGATCCATCAGGCGCTTGATATTCATCGACGTGTCGCGGCGAAGGTCGCCTTCGACCATATAGTCGGCGTCAATGGTTTCGCGGATGCGGATGACTTCAGCGTCCGACAGGTCTGCGACGCGGCGTGCAGGCTCGACGCCTACTTTTTCGATGATTTCGCGTGCCATCGCCGGACCAATACCGTGAATGTAACGGAGCGCGATTTCAACGCGCTTGTTGGTCGGGATGTTAACGCCTGCAATACGGGCCAAAGCCGTTACTCCTGAAGCGACTGTTTCAAACATAAAGAGCGCAAGGGGGCGGATTTCGCCCCGTCGCGCACTGGCGATTAAGCCTTAAGCTAAGAGAAGAGGCTTATAACCCCGCAAATTCCCGCGTCAACAGCGGAATCCCAGCTTTAGGCGGTCTGTTTCAGGGCCGCGTCTATTTCTGACGCGACCGTGTCAATGGCGCCCATTCCGTCGATCTCAACCAGAATGCCCCGTTCGGCATAAATCGGCAGCAATGGCGCTGTATCTTCGTAATATTTCTCGAGCCGACGGGCAAACGTCTCCGGATTGTCGTCCTTGCGCCCCTGCTCTTCGAACCGTTTGGTGACCCGGCTGAGCAGCTTGTCGTCGTCAACCAGCATGCGGATCACGATATCCACGGCAGTGCCGCGGGATTCAAGCAGTTGATCGAGCGCTTCCGCCTGGCCCACCGTGCGGGGGAAGCCGTCAAAGATGAAGCCCGGCGCACCGGCCTGCACTTCCAGCTGCTCGTCAATCAGCGCAATCACGATCTCGTCGGAGACAAGGCTTCCCTCGTCCATGATCTTGGCAACCTGCTGGCCCAGTTCCGAACCCGAGGCCCGCGCTGCGCGAAGCATGTCGCCCGTGGAAAACTGCACGAAGCCGCGCTCCTCCACCAGACGTTTGGCTTGCGTACCCTTCCCGGCCGCTGGCGGCCCGAACAGTATCAAATTCATTTCTTCCGGCCCCCGAGCTTCGACTTCTTGATCATGCCCTCGTACTGGTGGGCGATCAAATGTGACTGTATTTGCGTAACTGTATCCATGGTTACAGAAACCACGATCAGAAGCGAGGTGCCACCGATATAGAACGGAATTTCTGGGAAATAACGACGCAGGAGCTCGGGAAGAATACAGACGAAGACGAGGTACAGGGCGCCAATCGTGGTCAGGCGCGTCAGGACATAGTCGATATAGGCCGCCGTGTTCGAGCCTGGACGAATGCCCGGGATGAACCCGCCATACTTGCGCAGGTTGTCTGCGGTTTCGTCCGGATTGAACATGATCGACGTGTAGAAGAAGCAGAAAAAGGCAATCAGCACGGCTTGCGTGATGATGTAGGTCCACGAGCCGGGCGAGAAGTGGGTCGCCAGGATACCGAGAAGCCCGCTGCCGCCCGCATCAGCCGCATTTCCACCCAGGAAGCCAATGGCCGTCATTGGCAGCATCAGCAGGGCGGAGGCGAAGATCGGCGGAATAACGCCGGATGTGTTGATCTTCAGCGGCAGGAAGCTGCGTTGGCCCTGGGCAAAGCCATGGGCCTGCTGTCGCTTGGGATACTGGATCAGCAACCGCCGCTGGGAGCGCTCCATGAACACAATGAACATGACGAGCGCGATGACCATGGCCGCAATCGCGACAACGAAGACGATGTTGACCGATGTCGTGCGCGCCTGCGTGATGAGGTTGAAAATCGCCCGCGGGAGTTCGGCCACGATGCCTGCAAAAATGATCAGCGAGATGCCGTTACCGATACCGCGCGCCGTGATCTGCTCACCCATCCACATCAGCAGCATGGTGCCGCCTGTCAGCGTCACAACGCCGGTCAGGATGAAGAACCAGGGCGCGATACCCTCGATCCGCACGGCAGAGAGGCCACCCGCAATCGCGAAGGATTGCACAAGCGCAAAGGCAAGGGTGAGGTAACGGGTATACTGGTTGATCTGCTTGCGGCCCGATTCGCCCTCTTTCTTGAGTTTCTCAAGCGTGGGCGACGCCGACGTCATCATCTGGATGATGATCGAAGCGGTGATGTAAGGCATCACGTTCAGCGCGAAGATGCCCATCCGCTCAACGGCGCCGCCGGCAAACAGGTTCATCGAACCGAGAATGCCGCTCGACTGGCTGGCAAACAGGCTGGCGTATTGGGACGGATCGAGACCGGGAATCGGAATGAACGTGCCGAGGCGATAGAGGACAAGAATCGCCAGCGTAAACAGGATTCGGCTCTGGAGATCCTTGGCCTTCGCGAAGCTCGCAAAGTTCACATTGCGGGCCATTTGTTCTGCAGCGTTCGCCATCGGCCGTTCAGCCTCCCTGAAAAAGCGTTCGCCGCCAAAATCGGCGGCGAAACTGTGTTTGTGAAGGGGTATCCGGAAAAAACCGCCGATTAAACTTCAGCTGTGTCTTTCCTGGTTCCGGTCACCGTCACTGTGCCGCCGGCTTTTTCGATCGCTTCAATCGCAGCTTTGGAAGCACCCGTCACTGTAATGTTGACCTTTTTCGGCGCATCGCCCTTGGCGAGCAGGCGCACACCGTCGCCAAGCTTGTTCACGAGGCCCGCTGCAACCAGCGATTCCTCTGTGACGTTCTTGGCGTCGAGCTTGCCGTCTTCGATGGCTTTGCCAAGGCGGCCCAGGTTGACCCAGGCATGCGACTTGGAATTGCGAGCCGTGAAGCCGCGCTTTGGCAAGCGCATGTAGATCGGCATCTGGCCGCCTTCGAAGCCGTTCACGGCGACGCCGGAACGTGCCTTCTGGCCCTTGACACCGCGGCCGGCTGTCTTGCCCTTGCCCGAACCCACGCCGCGACCAACGCGCATGCGGTTCTTTGTCGAGCCCTCTGCTGGGGACAAATCGTTGAGTTTCATCGCTTTATCTTCCGATATTCTATTCTGTGAGAGAGCTGCCAGTGCGCGACAATCGCGTTACTCGCCAACCACCTCGACCAAGTGGGCCACTTTGCGGATCATACCACGCACAGGCGCAGTATCTTCGAGTTCCTTCGTGCGGCCAACCTTGTTCAGGCCGAGACCCATCAGCGTCTGGCGCTGGCTGGGATCGCGGCCGATCGGGCTGCCCGTTTGACGGACGGTGAGCATTTTCTTCGCCATGTCGCCTGTCCTTCTAGCTTACGATATCAGCCATGCCGGCTTCGGACGCGCCATCGGTACGGCGACCGACAACATCCTGAACCTTGAGACCGCGCTTGGAAGCGACGGAGCGTGGGCTGGCTTGTTCTTTGAGTGCGTCAAACGTGGCGCGAACCATGTTGTAAGGGTTCGACGAACCGATCGACTTGCCGACAACGTCCTGGACGCCGAGCACTTCCATCACGGCGCGCATCGGACCACCGGCGATGACGCCCGTTCCGGGAGGCGCTGCGCGCAGCACGACCTTGCCAGCGCCATGACGGCCCTTGCCATCGTGATGAAGCGTGCGGCCCTCACGAAGCGGCACGCGCACCATGTTGCGCTTGGCTTCTTCGGTTGCCTTGCGGATCGCTTCCGGCACTTCGCGGGCCTTGCCCTTGCCGAAGCCTGCGCGGCCCTTCTGATCGCCTACGACGACGAGTGCAGCAAAACCGAAGTTCTTGCCGCCCTTCACCGTCTTGGCGACGCGGTTGATGCCGACCAGCTTGTCGACGATCTCGGAAACTTCTTCCTCACGATCGCGACGGCGGCCTCTTCCTCTTTCTTCAGCCATGACGGCGTCTCCTTAGAATTTGAGGCCGCCCTCACGGGCGGCGTCTGCCAGGGCTTTCACCCGGCCGTGGAACATGTAGCCGCCGCGGTCAAACACGACGTCCTCGATACCGGCCTGCTTGGCGCGCTCGGCGAGCGTCTTGCCAACCAGAGCCGCCGCAGCAGAATCTGCGCCGGTCTTGGCCTTGCCCAGGACATCCTTTTCCAGGGTCGATGCCGAAGCGAGCGTAACGCCTTTTTCGTCGTCGATTATCTGGGCAGAAATGTTCTTGTGGCTGCGGGCAACCGACAGGCGTGGACGCCCTTCGGCGACCTTCCGGAGCTTGGCACGGACGCGCTGGGCGCGGCGCTGCATTTTTTCGCGTGAACTTTTCATCGGCTTACTTCTTCTTGCCTTCCTTGCGGCGGACATATTCGCCAACGTAGCGGATACCCTTGCCCTTGTACGGCTCAGGCGGACGATACTTGCGGATTTCAGCTGCAACCTGGCCAACGGCCTGTTTGTCAGCGCCCGTGATAACCACCTCGGTCGGCTTCGAGGAAGCGAGCGAGATGCCGTGTGGCGCCTTGTAGATCACATCATGCGAGAAGCCGAGTGCGAGCTTGAGGTCGCTGCCCTGCATCTGGGCACGATAACCAACGCCGACGAGTTCGAGCGACTTCGTGAAGCCTTCCGACACGCCTTGCACCATGTTCGAAGCGCGCGCGCGAGCGGTGCCCCACTGGGTGCGGGCCGTCGAGTCGAGCGCCTCGGCGAATGTCGGCAGACGACGACCCCGTGCCTTTTCGGCAGCGATCCTGTCTTCTGCAGCCTTCACCAGATCTGCGCGAGGCATCACGGAAAGCTCGTTGTTCTCGAACTTCGGTGTGATGACTTCCGCAACGGTGAAAGACATTTCGCCCTTGGGGCCTTTTGCCGTGATCGTCTGGCCATTGACGGAAACCGTCGTGCCATTCGGGACCGGGATTGCGAGTTTTCCAATACGTGACATCAGCGCTCTCCTAGAATACCCGACAGAGCACTTCGCCACCGACATTCTTCGTCCGTGCGGCATTGTCCGACATCACACCCTGCGAAGTAGACAGGATGGAAATGCCCAGACCATTGCGCACGAGCGGAATGTCAGAGACCGAAGAGTACACGCGGCGACCCGGCTTGGAGATACGCTTGATCTCCGAAATGACCGGCTGGCCTTCGTAATACTTTAGCTCGACTTCAAGGTTCTTGTGGCCGTCTTTCTCCACTTCCACGTAACCACGGATGTAACCCTCATCAATGAGGACATCCAGGACGCGGGCGCGGATCTTCGACGCCGGGGTGACAACTTTCGACATGCCGCGCATCTGGGCGTTCCGGATGCGTGTCAGCATATCACCGAGGGGATCAGACAGGTTCATTTGCTCTCCCTCCTTACCAGCTGGATTTCACGAGACCGGGGATCATGCCTGTGGAACCGAGGTCCCTGAGCGCGATCCGCGACATTTTCAGTTTGCGATAGTAACCGCGCGGACGCCCGGTGACCTCGCAGCGATTGCGAACGCGGCTTGGCGCAGAGTTCCGAGGAAGCTCAGCCAGCTTGAGGCGTGCTTTGAAACGCTCCTCAAGCGACAGGTTCTCGTCCATCGCGATAGCCTTCAGTTCGGCGCGCTTGTCCGCATAGCGTGCGACAAGCTTTTGGCGCCGCTTGTTCTTCTCGATTGCGCTCTTCTTTGCCATATCAGCAGATCTCCTGGCGCTAGTTCCGGAACGGGAAGCCACACTCGGCGAGGAGTGCCTTGGCTTCTTCGTTGGTTGAGGCGGTGGTGCAGACGATGATGTCCATACCGCGAATCTCTTCCACCTGATCGTAAGCGATCTCCGGGAAAACGATGTGTTCTTTGAGGCCCATGGCGTAGTTGCCCATGCCATCGAAGCTCTTGCCGTTGAGGCCGCGGAAGTCCTTCACGCGCGGAAGCGCAATGTTGGTCAGGCGGTCAAGGAATTCGAACATCCGGTCACGGCGAAGCGTAACCTTGCAGCCGATCAGCATGCCTTCACGAAGCTTGAAACCGGCAATCGACTTGCGCGCTTTCGTGGCAACAGGCTTCTGACCCGCAATGGCTTCGAGTTCGGCCAGGGCCGCCTTGATCTTCTTGGAGTCGGAGACGGCTTCGCCCACACCCATATTGATCACGACCTTGTCGAGTTTCGGAACCTGCATTGGGTTCGTATAGTTGAACTGCTCCTGCAGTTTGCCCCGGATCTCATCGCGGTACTTCGTCTTGAGACGGGGTTCGTATGCCTTAGACATCGATGGATTCCCCTGAACGCTTGGCAAACCGCGTTTTGCGGCCATGCTCGTCTGTCTTGAAGCCGACGCGAACGGCCTTGCCGTCGCGCGGGTCAACGTGTGCAACATTGGAGACCTGAATCGGGGCTTCAAAATTCTTGATGCCGCCGGGGTCCATCTGTGTTGGCTTCTGGTGGCGCTTCACGACATTCACGCCGCGGACGACAACACGGTTTTCGTCGACAAGCACTTTAAGCACTTCGCCTTTCGTACCCTTGTCGCGTCCTGCGATCACGATGACGGTGTCGCCCTTTTTGATCTTCGCAGCCATGACTACAAAACCTCCGGCGCCATATTGGCGATCTTGACCTGGTTCTTGCCGCGAAGTTCACGCGGGACCGGGCCAAAAACGCGGGTTCCGATTGGCTCACCATTATTGTTGATGAGCACGGCAGCATTGGAGTCGAACCGGATGGTCGAACCGTCTGCGCGATTGATGTCTTTCGCGACGCGAACGACGACAGCCTTGCGGACGTCACCCTTCTTCACGCGGCCAGTCGGGATCGCTTCCTTGATGGACACGACAATGACGTCGCCCACGGAAGCGTAACGGCGACCGGCACCGCCCAGCACCTTGATGCACTGGACCCGGCGAGCGCCGGAATTATCGGCGACGCGGAGATTTGATTGCATCTGGATCATGCGTCACTCCCTTCGCCGGAAACGAGTTCCCAACGCTTCAGCTTGGAATGCGGTGGGCATTCCTGGATGGTTACGGTCTGTCCCTCGACAGCCACATTGGCTTCGTCGTGGGCGTGGTACTTCTTCGAACGGCGAACGATCTTCTTCATCACCGGGTGGGTGAAGGTACGTTCGACGCGAACGATGGCTGTCTTGTCCTGCTTCGTCGAGACAACGACACCTTCCATAATACGTTTAGGCATGTTCTCTCTCCTAGGCCTGACCTGCCACAGCCTTTTCGCGAAGGATCGTTTTGACGCGAGCGATATCGCGGCGAACTTCCTTGGCTCGGGCTGTTTTCTCCAGCTGGCCGGTGGCCGACTGGAAACGCAGGTTGAACTGTTCTTTCTTCAGCTTGATCAACTCGTCCTTGAGCTGGTCGGCGCTTTTGTTTCTCACATCAGAGGCTTTCATGATCAGATCCCCTCAATCCGCTTGACGACTTTGGTCTTGATCGGAAGCTTGGCTGCGCCAAGGCGCAGGGCTTCGCGGGCAACATCTTCCGGCACACCGTCGATCTCGAACATGATGCGGCCTGGCGAGACGCGGGCGACCCAACGGTCGACCGAGCCCTTGCCTTTACCCATCCGGACCTCGATCGGCTTTGCCGACACAGGCACATCCGGGAATACGCGGATCCATACCTTGCCCTGGCGCTTCATGTAGCGCGTGACGGCACGACGTGTGGCTTCGATCTGGCGCGCCGTGACGCGCTCAGGCTCAAGCGCCTTGAGGCCGAACTGACCGAAGGCCAGCGTAAAGCCGCCCTTGGCAGTGCCATTGATCCGGCCCTTGAAGGCCTTCCTGAATTTGGTTCGCTTCGGCTGACGCATCTCTTACGCTCCGGCGGCTTGCGCACCGGTGGCCGGTCCGCGTTGGTTGGCGTTGGCACGGGCACGTGACTGGCCCGAAGACTCAAGGCGCTTGTCCTGGGCCATCGGATCATGTTCCATGATCTCACCCTTGTAGACCCAGACCTTGATGCCGATGATGCCGTAGGTAGTCAGGGCTTCAGCTGTGCCGTAATCGATATCGGCGCGCAGCGTGTGCAGCGGCACGGAGCCTTCTGCATACTGCTCGGTCCGCGCGATCTCTGCGCCGCCGAGGCGGCCCGAAACCATGATGCGGATACCTTCAGCGCCAAGGCGCATAGCGGACTGGATCGAACGCTTCATCGTGCGGCGGAACGATGCCCGGCGCTCGAGCTGGCGTGCGATATCGTCAGCGATCAGCGTGGCATCGATTTCCGGCTTGCGGATCTCGACGAGGTTCACGCGGACTTCATCCGTCGTCATCTTCGCAAGTTCCTTGCGCAGGACTTCGATGTCGCCGCCCTTCTTGCCGATCACCAGGCCCGGACGGGCCGTGTGGATGGTGATCAGGCACTTCTTGTGCGGACGCTCGATGATGATCTTCGAAATGCCGGCTTGTTTCAGCTTGGCGCGGATCGACTTGCGGATCGCAAGGTCCTCGTGCAGCAGGCGGCCGAAATCGGCGCTGTCTGCATACCAGCGGCTGTCAGCTGTCCGGTTGATACCCAGACGAAAACCGATTGGATTGACTTTCTGACCCATCAGGCGGCCTCCGCTTCCATGCTTGTGTCACGAAGGACAATGGTAACTTGCGCAAACGGCTTGAGCACGCGTGCGGCGCGGCCGCGGGCGCGGGCCCGGATGCGCTTCATCACCATGTTCTTGCCGACGTGAGCTTCGGCAACGACAAGGCTGTCGATGTCGAGACCGTGATTGTTCTCAGCATTGGCGATCGCGCTCTGCAGCAGCTTGCGAACATCCTTGGCAGGGCGCTTTGGCGAAAACTGCAGTTCAGCAAGCGCGCGCTCGACCGGCATGCCGCGGATCTGCTGCGCGAGCAGGTTCAGCTTCTGCGGGCTCGAACGGTACATGCGCAAAACGGCGCGCGACTCGTTGCTGGCCTGCTTCGGAGGATTCTTGGTCTTTCCCATGACTACTTCCGCTTCGCTTTCTTGTCAGCGCCGTGGCCGTGATACGTACGGGTCGGAGCGAACTCGCCAAACTTGTGGCCGACCATCTCTTCAGAGACAGTGACCGGAATGAACTTGTTGCCATTGTGGACCTGGAAATTCAGGCCGATGAAATTTGGCAGGATTGTCGAACGACGCGACCAGGTCTTGATGACCGAGCGCTTCTCGGAGGCGCGAGCCTCTTCGGCTTTCTTCAGCAGATAGCCGTCGACAAATGGGCCTTTCCAGACAGAACGTGACATGTCTCGCGGCTCCTCTAGCGTTTCGCGTTACGGCGGCGGATGATCAGGCGATCCGTCGCTTTGTTTGAACGGGTCTTCGGACCGCGGGTTTTCTTGCCCCATGGCGTCACTGGGTGACGACCGCCGGACGACTTGCCTTCACCACCACCGTGCGGGTGGTCGACCGGGTTCATGACCACGCCGCGGACAGACGGGCGCTTGCCCATGTGGCGCTTGCGGCCGGCCTTCGAGAGAACCTGGTTCATGTTGTCCGGGTTCGAAACCGCACCGATTGTTGCAAGGCAGGTGTCGAGCACCATGCGAAGCTCGCCAGACGTCAGCTTGATCTGGGCATAACCACCGTCACGGCCAACCAGCTGGGCATATGTGCCAGCCGAACGGATCATCTGAGCGCCTTTTTGAGGCTTCAGTTCGATATTGTGGATGATCGTACCGACCGGGATGTTCTTCAGCGGCAGCGTGTTGCCCGGCTTGATGTCAGCCGTTGCCGACGTCACGACCGTGTCACCGACTTCAAGGCGCTGTGGCGCGATGATGTAGGACAGGAGGCCGTCTTCATACTTGATCAGCGCGATGAATGCCGTGCGGTTCGGGTCATACTCGAGGCGCTCGACAACAGCCGGCATGTCCCAGCGGGTACGCTTGAAGTCGACCTTGCGGTAAAGCTTCTTGGCGCCACCACCGATACGGCGGGCCGTGATACGACCGCGGTTGTTGCGACCACCCTTCTTGGACAGGCCTTCGGTCAGCGCCTTGACGGGCTTGCCCTTGTGCAGGTCCGAGCGATCAACCAGAACGAGCTGGCGACGGCCTGGGGAAGTTGGATTGAATGTCTTGAGTGCCATTTTCTACGTCCTTCCCCTACAGGCCTGTCGAAATGTCGACAGATTGGCCTTCGGCGAGCGTGACAATGGCCTTCTTGATGTCATTGCGACGACCAAGATGGCCCTTGAAGCGCTTTGTTTTGCCCTTCTGGAGCAGCGTGTTGACCTTGGTGACCTCAACCTTGAACAGGGCCTCGACAGCCTCTTTGATCGACTTCTTGTCGGAGTCCATGGACACCTCGAAGACGATCTTGTTCTCTTCAGCGACCAGCGTCGATTTCTCGGTGATGATCGGACGACGGATGATATCGTAGTGATGTTGCTTCGGATCAGCCATGACTATTCAGCCTCTGCTGCGATTGCGGGTTGAGCCAGCGTGCCGTCAAAGCGAGCCTGAATGCCTTCAGCTGCTTCCTTCGTGATGACCAGCGTCTTGCGGCGCAAGATGTCATACACGTTCAGGCCGGCGACCGGGAGCACATCCACGTTCGGGATGTTGCGCGCGGCCTTGGCGAAGTTCTCGTCAACCGTGATGCCCGAGATGATCAGGGCATTCTCGATGCCGAGACCAGCGAAATGGGCGGCCAGGTCCTTCGTCTTGGCTTCTTTCAGCGTCGCCGCGTCAATCACCATGAAGGAGTTGGCCACGATTTTGGACGACAGCGCGTGCGCAAGAGCCAGCTTGCGAACCTTCTTGGGAAGATCATGCGCATGGCTGCGAACGCGTGGGCCGTGTGCGACGCCACCACCGACAAAGATCGGGGCGTTTCGCGAACCGTGGCGAGCGCCGCCCGAACCTTTCTGGCGGATGAATTTCTTGGTCGTAACGGACACTTCGGACCGCGACTGGGTCTTGTGCGTGCCGGCCTGACGCTTGGCGAGCTGCCAGCGGACCGTGCGGTGAAGGAGGTCCTTGCGGATGTCCTCGATCCCGAAGATCGCGTCATCGAGCGTAATATTGCCGGCAGCTTTGCCAGCGAGGGTTTTGACGGCGAGTTCCATTATTCAGCACCCTCTGTCTGGGCAGGAGCGTTAGCCGACTTGAAGGAGCCAGCCTTCGGCGCATCGGCCGGCAGGGCTTTCTTCACGGCATCGCGGATTTCCACGAACGAACCATCATGACCGGACACGGCGCCCTTCACGAGGATCAGGCCGCGCTCAACATCGGTGCGCACAACCGTCAGGTTCTGGGTGGTGATACGGTCGGTACCGAGGTGGCCGGCCATTTTCTTGTTCTTGAACACGCGGCCCGGATCCTGGTTCATACCTGTCGAACCATGGGCGCGGTGAGAGATCGACACACCATGAGTGGCGCGCATGCCGCCGAAGTTCCAGCGCTTCATCGCACCGGCGAAACCTTTACCAATTGCGTAGCTGGCAACGTCGACCTTCTGGCCTGGCACGAAGTGGTCAGCCAGAACTTCAGCGCCAACCTCAGGCAGATCGCCCGAAACGCGGAATTCCTTCAGCTTGGCTTTCGGCGCCACGCCGGCTTTCGCGAACTGGCCGCGCAGGGCCTTGTTCGTGCGCTTGGCTTTCTTTTCGCCAGCACCAAGGATGACAGCCTTGTAGCCGTCAGTGCGGGTGACTTCGCCACCCTTCTTGGTTGTGACAGAGCGCTCGTCTTCGGTGCGCACGCCAACGACCTGGCAGCCGTCAAGCGACAGAACCGTCACGGGAATGTGGCGGCCGTCTTCGTCAAAGACACGTGTCATGCCCAGCTTGCGGGCCAGCACGCCGGAACGGGGGGCTGGAAGAGCCATTAGCGCGCTCCCTCAAGCTTGATTTCAATGCCAACGCCCGACGACAGGTCGAGTTTCATCAGGGCATCGACCGTTTGCGGGGTCGGATCCACGATGTCGAGGATACGCTTGTGCGTACGGATCTCGAATTGCTCGCGCGATTTCTTGTCGACGTGCGGAGAGCGGTTCACGGTGAAACGCTCGATACGGGTTGGAAGCGGGATGGGCCCCTTGACTTCAGCGCCCGTGCGCTTTGCTGTGTTCACGATCTCTTTCGCCGACATGTCGAGGGCGCGGTGATCGAAGGCTTTCAGCCTGATCCGGATATTTTGTCGTTCCATCGTTCTCGTCCGTCCGCACAAAACACTTAAGCCCAGGGCGATGGCTCGTCAGCATCGAGCGCCCGGGTTGGGTGGGGTTAAATTGTCAGTTTCGAGGGAGCGTTCGCTAATCCAAGCGCGGCCATCCCGGCGAAGTGGTGCTTCTATGGGAAGGAATCACCGGCGTCAACAGGTGAAACGGGGAATTTGCAGACAATGGCTGCGTCGGTTTGGCCCGCCGCCCTGCGCGCAGAAATCCCCCCGCGCATGGGCGTGTTTAGACCGGCGGTTTCGCGGGTCAATCGTGCCCCATTCAGGTTTGTGCAAGCACTTCTGCTTCGACCTGCATAAGCCTGTCTTTACCAAAGAACATTTCATCGCCCACAAAGAAGGTCGGAATACCGAATGCACCCCGCGCAACAGCGGCATTCGTATTCGCGACGAGCCGCTCTTTGACCGCCGGATCCTGCGTTTGCGCCAGCAGGGCGGCCCCATCGAAGCCGGAATCGGTCATTGCCGCAGCAAAGACGGCCGGATCATCCATCTTCAGGCCGTCTTCCCACATATGCTTCAGGCCCGCCGCGGTATAGGCGACCAACTGGCCGTTCATCTCCGCGGCGACCGCCCCCCGCATCAGGATCAGCGTATTGACGGGAAAATGCGGATTGAGCCGGAACCGGTCCGCCTTGTGCTGCTTTATGAAACGCGCCATTTCCAGCTGCTCATAGGCCAGCTTTCCCTTCACGTTGCCGAAGGCGACCATGGGCGCCTGGTTGCCCGTGGCCTTGAATATGCCCCCCAGCAGGCAGGGAATGTAGTTCACGGTTGCGCCCGTTCGGGCCGCAATGCCCGGCAGCAGCTGGTGCGAGAGATACGCATTGGGACTGCCGAAGTCGAATATGAAATCGATGGTCTTTGTCATGGTTAAGGCTCCTACCAGGTTTCCTTCCATGGGCGCAGGTCCAGTTCATGCGTCCAGGCGGTGCGCGGCTGTTTGTGCAGCATCACATAATTCTGTGCGATATGGTCGGGATTGAGGATGGCGTCTGCGTCGCGTTTCGCGTCCACGTCCGGCACCATTTCGCGAATGAAGTTCGAATCGATCGCGCCATCGATAATCGTGTGCGCGACGTGGATATTCTGCGGCCCCAGCTCGCGGGCCATTGACTGGGCCAATGCCCTGAGAGCGTGCTTGGCACCTGCGAAGGCGGCCAGACGCTCACGTCCGCGCGTGCTCGCCGTCGCGCCCGTGAAGATGATTGTCCCGTGACCGCGCTCCAGCATGCGCTTTGCGACTTCGCGCCCCATCAGGAATCCGGCGAAACAGGCCATCTCCCACACTTTGCGATACACCCGCGCCGTGGTCTCGGTGATCGGGAACTGGACGTTGGCGCCAATATTGAACACGGCGACCTCGATTGGCGCGATCTCCGATTCGATTCTGTCGATCAGCGCTATCATCGCGTCCTCGTCCCGCGCATCCGCCGGAAGCGCCACCGCTGCGTTCCCCTCATTACGAATGCTTTGCGCCAACGCTTCCAGCGCGTCGGCATGCGTTGACCGGCGCACCAGGCATGAGACCATGCCCTCACGCGCAAAGGCGCGGCCGATGGCCCCGCCCGTGTCATCCCCGGCGCCAATCACGAGGCAGGCCTGCTTGGGCGCCATGGCATATTCCTCACTGCGCATATTGGTTGCAATAAACTACCAATATCGTAATGGTTTCGAAACGCAACCTAAATATTCTGCCGCGGACAGGAGAACGGACATGGCCAAACGGCACACGCATACCTGCCCGATCGCGGGCGTTCTCAACATTTTCGGTGACAACTGGACCTGGCTGATCATTCGCGAGGCCTTCTATGGCGCAACCCGATTCAGCGAGATCATGCGCAATACCGGCATCGCCCGGAATGTGCTGAGCGAGCGGCTGGAACGTCTGCTTGAGGAAGGGATCCTCATGCGCGAAGATGTCGGCGCTAACGGCACCCGCTATGCCTATGTCCTCACTGACAAGGGCGAGACCCTTTACCCCGTCCTCCTCGCACTCCACCAATGGGGCAATACCCACGTCTACGGTCCCGGTAATGAACCGGTGCTTCTGGTGGAAAAGGCAACCGGCCTGCCGCTGAAGCCCCTGGCACCTATCGGCAGCAATGGCTCACCGCTTTCACGCGCAGACATCCTCACCAAACCGGGCCCGAGCGCCAGTCTCGCCACCCAGCGGCGTCTTGCCGAAGCGGCCAGACAGCCGCTGGAATAGCCAGATTTACGTTGCGACAAGCCGGTCCGATTGCGCGTGACTCCCGTACCGGGCGGGTTACAGTATTGCCACGATGGACCCTGCAACGCCGCACCGCACATCCCTGCCAACCCGGATCGCCTATGGCTTTGGCTCAGTCGCCTATGGCGTAAAGGATGCCGGTTTCGGCTATTTCCTGCTCCTCTTCTACGGCACGGTTGTGGGGGTTGAGCCGGGCCTTGTCGGCCTCGCCATCTTCATTGCGCTGGTGGTGGACGCGATCAGCGACCCGGTCGTCGGTTACCTCTCGGACAATTGGCGGTCACGATGGGGGCGGCGGCATCCCTTTATGTATGCCTCCGCCATCCCGGTATCGATCAGCTATTTCCTGCTCTGGAATCCGCCCGAACTGAGCGACGGCCAGATGTTCTGGTACCTGCTGTTGCTGGCCATTCTGATCCGCACATTCATCACATTCTACGAAACGCCCAGCTCCTCGCTGATGCCGGAACTTTCGCAGGACTATGACGAGCGCACAAAGCTGCAAGCCTGGCGGCTCTATTTTGGCTGGACCGGCGGCAACCTCATGAGTGTGCTGATGTTCGGAGTCCTGCTGGTCGCGACCGACAAGTACCCGGTCGGCACCCTCAACCGCGACGGCTACGCGACCTATGGCATCATCTCATCCATCCTGATCTTCCTCGCCATCATGATTTCCGCGCTCGGCACGCATTCGCAGATAAAGCACTTCCACGCGCCTCCCCCGAAGCGAAAGATCGGTCTGGGCACGATCTTCAGGGAAGTGTTCGAGACGCTGGGTGACCGGTCCTTCTTTGCCTTGTTTGTCGCCACGCTGTTCGGTGCCGTGGCGTCCGGCCTCTCCGCTGCGCTCGCCTTCCTCATGCTGACCTATTTCTGGGGCTTTTCCGGCTCGCAGATATTCCTGTGGACCTTGCTGGTTTTCATATCGGCACTGATCGGCCTGCTGATTGCGCCCATGATCGTGAAGCGGTTCGGCAAGAAGCGAGGCGTCATCTGGCTCGGCGTCGTTGCTTTCACGATGGCCCCTGCCCCGATCATCCTGCGCCTGTTCGGCCTTATGCCGGAGAATGGCGACCCGCTGCTCTACCCCATCGTCGCCACGATCAACACAATCGACGTCGCCCTGATAATCGCGCTCCAGGCGGTGCTGTACTCGATGATCGCAGACCTCGTGGAGCAAAGCGAGCTGCGGACGGGTCGCCGGTCAGAAGGCGTATTCTTCGCTGCGGTTACCTTCACCCGCAAGGCGACCCAGGGCCTCGGCGCATTTTCCGCAGGCCTCATCCTGTCTTTCGTCTCGTTTCCGCAAGGCGCTACGGTGGACGAAGTCTCGCCGGAGACACTTTGGCAACTGGGCGCGTATTATGCGCCGACACTGCTTCTATTGTGGACGTGCATGATCATCGCAGTCGGATACTACCGCATTGATCGTGGCGACCATGAGGACAATCTCCTGCAGCTCGCAGAACGCAGGCGCGGCGAAACGGCACGACAATCGGCAGGCGTGGACGACACGGTCTGAAACGCGCGCACGAAACTGCCGCCTCAGATCTTTTCGAAGTCACAAGGCTGTACCCTCGCGTCCGCCCCCAACGGAAAAGGCCGCTTCCTTCCGGAAGCGGCCTTTGTCTTTGTGTTGCTGTGTCCAGCCTACTTCTTGATGGACGAGACGACGCCGGCGCCGACGGTGCGGCCGCCTTCACGGATGGCGAAGCGCAGGCCCTGGTCCATGGCGATCGGCTGGATCAGCTCGACATCCATTTTCACATTGTCGCCCGGAAGGACCATTTCCTTGTCGGCCGGCAGGGTCACAACACCCGTCACGTCGGTCGTGCGGAAGTAGAACTGCGGACGGTAATTGGTGAAGAACGGCGTGTGACGGCCACCCTCTTCCTTGGTCAGGATGTAGGCTTCGGCTTCGAACGTCGTGTGCGGCGTGATCGAACCCGGCTTGCAGAGAACCTGGCCGCGCTCGACGCCTTCACGGTCAACACCGCGAAGCAGCGCACCGATATTGTCGCCAGCCTGGCCCTGGTCGAGCAGCTTGCGGAACATTTCAACGCCGGTACAGGTCGTCTTGACGGTCGGACGGATGCCGACAATCTCGATTTCCTCACCCACCTTGATGATGCCCTGCTCGATACGGCCGGTCACAACCGTGCCGCGGCCCGAGATCGAGAACACGTCTTCGACCGGCATCAGGAAGGGCTTGTCCAGCGGACGCTCAGGCGTCGGGATATAGTCATCCACAGCCTGCATCAGCTCGAGCACCTTGTCCTTGCCGATTTCAGGATTACGGCCCTCGACAGCGGCCAGCGCGGAGCCCGCGATGATCGGAATCTCGTCGCCCGGGAAGTCGTACGAGGACAGAAGTTCACGCACTTCCATCTCGACCAGTTCCAGAAGCTCGGCATCATCGACCTGGTCAACCTTGTTCAGGAAGACAACCATGGCCGGAACGCCAACCTGCTTGGCCAGCAGGATGTGCTCGCGCGTCTGCGGCATCGGGCCGTCAGCGGCGTTCACAACCAGGATCGCGCCGTCCATCTGCGCCGCACCGGTGATCATGTTCTTCACATAGTCAGCGTGGCCGGGGCAGTCGACGTGCGCATAGTGGCGGTTGGCCGTCTCATACTCGACGTGCGCCGTGTTGATCGTGATGCCGCGCGCCTTTTCTTCCGGCGCAGAGTCGATGTCCGCATAGGACTTCGCTTCGCCGCCGCTTGCTTCCGCAAGAACCATCGAAATCGCCGCCGTCAGCGTCGTCTTGCCGTGGTCAACGTGTCCAATCGTGCCGATGTTCACGTGCGGCTTGTTGCGTTCAAACTTTGCCTTGCCCATCGGGCCTCTCCTT
>NZ_LADU01000013.1 GCF_000961795.1 Hyphomonas sp. BRH_c22
TCCTCGATGACGGACGGGTCAATCCCGGCGCGGGCGACGACGGCGTCGAGCGCGCGGGCGCCAAGGTCGTTCGCGTGGATGTCCGAGAGGCGGCCATTGCGGCGGCCCCCGGCGGTGCGCACGGCGGCGCAGATATAGGCTTCGGCCATGGGGTTTTCCTTCCTGTGTGCCGGTCTGGCGGCGGGTTTGTGTGGTGATGGGAGGACTGTAGGCGGGTTTCCCTAGGGGTGAGCAAGGGGGGTGTTGGAGGGCAGCGGAGCCAGTCCTGCAAGCCCGATTTTCAGTCAGGTCCGCTTCCCCTGCGAAGGCAGGGGCCCAGAAGCGCACGTGCCGCACTTGGCGGACTGGGCCCCAGCGTGCGCTGGGGAAGCGGCCACTGTGGACTGCTCAGCCGAACCGCTTTTCCAGCAGGAGTGTTGTGAGGCCGCTGTTCCATTCCTCATCCGGATAGCGGCCGGTTTCGATATAGCCGCGCGCCGCGTAGAAGGCCCGGCTGCGCGTGTTGAACGTGTCGGTTTCGAGCCGGGCGGCGGGGAAACCGGCGCGGGCGATTTCGGCTTCGGCGAGGTACATCAGCGCTGTGCCCGCGCCGCTGCGCGCATGGGCGGAATGGACGTGAAGCGCGTGGACGAAATCATCCTGCCAGTCGACGAGGCCGACAACGACGCCCGCGCGGGTCGCCACATGAAAGAGATGGCCGCGTTCGGCGACATAGGCGGCGGGGCGGTTGCCTTGCTGGTAGGCGGCGACGGCGGCGGGCGTGATCTGCGGGCGCCAGGTGGACTCGAACGTGTCGTGCAGGATGGCGATGAGGGCGGCGCTGTCGTCGGAGAGCGAGGGACGGATGTGGAGCGCGCTGATCATAGCACTGATGGTGCGGGAACCGGGTGGGGTGGACAACAGGAATATGGTGGGTATCGCTCCGCTCAACCCATCCTACGCGTTGATGAGACCTGCTTTCATCAACTCCGATTCAAGCTTGTTGGTCACATCTTCGAAGATCGTATTGTGAATTGGCCTAAGGCCAATGATGTCGGAGGGTGGTTCCACGCCTTCATCCAAGATTACGGACACACGTTGCCGGGTTAGCAAAGCGAAGAAGTAGCCGATTTCCAAAATAACATTCTGCCGGGCGCGCGGCAGCAACTCATCAGCTGACTTGCCACCCAAATCATCTGCCGTCAGCATACAGATGGCGTACGACACATCGGCATTTTGTTCAATCATCTCGATCAGGGTGACAGACGAACCAGGTTGTTCGGATAAAATGATCGGCTCCAGTGCCTTTTCGATCAGCCAAGAGCGAATTTTCTGCAATAGGATGTTGTCATGCCCATGAACCAAGAAAACTTTCCGGTCAGATCCTTCGGAAACTCGCTTTAGACCAGACAGTAGATTCTGGCCTGCCCTCATGGGGTATTCGATACCAATCTCGTGCTGCAGACCTACCGCGTAGACATGCATTGCATTTACGATCTCTTGGCCCGCAGAGCTAGACGGATAGGCGCCAAACTTCTCGTCGAATATCTGGTCTATGAAACGCAACTCCTCGTCGGCTCGCTCAGAATCTCCGAAAATTTTCAATACAGTGTTCTTGAAGTACTGCACGTCAGGGCGCGCATACACCTTGGGACTTATCCGCCCCTTCAACTCATTTTTGCGGCTCTCTAAATGCCGCACGAGAGCCTCAATATGCAGCCTGGCTTTCGGTTCCACATCAGCTCCCTAAAGCGGAATATTATCGTGTTTCTTCCACGGGTTTTCCAGCTGCTTGGTGCGCAGGGTGCGGAGGGATTTGGCGATGCGGCGGCGGGTGGAGTGGGGCATGATGATGTCGTCGATATAGCCCTTGCGGGCGGCGACGTAAGGATTGGCGAAATTGTCTTCGTATTCCTTGGTGCGCGCGGCGATCTTTTCGGGGTCGCCGAGTTCCTTGCGGTAGATGATCTCGACCGCGCCCTTGGCGCCCATCACGGCGATCTCGGCCGTCGGCCAGGCATAGTTCACATCGCCGCGCAGGTGTTTGGAACTCATCACGTCATAGGCGCCGCCATAGGCCTTCCGTGTAATGACGGTGACCTTGGGAACGGTGGCCTCGGCATAGGCGAAGAGGAGTTTCGCGCCATGCTTGATGAGGCCGCCATATTCCTGCTTGGTGCCCGGCATGAAGCCCGGCACGTCAACGAAGGTGACCACGGGAATGTTGAAACAGTCGCAGAAGCGCACGAAGCGGGCCGCCTTGCGGGAGGCGTCGATGTCGAGCACGCCGGCGAGCGTCATCGGCTGGTTGGCGACGAAGCCGACGGTGGAGCCCTCGATGCGGCCGAAGCCGCAGATGATGTTGGCGCCGAAATTGGGGCTGATCTCGAAGAAGTCGCCTTCGTCGGCGACCTTTGTGATCAGTTCCTTCATGTCATAGGGCGTGTTCGGGTTTGGCGGGATCAGCGTGTCGAGGCTGCTCTCCACACGGTCGACCGTGTCGTGCACGGGGCGGATCGGCGCCTCTTCGCGGTTTGACAGGGGCAGGAAGTCGACCAGGCGGCGCATCTGGGTGAGCGCCTCGATATCGTTCTCGAAGGCGCCGTCGACCACGCCTGACTTGTTGGCATGCACCGACGCGCCGCCGAGGGATTCGTGGGTGACTTCCTCATTGGTGACGGTTTTCACCACGTCAGGCCCGGTGACGTACATGTAGGACGTGTCCTTCACCATGAAGATGAAGTCTGTCAGGGCGGGGGAATAGACGTCGCCGCCCGCGCAGGGGCCCATGATGACGGAGATTTGCGGGATGACGCCGGAAGAGAGGACGTTTTCCATGAAAATGTCGGCATAGCCGGCGAGCGAATCAACGCCCTCCTGGATGCGCGCGCCGCCCGCATCGAAGATGCCGATGACCGGCGCGCCGTTCTGGACGGCCATTTTCTGGACCTTCACGATCTTGGCGGCATGGGCCTTGGACAGGGAGCCGCCGAAGACGGTAAAGTCCTTCGAGAAGACATAGACGAGGCGGCCATTGATGGTGCCCTGGCCGGTAACAACGCCGTCGCCGGGTATTTTTTGCTCGGCCATGCCGAAATCGGCGCACTGATGTTCCACGAACATGTCGAATTCCTCGAAACTGTTCTCATCAAGGAGAACAGCCACGCGCTCGCGGGCGGACAGTTTGCCCTTTTCGTGCTGCTTCTCGATCCGGGCGGCGCCGCCACCCTGACGGGCTGCTTCGCGGCGTGCTTCCAGAGCGTCAATAACATCCTGCATGAGGGGCCTCTCCCTGCCATAAATCTGTTGCGCAGACTGATAAACGGCGTGGCTGGCTTGGCAAGTGCGGCAATCGATGACGGCGCGTCAGCACGGGGCCGGGCGCCGGGCAGGAAAAAGGCCCCGATCGCGGGACCGGGGCCTTGTTCCGGCCGGGGGAGACCTAGTAGCCGCGCCGCCCGCCAGCATGCTGATAGCCGCGCCTGCCTGGGGCCGGAAGGTCGTGAATGTCGACGACATGGCCGCGCCGGACGGTGCAGGTCACGTCGCTTTCACGCTCGCGGCGGCGGCCTTCGAACTCGACATCGTCCAGCATGACCCGGAAGCCAAAGGGACCGATCTGGCGCACACGGCGGTCATCGTCGAAATCCACCTCGCGATAGCCGATGCGATAAGCCTGTTTCGCCACTTCGCGGCGGCAGGCCTGCACGGCATCCCGGCGCAGGCCGCGCACTTCACGCTGGGACTGGCCCCACTGGTTGACGCGGTAGTCACGGTGGTCATTGCGGCCATAGCGGTCATCACGGCCATGCCGGTCATTCTGGCCGACCTGGACCACGAGGGACGTGTTGGCGCCGAGTTTCTGCTCGAGTTGAACATTCGCCCCGCGAACCGGGTCTGCGGCAGCAGGGGCAGCGAAGAGTGCCGGTACAGCAAACGCTGCAGCAGCCACTCGGAAGGTCATGATACGCTTTATCATGGGTGCAGGAAAACACGGGGCGATGGAACCGGGTGTGAAGCCCGCATTCATCCTGCGTTCGGCCACGGATTGCCTGCCGGAGGGCGGATCAGCCCAGTGCGCGGAACCAGACGCCGAGCGCCTTTGCCTCCAGCCGGCGCGCTTCCGTGGCGGCCTTGGCCTCGTCATCCTCGCCCCATTGATCGGCCTGCCAGGCCTCGTCGATGCGCGAGACTTCGAACGCGTCCTCGGCATTCATCGCGTCCTGTTCGACGGCAAGCGCGAGCAGCGCGGAGCCGAACAGGCCCGCAGCATAGAGCAGGCCTGTCAGCCGGAAGGCATCGAGGCCGAGCGCATGCTGGCGGGCCGCCTCAAGCGAGGCATCAGGCTGCGGCGAGGCGATGATGCCGATGACGGGCACGAGATGGACGCCGAGCGTGTCGCCCGCCCAGTCGCGCACTGGCGACCAATGGGAATCCTCGGCCTCGGCAAGTTCGTCAGGCGTTTCGGCGATGTGGCAGATGAGGTCTGTCTCGCAATAGCGGGCAAGCTCGTCAGCCATATCGTCCCGCGCGTCTTCGACCCGGTCGATGGCCACATTGGCAAGGCGTGTCAGGTGCATGGCCGCAAGGTCGATATATTCTTCCTGCGCGTTCCATTCGGCGGCGATTGCCTTGGCGAGGCGCTCGGCCGGGAGCGTCAGCGCGGCGCGCGCCGGCGTCTTGATGCTGCGCCCGTCCAGCACGACGGTCCAGCCGCCCTCGATCTTCTCGATGGCGGCCTGTTTGTAGAAGCGTTTCGGATTGTCAGAGGATGGTTTGGTCATGCCGCAGGCTTTAGGCCTGCTGGCGCGTTGTTCCAAGGGGGATTTCAGGCTTTTGGCTGTACCGGGTCATCCCGGGGCGACACGATATCGGGTGCCGTCAGGCGAAGCACGTCCTTGACCATGCGCGAGCGGGGTTCGAGAAGCACCAGTGTCTGGCCGTAGACAACGGTGCGGAATTGCTCGTCCTTGAGGCTGGTTTCCACGACGACGCGGAAATTCGTGCCGAGATCGGGAATATAGTCCGGAAGGCGTTCACCGCGCACGATGTCGCGCTCAACGGGCGATTTGTACAGGCAGATTTTCTGGGCAGCGAGGCCAACATCGCAACGCAAACCATTCGTCAGCTCGAAATTGCGGTCAAAAGCGTCATAGTCGGCCTGAATGAAATGATCGATGGGCTGGACGCCCGCAGCTCCCGGAAGCGTCATCATGACCGAGAGGAAGGCACTGAGAGTCAGCGCGGCGGCACCAACGATGCCGGCTTCGAGTTTCCAGGACCCGCGTGATCTTGCCGTGGTCAATGCACTATCAGCCATGTTTACTAACGTGGAGCGTGCTTACTGGTTCCCGATGGCCTGGCCGAATGCGAGGAGACTGTCCTTCAGGGTGGCGTAAGTGTGGTGGACTTCGTGCGCGCCGACTTCTTCCAGTTCCTGTGCCGTGCCGAAGCCCCAGCTGACGCCCAGCGTGCGAACACCTGCGGCATTGCCCATGTTGATATCGTGAATGGCGTCGCCGATCATCAGGCTCTGATGCGGCGCAGCGCCGAGCGCCCCCATCGCCTGCTCCACCATGAACGGATGGGGCTTTCCCGGGCCGTCATCGGCGCACCAGATTGTATCAAAATAGGATTCGAGGGGGTGCATCTCGAAGATGGCTCGGATGCCGCGATGCGATTTTCCCGTCGCCATGGCGATCAGCCAGTTATCCTCGCGCAGGCGCTGCAGGGTTTCCATCGCGCCGTCATAGAGCGGCTCGAAGAAGCCGGGCTCGGTGCGGCGCAGGATGAAGGCATCACGATAGGCGCAGACAAGATCTTCCAGCTTCGCGTCCGAAATCGTGTCCGGCGCGAGAATGCGGCAGCCATCGTGCAGGCTGAGGCCGACAATCCTGCGGGTCTGGTCGTGGCTTGGCGGGGCGAGGTCGCAGGCCTCGAAGGCACGCGTCATCGCGGTCAGGATGACGTCCCGGCTGTCCACAATGGTGCCGTCCATGTCCCAGATTGCCAGTTTCAGCATCAGACGAAGGGCGCCAGCGGGTTCTTGCCTGCTTCCTGTTCCAGGAAGCCAAGCGTTTCGAATGTCTCTTTCATGTGCGCGGGCAGCGGCGCGACAATACTGATCGGCTTGCCATGTTCGCGCGGGATGATGAGGGCGCGAGCGTGCAGGTGCAAGCCGGAGGCGAGGCCGTTGGGCACTTCGCGGCGGCTCTTGTATTTGAAGTCGCCGAGGATGGATGTGTCCATTTCCAGCATGTGGAAACGCAGCTGGTGCATGCGGCCTGTGAGCGGCTTGAGCGCGACCCAGGCGGCCTTCTGGCCCGCCGTGGAAATCACGGCATAATCCGTGATCGAATGCTTTGCGCCTTCGACGCCCTGCGCGGTGCGGATCATCCGCTCGCGGTCGGCATCGCGGCGCTTGACGTTGGGGTCCACCGGGCGCCAGCCGCTCTCTTCGCGGTCATCAGGCACGCCCTTGACCATCCAGCAGCGGATCTGGCCGAAAGGCGGGTTGGGCACGCCGACGGTGACAGCCCAATAGACCTTGTCCATTTCGCGGCCCCGGAAAAGTTCGCCGAGGCGCGCGGCGGCAGCCGGGTATTTCGCGACCAGCAGGACGCCGGACGTATCCTTGTCCAGCCGGTGGACGAGAACCGGGCGGTGTTCACCTTCGGAGAGGGCAGGCAGCATGCCGTCAATATGGCGCCCCTGCCCCGACCCGCCCTGCACGGCGAGGCCGGCGGGCTTGTTGAAGGCGATCATCTCGTCGTCTTCGTAGATGATCAGTTCTCTCAGGAATTCGCGGTCTTTCTGCGATGCGTTTGCGGCCGGATCGCGCTGGCGCGGGGCCTCGCCATCAAGGATGGGCAGGCGCACGGCCATGCCCGCCTCGAGGCGCATATTGGCCTTGGCGCGGCCGCCATCGACACGGATCTGCCCTGTGCGCAGCCATTTTTCGACCTGGCCCTGCGTGACCGGGACGCGGCGCTTGATCCAGCGGTCGAGGCGCGTGCCTTCCTCCATGGTGGTGACGGTTTCGGTAATGATCTGGCCGCTCATGCGAGCACCTTCCGTGTAATATAGAGTGCCACCATCAGCGCGAGCACGGACACGATGACCGACACGAGCGCATAGCTGAGCGCGCGCATGTAAGCGCCGGTTTCCATCATGATCACGACTTCACGCGAAAAGGCGGAGAATGTGGTGAAGCCGCCGAGCAGGCCGGTTCCGAGGAACATAAGCCATGCGCCCTGCGACGGGCCCTGGCGATGCATCAGCCAGGCCAGCAGGACGCCCATAAGCGCGCTGCCGATGATATTGACGATCAGGGTGGCGCCCGCCGCGCCGCCCAGAGGCAGGCGCACCGAGGCCAATCCGACGCTGTGCCGGAGCATGGCGCCGAGCGCGCCGCCTGCTGCTACGAGTAAAAATCCGTTCATGCCGGGCCTTCTACGCCGACATGCCGCAAATCGCCAGCGGCAATGGCAACAGGCCTTGCGCGAGCCGGTTTTCACGGTCAAATGGCGGGATGCGCGCGGGTGTAGCTCAATGGCAGAGCAGCAGCTTCCCAAGCTGAATACGAGGGTTCGATTCCCTTCACCCGCTCCAGCGGCCCGTTACGGCAGGCGGGAGATCAGCACGGCCACCATCGTGGCGTAGATCACCATCAGCGACAGGGTCTTGGCGGCAGCGCTGATAATGTAGGGCCTGAGGTCTTCCCACGAGGAATGGCGGGCAATATCGGCAACGGATTTGGCGATTTCCTTGTGCAGGTCGTCGCGATTGTGACCGGCCAGGCTGATGAGCAGATTGTGTGAGCGCGATTGCGGCAGCGCCTGGGCTTCGGCAAGGACTTCCTCGAAGACCAGCGCAGCGACGGTTTCGCGCAGGGCCCGAAGCGGGTGCCAGCCATTGCGAACCAGCGTGCTGATCACGAACCGGGCGGTAGGGTAGATCACCCAGGCGTCGCGGATCAGGAAGGTCACCAGCGCCACACCGACCGAAATGGAGACAGCCTTGTCGCTGAGGCCATGGGCCCGCCAGACGATCCAGAGTGTCGCCAGGATTGCCGCCTTCACGCCTGTCGCGACGGCAAAATGCAGGAAGCTCTTCTTCAGGAACTTGTGGGCCTCGCGCCGGATACGGATACGTGCTTCCTGGGCTGCCGCCTCGATCGCCTTGTGCTTGCGACTGGTAACCTCACCAGCGAGGAGCTTGCGCGCAAGCGCGGCACCCGCCGTAAGGGCGGAAACAATCAGTATGGCAGGGTGCATGACTCTCCTGTCGGGGCAGCTCAACTGTTTCAGAGCAAGCCTACCATGAAACGCTGGGCCTGGCGCGCGACACCTGCAGGATCACGGGCGAAAGAATAGCCCGCCACCAAGGCGAGCGCCGCCACGGTCAGCGGGCGCTTTTCGATGATCGACTGGATGGCATTGAAAGGCAGGTCTGCAAGCGCATCGGCGGCCGCGTCCTCCATATTGTCCACTTCATCGGACGAAGATGTCTGCGGCTGGAGAAACAGATAGAGGCAGATGCAGGCGACCGACAAGAGAAGCGCGGCCACGGTGAATGCGGCCCCGATCATGCCCATGACGCTCGCAAGGGCGAGTGTCGCAGCCACTGCAAGCGCGAATACGCCGCCGAGACCAAACAGGATCCCGGCGACTGCCGCGAAGAGACGAAGTTTCGTCGTGTCCATGGAAGCTTAGTTCCGGCGCAGCATCGCGAGAACGAGACCCGCTCCGAAAGCAATACCAATGGCTGTGAGCGGATTTTCACGAATGCGGCTTTCGACGGCATCCTTGGCTTCGTCAATCTCGCTTCCGGCCTTTCGGGCCAGTTCAGCACCCTTCTCGACGCCTTGCTGGGCACGTACGGATGCCAGGGCGCGCATGTCCTTCACGACTTCGCGCAGGTCATTCCGCAGGGCGGTAAGGTCGCCCTTCAGTGCGTCCACGTCTTCATTGATCTCTGATTTCAGGGCGGTGCCGGTAGAGGTCTTGGTGTTCATTCTGAGCTCCTTGTTGCTGTTTGCTGAGCGCTCCATCAACGGCCCGGTGAGCGCTATGTTCCATACTGACGAAAAGGAATGTGCGGAAAATACGCGAAACTCCTTAGCCCGCCTTCCGGAACCTTGAGGGCCCCCTGCGCGTCAGTAACCACAAGGAGACCATAAAATGGAACACGAAGAGAAAACCATCGCCAAGGAAGACGCCCGACAGGGACAGCGCATTCTCGGCATGCCCAGCACACTCGTCGCAAGCCTTGCGCTCGCGCTCGTCGGCATGGCGATCCTGCTGGCGATCTTTCGCTAGCGCCTGACCTCAGGCCGTGACATTGGGCGATTTGGCGGGATTGAAGAACAAGGCCTGCCCGATCGCTGCTTTCACCGTGTTCTCCTGGAATGGCTTCGGAATGAGGAAGGTCGGCTCTGGCCGCTCGCCCGTCAGGAGGCGTTCCGGAAACGCCGTGATAAAGATGATCGGCACATTCATGACGGCCAGAATGTCATGCGCTGCATCAATGCCCGACGATCCGTCAGCCAGTTGAATGTCACACAGGATCAATCCCGGAGGATTGGCCTTGGCCATGTCGACGGCTTCCGAGCGCGTTGTCGCGTTGCCGGTCACTTCATGCCCGAGATCCTGAACCAGGTGTTCCAGATCTGCGGCGATAATCGGCTCGTCCTCGATGATGAGGACTTTTGTCTTGAGATCGCGCTCGATATCCCTGTGCGCTGCGGCAACCAGATCGGCGTGCTCATCTTCCGAAATGCCGAGAATATAGGCAGCCTCCTTCACGGAGAACCCCTCAAGGGCCGTCAGGAGGAAGGCCTGGCGCTGGATCGGCGCCAATGCCTGCAACCGGTCATCGGCGGGACTGGTGCGGGATTCGGCACCGGCTTCGAGCCGGGCACCGGTTCCACCCCAGATGACATGGAAAAAGCGGTAGAGCGCCGTGCGCGCGTCGCCATCGCGGTCAATCTGGTCCGGATCTTCAACAAGCGCAGCCAGAGACGCCCGGATATAGGCGTCGCCACTGTCCTGACTCCCTGTCAGGGCGCGCGCGTAGCGGCGTAGTAGCGGCAGATGGGGAGCAAAATCTTTTACCAAATCCATAGGAACCCTCTCACGGTAAGCTTAGTTCCAAACACGCGGCATGCAAAAAGGTTGCACGCGCTGCCAAATTATTCTCGAATGAACGGAACCAAACCCGGCCTTTGCTGTTGTTACGCAGTGTGAATTAGACAGCATGAATTATACGGCAGGCACAATCCCTTGATCGAATCCAGAGTCCCGCAAATGAAAAAGAAGCCATCAAGTCAGCAGAAGACCGACGCTGACCTGAAGCGGCGTGGCGCGAAGATCGGCGACCAGCTTCGCCGTCTTTACGATGACGTTGCCCAGGAGGACATTCCTGACGAGTTTCTGAAACTGCTGGAAGAGGCCGACAAGAAGCAATCGTCGAAGCCTTCCGCATCGGACACGTGAGCGCACACATGACCGATGAGCAGGACAAGATAGATAGTGCCACCTTCAAACGCGAGTTGACGTTGCTCATTCCGCACCTGCGTGCTTTTGCCCGCAGCCTGTGCCGGGACGCGTCACTGGCAGATGACCTTGCACAGGATGCAATGCTGAAGGCATGGAACGCACGCGAAAGCTTCCACCCCGGCACCAACATGAAGGCCTGGGCGTTCACCATTCTGCGCAACGCCTTCTACTCGGAAAAGCGCCGCAGCTGGCGCCGCCAGCCGCTGGACCCGGAAGTTGCCGAAGCGACCCTGGTGTCGAGCAGCAATCCTACGGATGGCCTCGAATTGCTTGCCCTGCGCAACGCGCTCGCGAAGCTGCCGGTCGACCAGAAGGAAGCGCTGATTCTCGTTGGCGCTGGCGGCATGTCCTACGAAGAAGCCGCCGAAGTGTGTAATTGTGCCGTCGGCACGATCAAGAGCCGTGTATCACGGGCCCGCAAGGCCGTGATCGAGATACTTGAGACAAACGAGACCGGCTATAATACGGACCCGAAAATGTCCGCCGGCCAGGCGTTTGATGACATCATGAAGCAGGCGGACGAGATAGCCGGTGCCTCATCAGTCTGAGCCCGAAACGGATCAGCCGCAATCCAGAACGGGATCGTTGCGCAAGCGGCTGGTGATGACGCTGGCCGTGGCCCTGACACCGATCCTCGTGCTGTCCGTCATTTCCGCCTATCTCGATGCCAGCAAGGGTCTCGACTCGCGCCGGGCAAACCTGCTGCTTCTCGCCGACGCCTCGCTGGATGCCATTGAGCGGTCTATCGACGAATCCGCCCTGCTGCTGACCCTTCACAAGGATGATCTTGTCAGTCGACGCTGCAAAGGCGTTTACAAAAAACTGGCGGAAGTCGTCGTGCCGCTGTCAAATGTGGCACGGTTTGACACGGAGGGCGTGGCGATCTGCTCCGCCACATCGGATGCGGGCTGGACGCTGCCGAACCCCGCCATTAATGAACGCCTCAAACGCGGCGAACAATTAATCCGCACAGATACTTATTACAGCGAGCGTACCCATGAATGGCTGTTTGCGATATTGCTGCGTCTGGACGATTCCGACGAGGCGTTCGCAGGTTCAGCCGGCCTGGAACTGCGCGCCGACCAACTGGCATTGCTATCGCGCGGCGTCGATCTTGCTGAAGGCGTGGAAATAGCACTTCTCGACGATCGCGGCGAAGCATTTGGCAGTGCGCGGTTCGCGAAAGTCGATTCCGACTGGATAAAGCAGGTGGAAAAGTCTCAGTCCGCAGAGCTTTTCGTCCTGACCAACAAGGGCGGCCCGTCACTCGACGTTGTCATCAAGCCCGTCGGAACCGGCAACGTATTTGCTGCGATTTCCCGAAAATCTCCGGGCTTCTGGAGCGAGTTCACCTTGCGTCCGATTACGTCGATTGGCCTGCCACTGATCGCCTTCAGCATTGCCTTGCTTGCCGTCTGGCTTGCAATCGACTCGCTCGTATTACGCTGGCTGTCCCGGCTGACGCGCACCGTGCGTGTCTATGGTGCCGGGCGTTACCAGTTCAAGGCGGGGCAGACTTTCGACAAGGCCCCCAAGGAGATCGCCCGGCTGGCCCGCGCAATGGATGTCATGGCCAAGGATATCGGCGAACGGGATCAGGACCTCAAACTCGCCATTGCCAGCCGCGACGCGGCAGTGCGGGAAATCCACCATCGCGTGAAGAACAACCTGCAGATCGTCACCAGCTTCCTCAACCTCCAGGGACGCCAGCTGCAGGATCCGAAGGCCAAAGCGGCAATTTCCGCCGCGCGCCACCGGATCGACGCGCTCGCGATTGTTCACCAGACGCTCTACCAGAACGAACGCCTGGAGCAGGTCCAGATGAAACCGTTCCTGACCGGTCTGGTCATGCACCTGTCCGAGGCGCTCGGAATGGAAGATCTCGGGGTCAGGGTCACGCAGTCCTACGCCGATGTCATGCGCCCGGCTGACGATGCGATTCCGATGGCCCTCTTCGTCGTGGAAGCTATCACGAATGCAATGAAATACGCCTTCGACAAGACGGGCGGCGAAGTGCACATTTCGCTGGCCGTGGACGAAGAGGAAATCACGCTGAAGATTGCTGACAATGGACGCGGCTACGATGCCGCCACCCTTTCCGGACAGTCCGATGGCAGCGGATTGGGCTCCAAACTGATGAAGGCGTTTGCGCGTCAACTGTCAGCTGAACTCACGATCGACACACAGGAAGGCAAAGGCTGCCGCCTGACACTGGTGATCCCGGAAGCGTACGCGGATCAGAGCTGACGGCAGGGCTCGGTCGCAGACCATGTCCCCAGGAGGCGCAGCTGGAATTGTCCTCCATCAAAATTGTGCGTGTTGACTGTCATCGTATCGCCTGAAATGTCGAGACTGTTGAATGCAGCCGGTGCGCTGCGCAGGCGGGTTGAAAGCGTTCCGGCCGTGATCGCCAGATAGGAGCCTGTCGCTTCCGTGATCAGTTCGGCGTGCGGGGTGTGGACGTGTCCTGTCAGCAGGACCGAAACACGGCTTGCCGCGAGTATCTCGCTGGCCGCGGCGCCGCGGCGCGTGCGGGTCCTGAGCGGCGCATCCCTGGGTGACCGGAACGGATGATGGCAGGCGAGCATGCGGATCGTATCGTCGCCGGCGTGTTCGTCGAGAATATCTTCAAGGTGCGCGAGGCGAACGGACCCCTCTGCCCAGTTCGACCTGACCTGCCAGCCGCGCGCCGTATTCAGGCCGTCAATGCGGATGTCACCGACGCATTGCGGTGTCGAATGCTCTTCAAAATAGCCGTGATGGCGCTGGAACGGGCTGCTTGCCCGCGAGACCAGGTTAAGGAGCGGTGTGTCATGGTTTCCGGGTACAATCAGCGTCGGCCGGTTCAGGGCGTCTATCCATGTGCGGGCTGCCTCGAATTCGTCGTGCCGGCCGCGCTGGGTCATGTCACCGCTGACCACGATCACGTCGGGCTGAAGGTCCGCAATTTGCGCGGCCGCCGCATCCATGGCGCGCGGATCTTCTGCCCCGAAATGCAGGTCGGCCAGCTGGACGATCCGCATCAGGCCCTCCTGGCGCGCAGCACATTGGCCGCATGGCGCTTCAGGCTGATGACCGTGCCGCTTGGCATGATGACAGATTCTCCGTCAATGGTTGCCGGGAATTCGCGGCCTTCAATATCCGTGATCAGAACGTTGCGCGTTTCATCCATGTCGATCGAGTCCGCGTCGCGCCAGCCATTCATCAGGGCATCAAAGGCGATTGCCATCCAGTCATAAGTGGAGCGCGGCTCGATCGCCGCAACTTCCAGTCTGGGCACATCGCCGTCGCCAACCACGACCGCTGCAGCCACGGCATCGAATGTCTGGTTCCCGGAGGCATGGTGCGATTCAAGTCGCAGGCGCCTCTCAAGGCTCATGGCATCGGACTGCACGGCCACTTCGGCCGCTTTCAGCAAGCGTCCATGCCGGACCTCCTCCCGGGATTCCGCCAGAATTGTCACCTGCCCCATCATCGCCGCGACAAAGAACTGGTGCTCGGCCACGCATCCGGCTGCAAACGGCTCCGACACGGGCGACTGCATTGCGGATGCCACGATCTTCTTCCAGTCGGTTTCACCATAGTGAAGCCGTTTGTGGACAAGGTTCATTGTTCCACCGGGCAGCGCAAGTACGGGAGGACCGGAAGGGCCGCTGGCCGACAGCGCGCAGGCAATCGATCCATCGCCGCCCCAGACGATCAGGGCGTCAGGTCTGGAATCCAGAGCTGTCCTGACAGCAGGCACAATATCGGCACCGGCCGCCGGCAGGATCTCCGCCGTCAAACCCAGCCTGCCGAGTTCTTCCAGCAAGGCATCCTCGGCATTGCCGGGGGTTGAGCCGGATTCTGCGTTGATCAGCGCGCACAGTTTCAATGTCGGACCTTTCATCATGCCCAGCCGCAAACAGCCGGAATGGCGCGCGCCCGTCATCTCGCGAGAGGCACGCGCGCGCATGTTCTGATTATATAACGCGGCTGTCCAGACGATGGTTCCCTGAACAATTTCGGGAACTGATTCATCATCACCCGAGTTGATTTCCTAACGGCGCAGCAAGCCGGAAACAGTTACAAGGAGACATATCATGCTCGGTTGGGCACTCGCATTTTTCATCTTTGCCGTTATCGCCGCCGCCCTTGGTTTTGGCGGAATCGCCGGCGCCTCGGCAGGGATCGCACAAATCCTGTTCTTCGTATTCCTCGCACTCCTGGTGCTGACATTCGTCGCCCGGGCCGTTCGCGGAAAGAACGTGGTCTGACATCAAGGCCTAACACAACAGAACAAGGGCGCTGGAATATCCGGCGCCCTTGTCTCGTTTCAGCCATCAAGGTCCGCACCGGACACGCTGATGACCTGCCCGATCCACAGCGTCAGAAACCCTGCCCCTGCCCGAGAATCACAGGCCTGGGACGGTTCTTGAACTACCGCATTCACCCGGAAAATAAATTGCTTTGCCAGGCTCTGAACGCGGGAACCGTGTCATTCGGCGTGCGTTGGTCTGAAGGTTAACTTCAAGGAGACTAAGAATGAAAAACGTAATTAAAGCCGCTGGAACCATTGGTGCTGCTGCCATGGTCCTGTTCCTCACAGCCTGCAACACGGTCGAAGGCGCTGGCCAGGACATCGAAGCAGTGGGTGAAGAGATTGAAGAAACGGCTGACGAAAGCAAGCCTGACTAGGTCCGGCCATCTGGCCCGGAAGAGAAGCGCGCTGGCCCTGCCGGCGCGCTTCTTTTTGCCCTGAATTGCAGGCACAAAAAAACCCGTCTCACGTGTGAGACGGGTTTTCTGTGTTTGGGTGCGGGAACAGGATTTGAACCTGTGACCTTCAGGTTATGAGCCTGACGAGCTACCGGACTGCTCCATCCCGCGTCAACTGTAACAGCATTTAAGAGACCTGGCCCTGAAATGCAAATCCGGCCCGCCATTCCAGGCTGAGCCGGACAACACCCGCGCCGGACCGGAGGCCGTCACGGTAGGCCATCGCGAGATGGCCCTTCGAAGTAAAGGAAAGATGTTGTCTGCAAGAGGCATTATTTTACTGATTTCTGCGGACCCGGCAGCGACTTACTCTCCCACGCCTTAAGACGTAGTACCATCAGCGCAAGGGGGCTTAACGACCGAGTTCGAGATGGGATCGGGTGGGGACCCCCTGCCATAACCACCGGGTCGGCGGAAATCAGCAAGGTATAATGCAATATGAAACCAAAATGTCTTTTCGAGGCCCATGTATGAGCGAAAGCGATGCGCTTTCAACTACACACGAGTTTCACGATCAAGCCTATCGAGCAATTAGTACTGGTTAGCTCCACGCATTGCTGCGCTTCCACACCCAGCCTATCGACGTGCTGGTCTTGCACGGCTCTCAGGGAGACCTAGTTTTGAGGTTAGTTTCCCGCTTAGATGCTTTCAGCGGTTATCTAGTCCACACATAGCTACCCTGCAATGCGGCTGGCGCCACAACAGGTCCACCAGAGGTGTGTTCATCCCGGTCCTCTCGTACTAGGGACAAATCCTCTCAAGTCTCCAACACCCACGGCAGATAGGGACCAAACTGTCTCGCGACGTTCTGAACCCAGCTCACGTACCACTTTAATTGGCGAACAGCCAAACCCTTGGGACCTGCTCCAGCCCCAGGATGTGATGAGCCGACATCGAGGTGCCAAACGATGCCGTCGATATGGACTCTTGGGCATCATCAGCCTGTTATCCCCGGAGTACCTTTTATCCGTTGAGCGATGGCCCTTCCACTCGGGACCACCGGATCACTATGACCGTCTTTCGACTCTGCTCGATCCGTCGATCTCACAGTCAGGCAGGCTTATGCCATTGCACTCAACGAGCGATGTCCGACCGCTCTGAGCCTACCATTGCGCGCCTCCGTTACACTTTGGGAGGCGACCGCCCCAGTCAAACTACCCGCCACACAGGGTCCCGG
>NZ_LADU01000069.1 GCF_000961795.1 Hyphomonas sp. BRH_c22
CGCTGCGGCGGCCCGCGGGCTCGCGCCTGTCTCCAGCGCCGGGGTCTCCCGCGTCGCGCGGATCAGGTCCACGATATAGGAAATGATGTCATCCTTCAGTTTCGTCTGCGCCACGGCCTCGACCGCCTCGTCCAGCTCGGCGGCCGTGATGACCGGCCCGATCCCGAAGGAGTCCGGCGTGTTCATGCCGGTGCGCGTGCCGTGCTGGGCCACGATCGCAAACTCTTCCTCCCGGCTCGGATAATCCAGCGTATGCTTGAACAGGAATCGGTCCAGCTGCGCCTCGGGCAGGGGATAGGTGCCCTGCTGCTCGATCGGGTTCTGCGTCGCGATCACGGTGAAGCGCGGGTTCAGCCGGTAGGTGTCGCCGTCGATCGTCACCTTGCGCTCCTGCATCGCCTCCAGCAGCGCGGCCTGCGTCTTCGGCGGCGTCCGGTTGATCTCGTCGGCCAGCAGCAGGTCAGTGAAGATCGGCCCCTTGGTCAGGCTGAATTCATTGGTCTGGAAGTTGAACAGGTTGGTGCCCAGCACGTCCCCCGGCATCAGGTCCGGCGTGAACTGGATGCGCCCGAAATCCAGCGAGATCGACTTGGCAAAGCATTGCGCCAGCAGCGTCTTCGCCGTTCCCGGGGGGCCTTCAAGCAGCACGTGCCCGGATGAGAACAGCGCGGTCAGCAGGATGTCCACGGTCGCGTCCTGGCCGATCACGGCCTTGCGCACCTCGCCGCGGATCCTGTTGGCCAGGTCCTTGATGTCATTTACGTTCATGCGTGCTTCTCCTGAGAATGTCGCGTCGCCAGCGATACAGATCGCGGGCCCTGGTCATCAGCTCTTCGCGGCTCGCAGATGGCCCGCGAAGGCCGCTTTCGATTTGTGAGAATGTCTTGCCCGACTGCTCCTCCGGCCCCAGCCGGTCGAACAGGGCCGATAATTGCGCCTCGGTCATGGTCTTCGGCGCCGCGATGTCGCGCGCCACGCGCCGCCGCACCATGGCCAGATAACCGGGCGCCATGCGTGTCTCGCGCCGGGCCATCGTGAACAGGCCCGCCGAATTGTCCACCAGCGCCTGCTTGCCCAGCGCGATCACACGCCCCTCGCGGGCTGTCGGCCCGAACCGCACCAGCGCGGCCCAGCCCAGCAGGAAGGCAGACGCCAGCGCCGCCAGCGTCGCGCCGATGAAGGGAATGTCGAACACCATCTGCAACAGGTTGGCCGACCGGACAAAGCCATGCAGCGTCGCATCGAAAATGATCGGCTCGCTCTCGTCATAGCGCAGCCAGTCCATCAGCTGCACGGCAAACCGGGCATTCTCCCGCTCGGCCAGCCCGAACGTGTTCAGCATGTCCGGGTCGGCCAGCACATAGACCTCCCGGTCATCGAACTTGCCCAGCAGCATGCCGTCGCCCGCCCCGATAATCGGCACCAGCGTTTCGGAGCGGATCACCTGCATCTTCAGGTCCGGCTTGAGTGCCATGCCGCCGAACGGCGTTTCGGTTCGCCCCTGCACGTCGATACGGCCGATCTCGCCCTCGATATCCAGCCGGCCGAGCAGGTCATTCAGGCCGCTCGCCGCCATGAACCGCGTGTCGCGCTGGCGCCGGGCATTGAACGGGTCCGTCTGGCCAACCCATTTCGGCAGCACGATCAGGGTCGTTGGCAGCAGATGGGTCTCTTCCAGCTTCCTGCTCATGCCCCAGGGCGAAACCGTGACCACCATCACGCCCCAGTCGCGGTTGCCGAGGCGTTGCTCCAGCCGGGATACCTCGACCGGGTAACCCTGGTCCTCCAGCAGCTGCACGATGCCATTAAATCCCAGCGCCGATGTCGAGAACGGATGGTCGCCCGCATGATCGCGGTCGCGCAGTTCCGGCGCCCAGCCGGCCAGTACCATGACCGCGCCGAACGAGACGATGGCAATGGTCAGCAGTACGGCGATTGTCCGGGTTGCGAAGGGCGAGCTGGTCTGTGCGTCGCTCATCCCCAGGCCTCCCCGAATGCGAACTGCTCATAGGAGTCGCGCGCCGTTTTCCATCCGGCCGCGTCCACGGTCCGCCCGCCGAAGAAACTGTGCTCGACAATCGCAATGATCGGACCCAGCGCGCGCTTGGCCCGTTCGGGCAGGTTGCGCAGCCCGCCAATCTCGCGCGCGGTCAGCGAGCGCGGCACGCCGCCTTCCAGCCGCTGCTGGATGTCGGCGATCGAGCGGAACAGCAAAAGGTGGACGGCCTCGGCAAACTTGCCGTCCCGCGCCAGCGCGTCGGCCTCCTCCAGCAGGGAGCGCGCCGCGTGCGCATCGGGCCGCAGGTCCACCAGCATGTCGTCCGCATTGTCGACCTTGCCCTTGCCGGACTTGCCGAAACGCACGCGGACCGCCTCGCCGAACAGGAAGTAGAGTACGCCCGCCGCAACGACCACGATGGCCGCCCAGAAGATGACCTGGAACAATGGCCCAAGCCTGCCGAGGAAGTCAAAGATCGCCGTCAGCCAGTCCGGCGGCGGCTTTGGCGGCTGGATGTCTTCCTCCGGCGCGTCATATTCAGGCCGCGTCAGCTGCAGGCCCGCTTTTTTCAGGTAGGCTGCATGGGCGGCGTCCACCGCGTCCAGATCCGTTTCCGGGCCATAGTGCTCAAGCGACTCGTCGTAGGGTTCTGCGTCATCAAGGACATCGGCGCCGAAATCATTTGCCGCCGTGACCGGGACGCCTTCATCGGAATGGATCTGGGCAAGGCCCGGCTGTGCAGCCGACGCAAGCGCAAGCGCGAGCGCGAGCAGAGCCCCCATCCGAACCGGCAAGCGCAAAACTTGTCCCTCCTGCCGCAGGCGCCCCATAGCCCGCAGAATGGCGCGACTATTCCAGAGGTTGCGTGCCGCTTCAACGCCTATTGCCGTGCGGCCCGGTCCATCCGATATAGCCGCTCCAAGGCAGAGATGAGGCGTGAAATGGACAAGGCCGGGCATTATCGGGACCTGAAGGCAGAAATCGACAGTGTCGTGGCCGGTGAAACCTCCGTCACGGCGCGCTATGCGACGGCGGCGTGCATACTGGCCCAGGCCATGGCGCCGCGCTTTTTCTGGATCGGGTTCTACGTCGTCGATCCGCTGAAGCCGCGCGAACTCGTCGTCGGCCCGTATCAGGGCACGCTGGGCTGCCTGCGGATTCCCTTCGGAAAGGGCGTCTGCGGCCATGTTGCGGCGACCGGCGAGCCGATCATCGTGCCGGACGTGCATGCCTTCCCGGGCCACATCGCCTGCGATTCGGCCTCGAATTCCGAAATCGTCGTGCCGGTCTTCGACGCGAAGGGCCAGTTGGCGGCCGTGCTGGATGTCGATTCAACCGCGTTCGATGCATTCGACGAAACGGATCTTGAAGGCCTAGTTGCTATTTGCAACAGCCTCCTCATCGACAACGCCCGGTAGGGGTTCATCCTGCAGCGCCACGTCGCGCGGCGCGACAATCTGGGTCACCGCGTCGATCCGGTTGTTCAGGTTCTCTTCGAGGATATCCAGCTTGCGGGCGCGCAGCTCGCGGACAATCTCAAGCGGATAGTCCAGTGCCATCCACTTGTCCGTTTCGGACGTGTAAAGCGGCCATTCGGGAACGCCCTCGCCATTCGGGTCTCCGGTACGGGCAAAATTGGTCCAGTATGTCATCATCGCGCCGGTCAGCTTTTCGTCGGCATGCGACACCGGCATGAGCGGCGAATGGCTGTCGAACACGAACGGAATTTCGGCCGCATGATAAGCGCCGATGGTCTGGTGCTTTGACGGCCATGTGCGTGAGAACATGTACATCCATGTCGGCTGTCCGGCATCGGCATTGTGCTTGCCGATGAAGCGCATGTGGACGCCAAACATGTCGTCGCCCAGCATGTCGGTGGCCCCGGAATCCCAGGTTTCCAGGCTTTCCATGCCATACAGCGACTGCAGGGCCTTGGCCGGATTGGTACCGAATACATCGGCCAGCGCCGCTTCGCGATCGTCCAGCGTTCCGGTCATCTGTTTCGACAGGACGGTAGGCGAGTTCATGCGCTCGTAGAACAGCGAGCCTTCGTCCGCATTGTATCCCGCCAGCATGGGCACGCGCGGCACGTCACCGTCGCGGATTGCCTTGCCGATCATTTGCGGCAGCACTTTGCCATCCACGTTGGGCAGGAAATAGCCGGTCAGGTCGCTACGGGCTTCAGCGCGCGAGATGATCGCGGCGGCGGGAATGGCCCTCAACGTGTCGGCGGTCGCCGCCGGCGGTGCCAGGGTCGACAGGAATTCCATGCCGACATCCTCGGCGCTGCGCACGGTCGACAGGGGCGATTTCCTGAGGTGGATTGCATTGTAGCTGCTCGATCCGCTCTCGAGGATCACCTTGTCGAACAGGCCGACAGCCAGCGGCGAGGCCATCAGTTCAGTGACCGATTGCGCACCGGCGCTCTCGCCGAACACGGTCACGTTTTGCGGGTCGCCGCCAAAGCTTGCAATGTTGCTGCGCACCCATCTGAGGGCCGCCATCTGGTCCATCAGACCGTAATTGCCGGATGTGCCATCAGCTTCCGTCAGGGCCGGATGGGCCAGGTAACCGAGCGGGCCAAGGCGGTAATTGATCGTCACCAGCACGACGCCCTTCTCGACCAGGCCGTTCGACTGGTAGAGGCTGGAGGAGCCTGAACCGGCCTGGTGCGATCCGCCATGGATCCACACCATCACGGGAACCGGCGCGCCGCCATCCATGTTGCCGGTACGCACATTCAGGAAAAGACAGGTTTCGGATTCCGGCGGGCTGGGTTGGGACGCGATGTAATTCTGGGCCAGCATGCGCTTCCACCAGGGCAGGCCGACGCCCTCCACGATGTCATTGACGAACCCGCCCAGGCCCGCGCGCGGCTGCAGGCATTCGGCGCCGTACTTGCGGGCATCGCGGGGTATAGCGCCCCATTGCGGCGCAGTATCCGGCGCAGTCCAGCGCCGCGCGGTCGCGTAGGGCAGGCCGTTGAATACCTGGATGTCCGGGTTGTCGGGATCGATGCCGCCAATCACCACGCCCTGCTCGATGCGCAGCGGTTCGGCCATTTCCATTGGCTCTGCAGGCTGGTTCAATTTGAACCAGCCCCAGGCCAGACCCCCGGCCAGGGCAAAAAAGAGTACTATACTAAGTCGTTTCATGGCGTGGTTCCCGCCCGTAATCCGCAAGAATTATACCAGATACAGGGCGATGTCACGGCAACTGGTCCGTTTCAGGACAGTGCGTCCAGTGCCTGTGTCACCGCGGCCACAAGGTCGCCTGTCGGCTCGATCCCGGCGGCGAACCGGACAAAGCCGTCGGGCACCTCGTCGCCCCAGCGGGCCCGGCGTTCGGCGCTGGAATGCACCCCGCCAAAGCTCGTCGCCGGAGAGAGCAGGGGGCAGCCGGCAATGAATCGGTCGGCATTCGCCTGGCTGGCGAGTGTGAAGCTGACAATCGGCCCGAAACCGTTCATTTGCCGCTTCGCGACCTGATGGAACGGGTCATTGCCCAGCCCCGGATAGTGCACGGCCGACACGGCCTTGTGCCCCAGCACGGCTTCGGCCACGGCCAGCGCATTCGCGTTCATCCGGCCCAGCCGCACTTCCAGCGTCTCAAGTCCCCGGTGCAGCAGGTAGGCATCGAACGGCCCGACAATCGCGCCGGCCAGCCTCCGCCATGTCTTCACCGCGTCGAACAGGTCGGCATTGCGTGTCGCGACATGGCCGCACATCACATCCGAATGGCCTGCCATCGCCTTTGTATCGGACAGCACGCAGACATCGGCGCCAAGGTCCAGCGGCCGCTGGCACAGCGGGGTCGCGGTCGTATTATCCGCCATCACCAGCGCGCCCGCCGCCTTTGCGCGTTCGGCCACCCTGGCTATGTCGCACACGGCCAGCCCCGGATTGGCGGGCGTCTCGATCTGCACCAGCCGGCAGCCGGTCATGTCGGCCTCGGCCATGTCGGCGGTCGGGCAGGTGCGCATCGTCACGCCCATCGGCGCGAACTGGGCGTTCAGCAGGTTGCGGACATTGTAATAGCCGTCCGACGGCACCAGCACCGTGTCGCCGGGCCGCAGCACGGAATAGAAGACCGAGGCAATCGCTGCCATGCCGGACGGAAAGCAGACCACGTCCGCGCCTTCAAGAATGCCGATCTCCGCCTCCACCGCCTCGACGGTCGGGTTGCCGTTGCGGGCATAGAAATGGCTGCCATCCGGCTCGCCCGGCAAGTGGAACACGGAGGTGGCATGGATCGGCAGCGACACCGCCTCGCCCTTTGACAGGCCCTGGCTGCGATGGTGCAGCAACCGGCTGATGGCAGATGTCTTGTCAGTCATGGCGGATCAAACCTTTTTCCCGTTGGCCCAGCTTGGCCGCGTCACGATCAGGTCCTGGCACAGGAGGCCCGCCTCGCGGTGGCGCGACATGGACTTGTAGTCCTTATGGTTCAGCGTGGCGATGAAGGCCTGCCGCGTCGGGAAGTGATTGACCAGCACTGCGTCCCAGTCGCCGCCGCCGATGAAATAGCGTTCGGTCGAACCCAGCAGCAGGGTCGATCCGCCGACTTCCGCCGCCGCCACGGAAAAGGCTTCCGAGTATCGCTGATAGGCGGCCTCGCCGCTGATTGCCTCGCCATGCTCCGGGTCGCCCTCGGCATACTCTGCCTTCACGCGGAATTTCAGCAGGTTCACCTGCGCGACCGGCCCGTCATAGGGGTCGTCACGAAAGGCGCGGAACTGGTCGGCGGTCGGCTGGAAAGCGGGCATGTCCTGTCTCCTCGTATGGGCTTGCGCTAAGGGCGCTTGCCGGGATGCTTGCTGAAAAAGCGTTCAGTGTAAAACAATGCCGCCGCATGAAGCGCATGTTGGACCTCCAGCCCATCATAGGCGAGAAAATCCGCATAGGGCATTTCCAGCACCTCGATCTCTTCGTTCGCATCCAGCGATTGCGCGTGTTTCTTCTCGCATCCAAGCGCCAGGAAATAATGCAGGCGGTTATTCTGGGTCGCGGGGTTGGGATAGCAGGTGCCGACCGGGATCATCTCGCGCGCGTCATAGCCGGTCTCCTCGCGCAATTCGCGCCTGCCGACGGCCTCCCAGTCGCTTTCTCCGGGATCGGAGACCCCGCCCGGCACGCCCGTCAGCACGACGCCGCCCGCATGCCGGTACTCGCGGATCAGCACGATTTTGCCCGCCGCCGTCAGGGGGATGATCGTCACCCAGTCTGTCAGTTCCACAACATGGTAGGCGGGCACGACATGCCCATTCTCGCGCTGGCACCTGTCAGTGCGCAGGCTCATGAACTGGTCGCGCATGACCTGTTTGGAGGAGAGGATCGTCCAGGGCTTGATGGTCATCTCGTCATTGCCATGCGTGCCAGCTTGACCATCAGCAGCAGCCAGGGCCAAGCATGGAAAAAGAAGTCAAAGATGTCGACCGGACGGTGCAGCGTACCTGCGGCCAGCATTTTCAGTTTTTCCCATATATGCGGCTCGGGCATGAACGGGGCCAGCCCGAGGGTGAGGCAGGCGAGGAGCACAATGCCGAGCGGGATACGGTCCAGAAATTCCATCATGTTTGATCCGGTGTTTCGGGTTTGAGGTGGCGGTTCAAAAAGGCCATCCGCGTTTTCATAAGGTGTACCTGCAGTTTCTCGCCGCGAATGCCGTGGCGCTGGCCGGGATAGGTCATCAGCTCGAATGCCTTGCCCTTCTCCTGCAGGGCCGCCATCAGGCGCGTCGTATTGTCGAAGGTCACATTGTCATCCGCCATGCCGTGCATCAGCAGCAGGGGCGTGGTGAGGTTATCAATATAGGGGAAAACACTGGAGGCCTCGTAGCCGTTCGGATTGTTCTCCGGCGTGTCCATGTAGCGCTCGGTATAGAACGTGTCGTAGAGGCGCCAGTCCGTCACCGGCGCACCGGCAGCGGCGGCCGCGAACGTGCCCTCCGGCGCCTGCAATATCGTCATCAGCGTCATGTAGCCGCCATAGGACCAGCCCTGGATGGCGATGCGTTTCGCATCCACGAAGGGCTGCGCCTTCAGCCAGCCGACGCCGGCCAGCTGGTCGCGCACTTCCGGCCCGCCGGTGCGGCGATAGATGACATCCTCGAACGCCTTGCCCCGGTTGGCGCTGCCGCGATTGTCCAGCCGGAACAGGATGTATCCCTCGCGCGCATAGAACTGGTCCGACACGCGGCCCCATTCGTTCACCACAGTCTGCACATGCGGCCCGCCATACACTTCGATGATCACCGGGTATTGTTTTTCCGCATCAAAGCCTGGCGGCTTGAGGATGGAATAGTAGAGGTCCTGTCCGTCTTCCGCCTTCAGCGTCCCGAATTCCGGCACAGCATGCTCGGCAAGGAACGGCGCATAGGGGTGGCCCTCATCCAGTGCGTTCTCCTCGATCCATGCAATCAGCGATCCGTCAGCGCTGTAGAGCCCGACCTGCGGCGGCTGGCCGGGTGAGCAACTCGTCCCGACGAAGGACAGCCCGTCCGGCGCCATCACGATCGCCCATGTCCTGCCGGGCGCGGTAATGCGGGTGGGATCACCGCCGTCAATGGGCACGGCATAAAGGTGCCGCTCCAGCGGCGTGTCCAGAAAACCCGTGAAAAGGACAAGGCTGTCGGTGCCCCGATAGGCCAGTACCGTATCCACGGCCCAATCCCCTCGCGTGACCGGATGGACCAGTCCGTGCCGGTTCAGGCAGGCAACATGGCGGCAGCCCGAGGCCTCTGTCGTCGTCAGGACATGCACGGGCTGGACGCTGTCAGTGCCGTGGGCCTCCGGGGCGAATCCGAGGAAGTCGGCATTGAGGTTGATCCAGCAGGCTTGCGTCTCCTCGCCCATCGCGGCCGCCTTCCAGACGGGTGCATGGAACAGGGTGCGCGACAGCTGTGTCTGGTTCCGGTTCACCGCCTGCACGACAAGGTCGCCGTCCGGCAGCCAGTTCACCCGCGCCAGGTATTGGTCCGTTGCCGGGCCCCAACCGTCTTTCCGCCACTTGATCCCGGCCGTCTCACCCGTCTCCATGTCCCGCACGAACAGGTCCACCACGGCATTTGGCCGCCCGGCGCGCGGGTAGCGCTGGTCGATGACGGTCACCTTGTCCGCCTCTATGTCGAACCGGGGTATGATATCGACCGTGGACTCATCCACGCGCGTATAGGCGACATAGCGGTCGTCCGGGCTCCACCAGTAACCGGTGAAACGATGCATCTCTTCCTGCGCCACGAATTCGGCGACGCCATACGAGACGGCCTTGTCCGGTTCGGCGGCGGGCGACAGGCGCATCTCTTCGCCGCAGGTCAGGTCAATCGCGTGCAGCGCCCCGTCGCGCAGGAAGCTCACATAGCGCCCGTCCGGCGAGATTTTCGCGTTTGTCTCGAAGGAATCATTGGCGGTCAGCTGGCGCACGGCCGGTTCGCCAGCGCCAAGTGTCACGAGGAACAGGTCGCCCCCCAGCGGCACCAGGATCGTCTCGGCCGTGCCCCAGCTGTAATCGACAATGCCTTTCGCCCCGGCGATCCGCTTGCGTTCACGCAGCGCCTTCTCCGTTTCGGACAATTCTGCTTCGACAGGTTGCAGCAACTGCGAATCGACCAGCAGGCTCTGTTCTCCACTCGCGACGTCAAACTGCCAGAGATCCAGCCGGTCCTGCTCGCCGGTCCGGCCTTTCAGGAAGGTCACGCGCTGGCCATCGGGTGAAAACTTCACGCCGCGCGGGGCCGGTCCCGACAGGGAAGGCGAGGTGTAGAGGCGTTCCGGCGTCAGGTCGGCAGGGGGTTGGGGCAAGTCGGGTCTCCGCGCATTGACGCGCGCACACTAGCGCCGATTGTGTTTCTGTCATCCCGACGCCAATTAATCTCTTATGGGTTGAAAATTTGTGGCGAAACTGTGTTTTTTGGCTAGTCAGGTTGAATCCATGAATTAATGTGCCTCGCATGGACGAGGGGAACGCAAGTTATACACAGGCCCAGACGTTGCTGAACGGCAGCGATAGCGGCGAGTCGCTGGTCAAGGCAGCCGAGGCGATGCGCCTGGCCGCCAATTCCGGTCACACCATAGCCGCCAACAATTTCGGGACCCTGCTGCATCATGGACGCGGGGTCCATCAGGATCTTGTGGCCGCCCGTGCTTATTATCATCAGGCGGCCGAGGCCGGCCTGCCGGCAGCCCGTTTCAATCTCGGCTTCATGCTCGTGCGCGGCCTTGGCGGCGACCGCGATGACGAACGCGCCCGCACCCTCTTCCTGCTCGCGGCAGAAGACGGCCATCTCGACGCCATCACGCATCTCGGCGCCATGATGATGACAGGCGCTGGCGGTGTGCAGGATCGTGACTCTGCGCTTGGCTGGTGGGCCCGGGGCACTGACCTTGGCGACAGCCGGTGTGCCCTGAATCTCGGCATCGCCCATGCCGGCGGACATGCAGGCGAGGTCAATTTCGTGGCGGCCTGGTACTGGTTCAAAAGAGCTGAACAGCTCGGCAATGCCGGTGCAGCCGTAGAGCTTGAACGTCTGGAGCGCGTGATGTCGGAAGACGAGCACGCCGCTGCAGTCGCCTGCACTTCCCGCTAGGCCGGGCCGCTCCCGTAGAGCCAGGCAAAGCCGACAACAAAGGTCGAAAACGTGATCAGCAGGTCCGCGCAAATGGCGATGGCCCCGAACAGCACGCCCCGCCACCCGCGCTTCCCCTCCGGCATGCCCTCCGGCAACCCCCGGAACACCGTCACCCCATAGATCAGCACCGTCAGACCCAGCGCAGGCACCAGCGCGGACTCGAACACGGACGCACTGAAGAACGGTATTGCGATTGTCGACGCGACGCCCAGCAACAGGCCGGGCAGGAGCGCCGCAAAGTACAGCCGGAACCGCACTGTCGCCGGTGTGCCCTGTCCCCAGATCCTCAGCAGGAAGGCTATCGGCGCATGCACGATGAAATAGCCGAACGGAAACAGGACCAGCCAGGTCGACAGGTAATCCTGCGTGAACTGATCGAGATCCATGCCGCCGAGCATGTCGGCCTGGCTGGCAAATCCCAGCCGCGTCATCTCATGCAGCGCACCGCCTTCGCCGCCCCACAGGAACCGCAGGAACACCATCGCCGCGATCAGCGTGAAGGCCAGCCGGATCGAGGGCGTATAGCGGCCCATCCAGTCCGGGTCCCGCGCCGCCTCGAACACGGCGCGCGGCGACACGATGATCGCCCGCATCGAATTGAGCGCCCTCACGTTCAGCCCGAACAGGTCATCCAGGAGCGCGTCCCAGCCCGAGGCGCGGCTCATGTCATCATCAGCGGGCCTCGCCGGCTCGGGCGGTGTCGTCATCTCAGATCTCCTCATCTTATTGGGCGGCGTTCGATTTGAAAATCAAGCGTCCCCGCTAATCGCCGTGAATAATGAACAAATTGCGATTTGTTCACGGCGCTGCTAGGGTGAGACAAAAGGGGAGAGACGCCATGCTGAAATGGATCATCAGAATCGCTGCCGCATTGGCCGTGTTCGTCATCGCGGGCGGGTGGTGGCTTTTTGCCGGATTCAGCAAGGCGCCTGCCAAGGCGCCGCCGGGCCTTCTGGATATTGACCAGTGGCGCAACATGATCCGCGAGGCAGACGGCGACCTGCCGACAGAGGTTCGCGTCCTGGAAGTCGGTCACGACTCGGCGCCCATGCTCGCGGCCCGCGCGGGCGCTTTCACCGGCCAGTGGCTGACCAGCTATAATTCCGTTCAGATCGTCTTTCCCGGCAGCACGCTTGTGATCGGCGGGGCGCTCGACCGGCCGACATCCGAAGGCATGGTGCAGGCACCGGATGACTGGTCATTTGACGATGCGGCCTATCGCACGCTCGTCGATTCCATGCTGCGGGCCGACAAGGTCCTGATGACGCACGAGCACCTCGACCATGTGATGGCGATTGCCCGGCATCCGGACGCGGATGCGCTCGCGCCGCGCTTGTGGCTCAACGCGCCGCAGGCGGCCGCCTTGCCGCAATTCGCGACAGGAGAGCTGCCGGCTGCCCTGCGCGACCTACCCCCGCGCCTCAATGGCACGGTCCAGCTGGTCGCGCCCGGCGTGGTGGCGATCCCGATGGCCGGTCATACACCCGGCGCCCAGCTGTTGTTCATTACGCTCCAGAACGGCCACGAATACCTGATGATCGGGGATACGGTCTGGTCGATGTCTTCCATCGAAGACCTGACCATGCGGCCGGTCTTCACGCAGTTCATCGTGTTCGATCCGAACGAGGACCGGGACGCCATCCGCACCCAGATACGGGCCGTTCACGACCTGATGCAGGCCAATCCGCAGCTGACCGTATTTCCCAGCCACGACCGCATCTGGCTCGGAAAGCTCTCGGCAGACGGCCTGATCAGCTGGGGCTTTGCGGACTAGCATTGCCTATGACGGCTTGATTTTCCGCGGCGCGCGCGCAAGTACAGCGCGTCCCATACCCGTTTGCACAGGAACACCCCGCCATGGCCGGTCCCCAAATCGTTTTTCACATGCAAGGCCTGACCAAGGCCTATCCGGGCGGCAAGAAGGTGTTCGAGAACATCCACCTGAACTTCCTGCCCGATGCCAAGATCGGTGTCGTCGGCGTCAACGGTTCGGGTAAGTCGACCCTGCTGCGCATCATGGCCGGCGAGGACAAGGACTTCCAGGGCGAGGCCTGGGCCGCTGAAGGCATCAAGGTCGGCTACCTGCCGCAGGAGCCGAAGCTCGATCCCACGCTCAGCGTGTTCGAGAACGTCGCCTCCAAATGTCCTGAAAAGCAGATGCTCGAGCAATTCAACGCCATCTCGGAAAAGCTTGGCGAGGACTATTCCGACGAGCTGATGGAAGAGATGACGAAGCTGCAGGAGCAGATCGACGCCGCCGACGCCTGGGACATCGATTCCAAGATCGACATGGCGCTGAACGCGCTCGGCTGCCCGGAAAACGATGCCGACGTTGCCGCCCTGTCCGGCGGCGAGGCGCGCCGCGTGGCGATCTGCCAGCTGCTGCTGTCGAAGCCCGACATGATCCTGATGGATGAACCGACCAACCATCTCGACGCCGAGACGGTAGCCTGGCTGCAGAACTACCTGATCAATTTCCCCGGCTGCGTCATCCTGGTGACTCACGACCGCTACTTCCTGGATGACATCACCAGCTGGATCCTCGAACTCGACCGTGGCCGCGGCGTGCCCTTCCAGGGCAACTATTCCGGCTGGGTCGAGCAGAAGGCCAAGCGGATGGAGCAGGAAGCGCGCGAGGACACCGGCCGCAAGCGCACGCTGGCCAAGGAACTCGAATGGGTCCGCTCCGGCCAGAAGGCGCGGCAGGCGAAATCCAAGGCCCGTATCAATGCCTATGAGGAAATGGCCTCGAAGGCCGAGCGCGAGCAGGTGATGACCGCGCAGATCCGCATCCCCCCCGGCCCGCGTCTTGGCGGCGTGGTGCTCGAAGCGGAACACCTCAGCAAGGCCTTTGGCGAGAACGTGCTGATCGAAGACCTCGACTTCAAACTGCCGCCCGGCGGCATTGTCGGCGTGATCGGCCCGAACGGCGCGGGTAAATCGACCCTGTTCAAGATGATCCTCGGCCAGGAAAAGCCCGACAAGGGTAGTCTGCGTGTCGGTGACACCGTCAAGATCGGTTATGTTGACCAGAGCCGCGACAAGCTCGATCCGAACAAGAATGTCTGGGAGGAAATCTCCGGCGGCACGGACGTGATCGATCTTGGCGGCGTGCAGGTCATGTCGCGCGCCTATGTCGGCGCCTTCAATTTCAAGGGCACGGACCAGCAGAAAAAAGTCGGCCTCCTGTCAGGCGGTGAGCGCAACCGCGTCCACCTCGCCAAGATGCTGAAGGGGAGCCACAACCTCCTGCTGCTCGATGAACCGACCAATGACCTCGACGTGGAAACGCTGCAGGCCCTCGAAGAAGGCCTCGACAATTTCCCGGGTTGCGCAGTCATCATCTCGCACGACCGCTGGTTCCTTGACCGTATGGCCACGCACATCCTCGCCTTCGAGGGCAACAGCCATGTCGAATGGTTCGAGGGCGATTTCTCGTCTTACCTCGAAGACAAGAAACGCCGCCTCGGCGAGGATTCGGTGAACCCGAAACGCCTGAAATTCAAGAAGTTCGCGCGTTAGGGCCTATTCCACCGGTCTGCCGGAATCGAGGAGATCGGTTTCCTTTGCTTCGGCGCGTTCTTCGTCGACCTTTTTGTCGATATTAAGGTCTGGCGCCACGTCCTGCGTCTCGATGTCTGCGGGCGGTTGTGGGGTGATCGTCTTGCGTCGCGGGGGCAAGTTCCCGCCAAGGCCTTTCGCGATGCGCCCGGCATCGGCCGGGCCGTCGAAGCGCAGGCGGTAGATCGGTTCGGGCAGCGTGAAGCCGCCGGCTTCCAGGGCATCCTTTGTCGCGCTGATCGCCAGGCCGCGGGCCTTGAAGTAGTCGCTACGGGTCTGATCCACCCAGCCCTGGAAGCGCAGCACGATATTGGAATCACCGACCGTCTGGATAAAGGCGCTCGCGTCCGGCTGTTTCAGCACAAAAGGCAGGGTGTGCAGCGTGTCGAGCCCGAGCGTCATGGCCGCAATCGGGTCATCCTCGGCATCGACGCCGAGGTCGAATTCGAATCGGCGCTCCGGGTTGCGGCTATAGTTCAGGATCACGGCCTTGAAGACGACGGCGTTCGGGATGCGCAGGTGGTTGCCGTCCAGTGTCATCAGGACTGTGGCGCGTGACGTCAGGCGGACGACCTTGCCCTCATGTTCGTCGATCACAACGTGTTCGTTGGCGCGGAAGGGCTGGCGCAGGCTGAGCATGATGGACGAGATATAGTTTTCGAGGCTGTCGCGTACGGCAAAGCCGATGGCTATGCCAAGAACGCCAACGCCGCCGATAATGGTGCCCATCAGCGCCGTGGCGCCGACCAGGCTGAGGGCCAGCACGAGGGCAACTGCAATCGAGGCGACACGCACCGCTTGCGACACAAGTTCGGCGAGGAAGGGATTGCGCAGCACACGTCGCCAGAGCCACATCCAGCTGGCGAGCATGTGGCCGGCAAGGCTGATGACCAGGAACAGGGCGAGACCGAGGCCAAGCAGGGGGAGCGCCCGATAGTAACTTTTGAGCCGGGCGTTGAAAGTGTCGACGAGCGGCGTGACATTGCCCTCGATATCGAGCGTCCGGTCGATCTTGTCTTCGACCGTCACGACGCCGACGAGGCGTCCTGCAATCTCGGTCGCGCGGAGGGCAGCGGCCGAATTCGACACGCCGCCGGACAGGGTCACGACGCCTTCACGCACGTCCACATCGACGTTCTTGAGCGAATCGATTTCCGAGAAGATCGCCTTTATCCGGCTTTCAATCGCCTGATCATCCGGCGAATCGCTTTCGGTCTGGACGACCTGCGTGGGAGGGAGCTCGGCGGGCACCTGCGCGCTGGCCTGAAACGCAGGCAGAAGCACGAGCAGGCAAAGCCCGGTCAGCCAGGTGAATATCCGTCGTTTGATCATGGGCATTGCGCCGTCTCCCCCGCAGCCTTCTACTTGGGAAAGCGTGAGCTGGACAGGGGTTCCAATTGATCGAGCGCAGGTGCCGAGGTGCGGGAGGAGGCTACCGCCTTACTGGATCGGAGGCTGGTCAGCTCCGCTTTGACGCTTTCATGTCTGCCGTCATGCTCTCGATCTTCGCGATCAAGGCCTCCGCCGAGCCATTTGCGCGGTCGAGCAGCGCGATGAACTGGGCGCGCTGCTCGATGCCCAGCCAGATCAGGTTGCCATCCAGATTGAGCGCGACATCGACAACCTGATACTCGCCGTCGCGGGTGAGGACGCGCCAGCGCACATCCATGTCCTTGCCATCCTGGCGTTTGATCACCGTGTTGACAATCGAGTCAGTATCCGAGCGATCGACGGAATCCTTCACCACGACTTCCTTGCCGCGATAATTGTCGAGTTCGTTTTCGTAAACGGCCAGTGCGTATTCCCGGAATACCTTGCGATAGGCGGTCAGTTCCTGCTCCGTGAAGCGGCGGCTATACTTGCCGATGACGAAGTTCGACACCGCGTCCAGATCCGTGAACTGGTCCATATACTGGCTAAACGTCTCCGTACGCTGCCGTGCATTCAGCGCCGGGTCGTTGAGCGTTGCCAGCACTTCGCTGGCATTGGTCTGGACAAAGGATTCCGTCCTGGTGTCCGCAAAGGCCGGGAGGGCGCTCAATGCCAGTGCGGCAATAGCGAGAAGGGTAGGGGACGTGCGGCTCAAGAATCTGCTCCTGTCTGGGTCATTCGCGTCTGTCTATTCCTCGAATTCGTCAAAATCAGGGAGATCGTCATACGCTTGCGTGTCATTAACCGGCTTACCATTATGAATGGCTGCCTGACGCTGAGATGAATAAATACGGCGGAGGGCCACATAAGGTTCCGGCTGTTCGTTGAGGGCGGTGATCTGGTCGTCGAATTCGACGCGTGCGTTCAAACCGCCAAGAATGCCGCGCCCCATGGAGATCTGGTCGTCAAGATCGGGTTGCCCTTCGAATTCGGTCCAGGTCAGCGGGTCAAAGGCATGATCGACGCCTTTGCCAATGAGATCGCGCGGATTGGTCGGGCCGAGGAAGGGCATGACCAGGTACGGGCCGCCATCGAGGCCCCAGACGGCGAGTGTCTGGCCGAAATCTTCCCTGTGGCCATCCAGCCCGAAATAGGCCGCCGCATCCCAAAGCCCCACAAGCCCCACCGTCGTGTTGATCGTGAAGCGGAAGAAAGTGTCGCTGGCACGTTCGGGCTGGGCCTGGAGCACGTCATTCACGAAAATCACTGGCGATTTCAGGTTGCCAAGGAAGTCGCCAAGCCGGTCGCGCGCAAATTCCGGGGTCACGGTCTCATAGACAGTGGCCGCCGGGCCTACGGCATACTGGTCTACGCCCTGATTGAAGGCGAACATCTGGCGGTTGAAGCCTTCATAAGGGTCGGCAATCACGCCCGGTTCTGCGGGGGGGGTCGAGGCGCAAGCGCCAAGGCCGAGCGCGAGGGCTGCGCCAATGAGTCTGTGTTGCATGAGGAGGGATCCCCCGGGGTTGGTTCAAAGCGGTAGATGGAGTCTCTCATACGCTGCATCAACTGACGGATTGGTAAATTCGGTTCACTGTGGCACATCTGCAATCTTGCAAAACATATAAACTCATGTTTATATACTGATATGAAACCAGATCTCGCTCCGATGATTGACCGGCTCCGCGCCGCTGGCGAGCCGACGCGATTGCGGATCCTGGCGCTTTTGCGCGAGCGGGACCTGTCGGTCGGCGAACTCGTTCAGGTATTGTCGCAGTCCCAGCCCCGTCTGTCACATCATTTGAAGGTTCTGACGGGCGCCGGTCTTGTCGAGAGGATGCCAGAGGGATCGTTCGTCTTCTACAGGGCTGCGACTCGGGGTGACGGGCGAGCCTTTCTTGATTCGCTGTTTGCACAGATTCCGCAAGTCGTGGCGACTCTGAAGCGCGATGCAGATCAACTCGAGGAAGTGTCAGCATTGCGGGCGGCATCGGCGGAGACATTTTTTTCCGGCATTGCCGGAAACTGGGATACGATTCGATCCTTGCACTACCCCAATGAAGCGATTGAGCGGGCCCTTCTTGAGCTGGCCGGGCAGGGCCCTTTCGAGCGGGTTATCGATTTCGGCACGGGCACGGGCAGAATGCTTGTCCTGTTTGCGCCCTTGGCCCGCGAAGCGGAAGGGATCGACCTCAGCCATCACATGCTGACCGTGGCGCGCGCAAATCTGGAGCAGGCGGGTATATCAGGCGCCCGGGTGCGCCAGGGCGATGTGACATCCGTGCCGTTTGAATCCAATAGCGCTGACCTGGTGATTATTCACCAGGTGCTGCATTTCATGGATGCGCCGGGCAAGGTGATCGCCGAAGCCAGCCGCGTCCTGAAGCCGGGCGGACACCTTCTGGTCGTGGACTTTGCCGCGCATGATCTGGAGTTCCTTCGGACCGAGCATGGCCACCATCGTCTCGGCATGCGGGACGACAACATGGCGGCATGGGCCTCAGAAGCCGATCTCGACCTGGCCGAACCCCGTTCCTTTGCCCCGCCCGATGCGTCGAGCCCGGGGCTTGTTGTCAATATCTGGGTCGCTGAAAAGCAGGCCGCGCCCGAGGAGGCGAAAGCATGAACACCCTGTCGATTGCAGACCGCCAAACGACATCCGCTCCGTCGATCTCGTTTGAGTTCTTTCCGCCGAAAAGCGACGCCATGGCAGAGCGCCTGTGGGAGACTGTCGAGCGGCTCGAACCGATGGCGCCGGACTTCGTGTCCGTGACCTATGGCGCCGGTGGCTCTACACGCGAGCGCACGCATGACACCGTCAAGCGCATTGCCGGCAGCACGTCGCTGCGCCCTGCGGCGCATCTGACATGCGTGTCAGCGACGAAGGAAGACGTCCTGGCCGTTGCTGACGCGTACTGGGAAGCGGGTATCCGGCATATCGTGGCCCTGCGCGGCGATGCGACAGAGGGCATGGGGGCGGCGTTCCAGCAGCATCCCGGCGGCTTTCGCGACTCCGTTGAGCTGATCGAGGGCCTGCGCGCCCGTCGCCCGGAACTTGGAAAGCAGTTCGAGATTTCGGTATCGTGCTATCCGGAGCCCCACCCGGACAGTCTCGGCTGGGACAAGGACATTGCGTTCCTCAAGGCCAAGCAGGATGCCGGGGCAGATCGTGCGATTTCACAATTCTTCTTCGAACCGGATACGTTCCTGCGCTTTCTGGACCGGGCGCGCGACGGCGGCGTGACCATGCCGATCATTCCCGGCATCATGCTGCAGCCCAACTTCAATGGCCTAAAACGCATTTCGGCCCTGTGTGGCGCAAGCCTGCCGAACTGGCTGCACCGGCTGTATGAAGGCCTTGATGATGACCCAGAGACGCGCGACCTGGTGACGGCAACGGTTGCCGCCGAGCTTTGCCACAAGCTGGCGGATCATGATGTCGACACGTTCCATTTCTATACGTTGAACAGGGCAGGACTGGCTTTATCCACCTGCCGCCTGCTCGGCGTGAAACCCAAACCAGCCAAGGCTGCATGAGGCCCTCCATGACCCGATCTGAACGCATTGCCGCCCTGCACGCTGCTGCTAGAGAACGCATCCTGATCCTCGACGGATCATGGGGCGTAATGTTCCAGCGCATGGGGCTGGAAGAGGCCGACTTTCGCGGCGACCGGTTCAGCGAAGCCGCCTATCCGGGCCAGATGAAGGGCAATAACGACATTCTGTGCCTGACGCGGCCAGAACGCGTGACCGAGCTGCATGATGCCTATTTCGCTGCTGGCGCAGACATTTCGGAGACCAATACATTCTCGGCCACGATGATTGCGCAGGATGATTACAAGCTGGATGCGGATTCAGTTCGCGACATCAATCTGGAAGGCGCGAAACTGGCGCGGGCGGCAGCCGATGCATGGACCGCGAAGACGCCGGACAAGCCGCGCTTTGCCGCCGGGTCGATCGGGCCGCTCAACAAGATGCTGTCCATGTCGTCCAACGTGAACGATCCCGGCCACCGGGCGGTGATGTTCGATGAGGTCTATGAGGCCTACCGGATGCAGGTGAAGGCGCTGAACGAGGGCGGCGTGGACCTCTACCTGATCGAGACGATCACCGACACGCTGAACTGCAAGGCGTGCATCAAGGCGATCATGGACATTGAGGAAGAGGGCATGGAAAAACTGCCGATCTGGATTTCCGGCACGATCACCGACCGGTCGGGCCGCACGCTGTCAGGCCAGACGGTCGAGGCATTCTGGAATTCGGTGCGTCATGCGAAGCCCTTTGCAATTGGTTTCAACTGCGCCCTCGGTGCCGACCTGATGCGGCCTCACATCGCGTCGCTGTCGCGCATCGCAGATACGCTGGTCGCCGCCTATCCGAATGCCGGCCTGCCAAACGAAATGGGCCAGTATGACGAGACGCCGGGCCAGACGTCCTGCGCTGTCGGCGGCTGGGCGAAGGATGGCATTGTCAATATCCTGGGCGGGTGCTGCGGCACGACGCCGGAGCATATCGCGGCGATTGCCAAGGCGGTGGCGGGCGTCAAGCCGCGCGACCCGGCGCCGACCTCGCACGACATGCGCCTTGCCGGGCTGGAACCCTTCGTGCTGGCATCATGACCGGACCAGTGGTCAAAACGGGTGATCTGTTCGTGTTCTACGGCCTGCTGAAGCAGGGGGCCACAGGCATGCCGGCTGACCTGCCGCTGGAAACTTCGGGCCGTTTCCTCGGGCCGTGCCGGTTCCGGGGGCGGCTGCTGGATCTTGGCGGCTTTCCGGGCGTGGTCGATGGCGAAGACCTGTGCCATGGCGTGCGGTATGAACTGGCAGACGTGTCGATCATCGGCGCGATGGATGAATTCGAGGATGTCACGGACGACCCGGCAACGTCGCTATACCTGCGCAAGCAGATCCCGTTGCTCGGCGACGATGGCGCGGCGACCGGCGAGCAGGCCTGGATCTACTGGTACAATCAGCCCACAGAGGGCTTTGAACATATCGCTGACGGCAACTGGCCGCTCGGCAAGGGACGAACACGCAAATGACTGCTTCTGCTTCAACAAGATTCGTCAATATCGGCGAGCGCACGAACGTAACCGGCTCGGCCGTGTTCAGAAAAATGATTACAGCGGGTGACTATCCGGCAGCGGTCGAGGTTGCCCGCAACCAGGTGGAGAACGGCGCGCAGATCATTGATGTGAACATGGATGAAGGCATGCTCGACGGCGCCGAAGCCATGCGCACGTTCCTGAACCTGATCGCGGCCGAACCGGATATTGCCCGCGTGCCCGTCATGATCGACAGTTCCAAATGGGATGTCATCGAGGCCGGCCTGAAATGCGTTCAGGGCAAGGCGGTCGTGAACTCGATCTCCATGAAGGAAGGCGAAGAGACGTTCCGCAAGCAGGCACGGATGTGCCTGTCCTACGGGGCGGCGGTCGTGGTTATGGCATTTGACGAGATCGGGCAGGCGGATACCGCCGAGCGCAAGATCGAAATATGCCAGCGCGCCTACAAGATATTGACAGAGGATGTCGGCTTTCCGGCCGAGGACATCATTTTCGATCCGAACATTTTTGCCGTCGCGACGGGGATTGAAGAGCACAATAATTACGCTGTGGACTTCATCGAAGCGGCGAAAGTGATCCGCGAGACGTGCCCGGGCTGCCATATCTCCGGCGGGCTTTCCAATGTGTCGTTCAGCTTCCGGGGCAATGAGCCCGTGCGCCGGGCAATGCACTCTGTTTTCCTCTACTATGCGATCCCCGCAGGCATGGACATGGGTATCGTCAACGCGGGCCAGCTCGATATCTATGATGATATCGAACCCGAACTGCGCTCACGCGTCGAGGACGTCATCCTCAACCGGCGCGACGACGCGACCGAGCGGCTGGTCGAAATCGCGGAAACATTCCGTGGCCAGAAGGGCAAAGTGCAGGAGAAGGATACGCGCTGGCGCGAAGCACCCGTTGCCAAACGCCTTGAGCACAGCCTGGTTCACGGCATTACGGAGTTTATTGAAGCGGACACCGAGGAGGCGCGCCAATCGGTTGAGCGCCCGCTGCACGTGATCGAAGGTCCGTTGATGGACGGCATGAACGTGGTCGGAGACCTGTTCGGCTCCGGCAAGATGTTCCTGCCGCAAGTCGTGAAATCGGCCCGCGTCATGAAGGCCGCCGTTGCCTACCTTGAGCCCTATCTCGAGGAAGAGAAGATCCGGCTTGGCACGGTCGATGTCTCGAATGGCAAGGTGCTGATGGCCACCGTGAAGGGCGATGTGCACGATATCGGCAAGAACATTGTCGGCGTGGTGCTTGCCTGTAATGGCTATGAAATCATCGATCTCGGCGTGATGGTTGCGGCAGAGAAAATCCTCGACACGGCGATCGAGCAGAATGTCGACGTGATTGGCTTGTCGGGCCTCATCACGCCCAGCCTCGACGAAATGGTCTATGTCGCCTCGGAGATGCAGCGCCGCGGCATGACGCAGCCCCTGATGATCGGGGGCGCGACGACCAGCCCCGCGCACACAGCGGTCAAGGTTGATCCCGTTATCCAGTGTGCGCCGGTCATTCATGTGTCGGACGCGAGCCGGGCCGTTGGTGTCGTCAGCACACTGCTGAACGCCGAGGAGAAGCCTGCGCTCGTCGCCCAGACCAAGGCCCGCTACCAGCAGATGAGGGATTCACGCAAGGATGGGCCGCCCAAGCCGCGCCTGCCGATTGAACAGGCGCGCGCTGCGGCACTGAAAATCGACTGGGACTCTTATGAGCGGCCGAGGCCAGCCTTTTCCGGCGTGCGGACTTTCGATGATCTCGATCTGGCAACGCTGGCCCGCTATATCGACTGGACACCGTATTTCTCGGCGTGGGATCTCGCCGGGAAGTATCCGGCGATCCTGACGGACAAGATCATCGGCGAGGCGGCGAGTGGCCTCTGGCGCGATACAGAGGCCATGATGCAGCAGCTTGTCGGTGAGGCCTGGTTCAAGCCGAAGGCCGTTGTGGGCTTCTGGCGAGCAAACAGCATCGGCGATGATATCAGGCTGGAGACAGGCGACGTGTTCCATACGCTGCGCCAGCAGATGGTGAAGGACAATACGCGCGCCAATTTCGCGCTGGCTGATTTTGTTGCGCCCGAAGGCGAGGATTGGGTCGGCGGATTTTGCGTGACCTCGGGTCCGGAAGTCGAGGCCATCGCTGCCGACTTCGTTGCCAGGGGTGACGATTACTCATCCATCATCGTGAAGGCGCTGGCGGACCGGTTTGCAGAAGCGGCCGCCGAATACATGCACGAGCGCGTGCGCCGGGAACTCTGGGCCTATGCGCCGGACGAAGGCCTCAAGCCCGAGGACCTCATCGAGGAAAAGTATCGCGGCATCCGCCCAGCGCCGGGCTATCCCAGCCAGCCCGAACATACGGAAAAGGCCACGCTGTTCAAATTGCTCGATGCCGAAAAGAATATCGGCGTCTCGCTGACCTCAAGCTTTGCCATGACGCCAGCCTCCAGCGTGTCGGGCATGTATTTCGCGCACCCTGAGAGCGTCTATTTCGCAGTAGGACGGATCGAGCGGGACCAGGTGGAAGACTATGCCGCTCGCAAGGGATGGGACATGCGAACGGCGGAGCGGTGGCTGGCTCCGATCCTGAACTATGATCCGCTCGCAGTAAAAGCCGATGGCTAATCGCTGCTTTCCGTTGCGTGATATGCTGCTGGCCTAGACTGCGCGAGTCGCATAAAGGCTGCGCAGCAACTGATGTGCCGCGGGGGCCATGGGGAGAGACGCAATGCCCACGAACAAGATTCGCGGAGAGAATGCCAAGATCGTGGCGACGCTTGGCCCTGGCAGCCGTTCGCGCAAGGAAATCCGCGCGCTGGCCGAAGCGGGCGTGGACGTGTTCCGGCTGAATTTCAGCCATGGCGAGCATGAGGCGCATCGCGAGGCGCTTGAGGCGGTTCGCGCCGCCGAGGCTGCACTGGGCCAGCCGCTGGCAACGCTTGCTGACCTGCAAGGGCCAAAGGTCCGGGTGGGCAAGTTTCCAGGCGGTAGCATGCGGCTCGGCTTCCGGGCGGAATACGACCTGATTGCAGGCGATGAAACGGACCGGGATGACGTTATACCTGTGCCTCACACCGAGATCGTCGCCATGCTGGAAGTTGGCGACACGATCCTGGTGGATGATGGCAAACTGATCCTGACAGTCACGCAGGCTGGAAACCAGCCGCGTGTGAGATCGGAAGTACCCGGCAAGTTGGGTGACAAAAAGGGCTTCACCGTTCGCGGCAAGGCCCTTCCCGTGCAGGCGCTGACAGACAAGGACCGCAAGGATCTCGCCTTCGCGCTCGAGATCGGTGTCGACATTGTCGCGCTGTCCTTTGTGCAGACGGTGGAGGATATTCTGGAGACCAAGGCGATCATTGCCGGCCGGGCGCCGCTCGTTGCCAAGCTGGAAAAGCCGGCGGCGATTGCCAACCTCATCGCAATAGTTGAAGCGGCCGACGCGGTCATGGTCGCCCGTGGTGACCTTGGCGTGGAGTTCGCGCCGGAGGATGTGCCCGTGATCCAGCGCCGGATCGTTCGCGCAGCGCGGGCGGCGGGCAGGCCGGTCATTGTTGCGACACAGATGCTGGAATCGATGATCGAGAATTCGGCGCCAACGCGTGCCGAAGCCAGCGATGTTGCAACAGCGATCTATCAGGGCGCCGACGCGGTCATGCTGTCAGCAGAAACAGCCGTTGGCCGCCACCCTGCGACTGCGGTGGCCATCATGTCCAGAATCATCAGGGCCACAGAGAAGGCAGATGATTATCATCGCTCGATTGCAGAGTTCGACGGCGAGGGCACGTGTTCAAACGCCATCGATGTCGTCGCGCGAACGTCGCTGGAGATGGCAGAGTCGGAAGGCGCTGTGGCGCTGGCCTTGCGCACGGGGGCTTTCGAGCGCCTTGCGCGCTTTTCGCGCGTCCGCGGCGGCGTGCCGATATTATATGGATCACTTGATGATCAGCGTTTACGTCAGGCATGCTTGCTCTGGGGCGTGCATCCCCAGCGCCTGAATGCCGGTGAGCAAACCTGGTATCGAGACCTGATGAATGCGGCAGGCCTTCAAGGCCGGGTTGCCTATGCGCGATGGGCAGGGGACGAGACCCGGTTTGCCTGGGAGATCGGTATCGGCAAAGGGCAGGATGGCAGGACGGTCACTGGCGTATGAGGAGCTGGCTCTTGCGGAATTCGTAGGAGTAGAGTTCGCCCAGAAACGTCATGCCGAGAAGGGACTGATCAAGGCCCTCGCGCAGGACCATTCCCTCGACGTTCTCCACTTCGACCTGGCCAATCCGGATCCGGTCGAGGGTGACGGCTGCGCCGTAGACGATCCCGCCAGCCGTTCTGATTTCCCATTTGAAATCCAGTTCTTCCGGCTTGAGGCCGATGCGCTGCGCATCCCGGAATGTGATCGCCACCGTGCTTGCACCGGTATCGACCATGAACTTGACGGCGGTTCCATCGACATCGGCCCGGGTCCAGTAGTGGCCATCCGGTTCGCGATCAATGATGGCGGCGTTTGCGAATGTGACCTGTGGCGTCGCCGGGGCTTCCACGGAGGCCGGAGCCGGGGCATTACGTTCGTTCAGTTTGGGAACGACAAAAAGGATTGTCGTTGCGGCAACGAGGCTGGCCGCCACGATCATCGATACTGCTTTTCCGGCCAATCCGCCCATGCCTACCTCCTGCCCATGGCTTTGAGCTGCGAAACCCGCCCGGGAAGCGCAGCCATGACATCATCGCGCGCGTCACCGCCCATGGCCATCCAGCGCCCGATTTCGGGCAGCGTGCGACCGCACCCAAGGCACCAACCTGTTGTGGCGTCTATGGCGCAGACTTTTATGCAGGGAGTCTTTATCGGTTGGTCAGTCATCAATATACAGCGTAGTTCATGGAGCAGGATGGGCAAGTATGGCACGGTGCCAGGTAACAAATCCTTGTCGTGCACTTGCCGTTTTCTCTGATAAATACGCACTGTCCCCAATTGCGCGGGATCTGGAGACTGACCGACGTGACTGAACCTGCCAACAATACGGCTCCTCTCGAAGACGTTCGTGCGTTGATCCTGAAGCGAATTCCGCTCGATACCGGACCGGGGGATCAGGTCAGCGCGGCCTTGCTTACGATGGGGCGCGAGGGTGACTTCGGCCGCCTGGGCGAAGCCGCCATCTGGCTGGCTAACTGGCAGCACCGCTATCCGCCCCGGATCGAGAAGCCGGCCCTCGTGATTTTTGCCGGATCGCACGGCCTGGTCGAAGAAGGCGTGTCGCTCTCGTCGAACATGGATACGCGGGCGCATGTCGAAGCCTTGCAGGAGGGGCGCGCCCCTCTGTCCGCGATTGCGACGCAGGCTGGCGCGAATATCCGCGTGTTCGAACTCGCGCTGGACACTCCAACGCCGAGCATTGCCGATACAGCCGCCATGAGCGAACGCGAATGCGCTGCGACGATTGCCTTCGGGTTCGAGGCTGTCGAGGACAAGCCGGACCTGCTCGCCCTGGCCGTGTCTGGTGCCGGCGTCGGGACTGCGGCGGCGGCTGTCGCCTGCGCACTTTACGGTGGTTCGCCGGATTACTGGGTGCGGCCCAGCAACCATACGCCACCGGCCCTGTCCAAGCGGCGCGTTGAACTGGTCAGCCGGGCGTTGACGCTTCACCGCGGCCACTTGTCTGACCCGCTGGAGGCGCTGCGCTGTCTTGGCGGGCGGGAACTTGCGGCCTGTGTCGGCGCCATCATTGCTGCGCGCCATGAAGGTGTCCCCGTGGTGCTGGACGGTTTCGCCACCACGATCGCTGCGGGTGTTGTTCACGCCATCGACCCCACCGCCATCAGTCACTGCATCGCCTCTCACACCACCCAGCGACCCGCCCATGAGGCAGCCCTGGAGCGACTCGGCATGAAGCCGCTCATGCAGCTTGAGTTCCAGACTGGAGGCGGATTGGGTTCGGCGACGGCAATCGGCGTTCTGAAAACGGCCTGCGCGCCCTTCATCGCCGAGCCAGCGAGCACCTGAATACGCATACTAACCTTGCGTAATAGCATGGATTACCTGCGTCAAAGTTTACGTTTACGTGCGCGTAACCTTGCCATGGAGCCGTTTTGACTGACATAAAGAGTCCAAGCCAAGCTAAAAATCTGCCCGGAGGAGTTCCACGCTCATGAATCTTGATTTTTCCCCAGAGGAAATTGCTTTCCGCGATGAAGTTCGCAGCTTCATTTCCGAAAATTATCCTAAAGAGCTAATGGGATTTGGAACACGCGAGGATCTGACTCGCGAGCAGTTTCTCGCCTGGCACAAGATTCTCGGAAAAAAGGGCTGGTCCGCTCCAGCCTGGCCGGAAAAGTATGGCGGCACCGGGTGGACATCGACCCAGCGCTACATCTGGTCTGAAGAGAATGCCCGCGTTGATGCGATCATGCCTTTGCCGTTCGGCGTGGCGATGGTTGCGCCAGTTATCTACACCTTCGGCACCGAGGAGCAGAAGAAAGAACACCTGCCGGGTATTCTTTCCGGTGATGTGTGGTGGTGCCAGGGGTATTCCGAGCCGGGTGCCGGTTCTGACCTTGCGAGCGTGAAGACGACAGCTGTACGTGACGGCGATCATTGGGTCATCAATGGCCAGAAAACCTGGACGACACTCGCCCAGTTCGCTGACTGGGGCTTCTTCCTCTGCCGCACTGACCCGAACGCGAAAAAGCCGCAGGAAGGCATCAGCTTCATTCTCGTCAACATGAAAACGCCTGGCGTTGAAGTGCGCCCGATCAAGCTGATCGACGGTGGCCATGAGGTGAACGAAACCTGGTTGACAGACGTGCGCGTGCCGATCGAAAACCTTGTCGGCAAGGAAAACGAAGGCTGGACCTGCGCCAAGTTCCTGCTTGCTCATGAGCGTTCCGGAATTGCAGGCGTCGCGCGCTCCAAGCGCGGCGTCGAAAAACTCCGGGCGATTGCCAGCGAGGAACTCGTGGATGGCGAGCCGCTGATCAAATCCGGCGATTTTGCCCGCAAGATCAGCCAGCTCGAAATTGACCTGACGGCGCTGGAATTCACGGAACTGCGTACACTTGCCTCTGAATCGGCAGGTAAAGGCCCGGGACCGGAAAGCTCGATCCTCAAGATCAAGGGAACCGAGATCCAGCAGCGTTTGACCGAGCTCACGCTTGAGGCGGTGGGTAATTATGCCGAGCCGTATACCGCGGGCATGGAGCCCGACGGCTCCAACGAACGGGGCGTTGGTCCAGACCACTCCAACTTCGCGGCGGAGACCTATTTCAACATGCGCAAGACGTCGATCTATGGCGGATCGAACGAAATTCAGCGCGGCATTATCAGCAAGATGATCCTGGGCCTCTAGGGCACACGGGGCAGGGAGAAAAGTACATGGATTTCAATTTCACCGAAGAGCAGACCATGATTCGCGACAGCCTTTCGAGGCTGATCCGGGAGCAGTATGATTTCGATACACGCCGCAAGGTCGTGGCGTCGAAGGATGGCTGGCGTCCTGAAATGTGGGCGCAGTTTGCCGAGCTTGGACTGCTGATGGCGCCGTTCAGCGAAGAAGATGGCGGCCTGGGCGGCGGCCCGATCGACGCAATGGTCGTGATGGAAGAGTTCGGCAAGGGACTTGTTGTTGAGCCTTACCTTCCAAGCGTCGTTTGCGGCGGTGGTTTTCTGAAGCGGGGCAGCGATGCCCAGAAGGCCGAGCATCTGGCCGGTATCATGTCTGGCGAGCAGATCTTTGCGTTCGCCTATGCCGAGCCACGAGGCCGCTACAATCTTGCCGATCTTGAGACGACCGCCACGAAAGATGGTGCCGGCTTCAAGATCAATGGCCACAAGGCGGTTGTCATCGGCGCGCCCTGGGCAACTCATTTTGTAGTCACCGCCCGCACATCCGGCGCACGCCGCGATGCCAAGGGTGTCACGGTGTTTGTCGTCGCGAAGGATGCCAGCGGCGTCTCGACGCGCGACTATCCAACGGTCGACGGCCGCCGGGCGTCGGAAGTCTATTTCGAGGACGTGTCGGTCGGCGCGGATGCCGTTATCGGCGAAGTCGATAATGGTCTGCCATTGGTGGAACTCGTGACGGACGAGGCAATTGCCGCCCTGTGCGCCGAAGCCTGTGGTGCGATGAAAATCGCGCATGAAATGACGGTCGAGTATTCGCGCAATCGCAAGCAGTTCGGCGTTGCCATCGGCAAGTTCCAGGTCCTTCAACACCGCATGGTGGATATGTTCATGGAGCATGAGCAGTCTGTGTCCATGACGTACATGGCCACGCTGAAGCTTGATGAAGATGACGTCACGCGGAAGAAGGCCGCCTCCGCCGCAAAGGTCCGGATCGGCCAGGGCGGACGCTTTGTCGGCCAGCAGGCGATCCAGATCCACGGCGGCATGGGCATGACGGACGAGATGGCCGTCGGCCACTATTTCAAGCGCCTGACAATGATCGATGCCGAATTCGGCAATGTCGATCATCACCTGAAACGCTACACCGAACTCTCAGCCGTGGACCTTCCCATCGCGGCCGAATAGCCGCGATACGCTAAGCCAGATCGGGCGTTATCCGTACAGTTCCTGTTCCTTCACGGACGAGATTGACGTGATAACGCCTGAATGGAACACGGCCCTCAGGAGCCAGAAATTGCGCCGGGTGCTGGAGAAGACCGCCAGCAAGGCCCGAACCATGCAATAGGCAATTTTCAGGATTGTCAAACACAGTGAAACGCCTGCCATGGCGAGGGATAATCTTCCTCTTTCGAGGCGGCCGTACGTGATCCCGGACCTGAACCGCCGCTTTGCGATCCAAGCAAAACCAAGGCGTGACGGATCAACGGGTTCGAAGACTTTGGCTGTGTCGGAACGGGCAAACTTGGCGCCAGCCCGCCAAGCCCGGAAGAAGAACTCGGTATCTTCACCCCCGGTTCGGCCTTTTTCCAGCAGGAAGCGCTGGTTGTGGAAGCAGGGGGCATGTGTCCGGATAAGGGCGTTGCATGTATGGCCTGTCTGCACGATTCCGTTGCGGGCTGTCGGCAGATTGGAGTGATACTCTCCCTGCTTTATCCAGGCTGGAGCTGTATCGGGATACTCGGCAATGGCCGGTCCGAAAACAGCATCATAGGGGCCCGACACAAGCAGGGCATGTATGTCAGCGATCCAGGTCGGCGGAGCCACCTCGTCATCATCTATGAAAGCCAGGAAATCGCCGGTCGCCGCGTCCAGACAGGCGTTTCGGGCTATTGAGATGTTCCGGCTGGGTGCATGGACATAGTGGACCGGAACCGGCAAATCCTGCGCAATACGGGTGACCTGTTCCTGCGCCGACGGCACTTCGTCATTGTCGGCGACGATGATGCGAAGGTCAGAGCCTTCAGGCAGGACCTGACGTCCGAGCGAGCGAAGCGTGTCTGCCAGGGACGCGCGGCGGAACGTGCAGACACAGATCTCGATCAACAAGGTATTTTTTCCTCAGAGTCTGCTCGGTCGGGTTGGAAATGGCTCTGCATCGGGCTGCTCCACTCGGTGCAAGTCTTGTTCCAGCGACGATTGGGCCCATAAAAGCTATTCAAACGGGGTAAGTTCTCAACGCATCTGCGACGTGGTCTGCAATCGCAAGCGAACTCGTAAGCCCGGGGGATTCGATGCCAAACAGGTGAACCAGACCTTCATAGCCGTGCAGCGCTGGGCCGTCGATCCTGAAATCAGCAGCGGGTTCGTTGGGTCCTGCCAGCTTAGGACGACATCCCGAATAGTCCGGCACGATCGCGCCGTCCGGAAGGCCCGGCCAATAGGCCCGAACGGCTTCATAGAATGATTCAGAACGCTCGGGGTCCACATGGTAATCGACCCGGTCAGGGTCATTGTGATCGAGCCATTCGACGTCGGGCCCGAAGCGCATTTGTCCGGCCAGATCCAGCGTAACGTGAATGCCCAATCCGCCGACAACGGGTACAGGATAGATCAGCCTCGAAAACGAGGGCCGCGACTGACAGCTGAAGTAATTGCCCTTGGCAAGTTTAAAGCCGGGCAACAGGGACGTGTCATATCCCTCCATCCGAGCGGCCAGACCATGCGCATGCAGGCCGGCACTGTTGATCAGGTGCCGGGTGGTGATCGTGTAAGGCTCCCGTCCACCTACACTGAGTTCGAACCGGCCATCGGGCAGGATCCGCATTTCCAGAACCGTCGCGTCAAACAGCACATTGCCGCCGTGATCCTCGAGCTCGTTTCGGAGGGTGGCCATGAAGGTGTGGCTGTCGATCAGACCGGTTTCTTCGGACAGAAGCGCGGTATCGCAACGAAGACGGGGTTCAAGTTTTCTTGCCTCGGATGCGCTGAGCATCCTCAAGCCTTCTACGTCATTATGCCGACCTTGAGCGAACAGGGATTCCAGCGTTTCTTGCTGACTGGGATCTGTGGAGACAATCAGCTTGCCCGTGCGTTTGTGTGGGATGGTATGCTGGGCAAGGTAGGCGTAGAGCTTGCGCCGGCCAGAAACGCACAAGCGATGGCGCAAGCTGCCCGTCCGATAATAGAGGCCTGCGTGGATAACTTCGCTGTTGCGCGAGGACGTTCCTGTGCCGATCGCCCGCGCAGACTCAAGGACATACGTTTCGTGCCCGCGGCGAGCCAATTCGGCGGCGCAAGCAAGCCCGATGGCGCCAGCGCCGATGACGATCATATCGACGTCTGTCACTACACACTGTCCCACGCGCTACGATGGGCTTCAGTGAGGAGGGTGAGAGAGGAAATCATGAATTATGCAAAAGCTTGTTAATAATGGTCGCATTCCGGAACAGGGTGTAAATTCGACCCGACGAAGGTCATCGTGCGCAAATCCGTCGAGATTGTGGTTTCGATATTACAAGCAGAAGGACCACACACCATGACCGAAGACAGACTGGCTCTATTCGAGCTGATTGACCAGAGCACCAACGATGATCTGGTGCACGGCATGCTGGCCTTTGCGGCCGGACCGATCATGGAGATGGAAACGGAGGCGCGCACGGGCACGGCTTCCGTTAACCGCTCTGCGGATCGCAACGTTTGCAGGAACGGATACCGCGAACGGGCTTGGGGTGAAGCGGAATAGAAATCGCATGGCGATTTCCCGCGGAACCGGGCTGGCCGGATCGATCTCGATATCCCGAAGCTGCGCAAGTGATCCTGCTTCCCGACCATCCAGTGGACAGTCGGCGCGGTCACTTCCCGAGTGACGAGGCCGCTATGAAGCTGCGATACTTAGTCCTCAACCACGCTGCCCAGGAATGGTCACGGCCCCCCACGTGAATGGTTCGAGGCAAAGACCCAGTTCGCTGTCATCTTGCGTGACAGGTTCGTGGTCTGATAATGGAAACGGGCCACTAGCACAATATTCGGGACAGTCCCGATAACCCTGTTCCCAGTCTGTCCGACGTGGGCAACTGAACCCATTACCGCAGCCAGGAACCGGGAGAAATCGCTACAAAGCCCGTTGCTGAAACGCCAGTCACGCGAACGCCTCGCCCAGGTAGCGCGCCATCTGGAGGCCATCGAAGACAGGATGCTGGCCATTATTGAAAGCGACCAGGACCTTGCCAGAAGGTTTGGCGTCCTGACGTCTATCCCCGGCCTCGCCACACGTTCAGCCTTTACCCTGATCGCCGACATGCCAGAGCTCGGAACTCTCGACAGTCAGGCCATAGCCGCCCTCTCGGGAACTGCGCTCATGACCCGCCAGTCCGGCAAGCGGACGGGCAAGGCCTTCGTTACCGGAGGCAGGGTAAATGTCCGTCAGGCCCTTTACATGCCAGCTCTGGTCGCTGCCCGGTTCAATCCGGACTTCGCTGCCATGTGCCAGGCCATGACGGCACGCGGTAAACCACCAAAAGTCGCGCTCACCGCAATCATGCGAAAACTCATCATCCTCGCAAATGCCCTCATCAGGGCTGACCGGAAATGGGAACCAAGACTGGCTTGACCAAGACGGATACTCCGGCGTTGCGGGCTAAGCTTGATTCGGCATCGTATTTTATCCAAGCTGTTGGCCTGCCCATTGCATGGTACATTAGCGCAAAGTTCCGAGTTGACGCCCACAAGGAAGGCCGGGACGCCTTTAGGTCTTCAAAGATTTGGAACAAGCTACATGTCGTGCCAATTCGTTACAGTTCTGATCCCGACTTACAATCGTTCTGAATTGCTGCTTGCCACGTTAGCCTCAGTTTTTGCGCAATCCCGTTTGCCGGATGAGATCGTTGTCATAAACGACGGATCCACTGATGATACGTTGAAGAGGCTTTCAACACTGGGCGACAGGGTCCGCATCCTGACCCAGGAGAACCAGGGTAAATCCGCTGCGCTTAACCTGGGTCTTCGCCATGCGCGAGACGGGCTGATCTGGATCGTCGACGATGACGATCTGATGAATCCAGATGCGCTGCAGACCCTGATTGATTTGTTCGACCGCGACCCCGACGCGGAGTTCGCATACGGAAGGCATGAGCGATTTTCAGCTAAACCATCAGGCGAGATCAGGCGGTTCGATACTGGTTACTGGTGCGAATGCTTGCCGGACGAGTTCCTGATCGCGACGATGGAAGATATGTTTGTCCACCAGCCCGGAATGCTTGTCCGCAAGTCTCTGTATGATCGTGTGGGTCCGTTCGATATTAACCGGGCGCGTTCGCAGGATTACGAAATGCTTATTCGTTTGGCGCGGGCCGCAAAGGTAGCCTCGACCGAAGACGTTGTGTTTCTTCAGCGCGTTCATGACGGCGAACGGGGGGCGGGCGCCAGGGCGATCTCCAGTGATCAGCGTGATTCCAAATGGGTCGAGAACGACCAATCCATATTCAGAAATATATATGCGAGTTTTGATCTTGAAGAGTACATCCCACCTCACAAGGAACTGGTCGGTCCAGCGGCGCTTCGGTACGCGCTTCTGAGCCGCGGCGCGATAATGGCCCGCAAGAAGCTGTGGGATCTTGCAATTGAAGACTTTAGTGCTGCCAGAGACCTTACGAAGGATCCACTGAGCGAGGCGGAATCAAGCATTATATGGCGCTCACTCGCTGGAAAGTACGGCTGTGATGAGATCATCACGGATCGCTCTCTCATGCTTGCGCTTGAGAGGTTGGCCGATGGTTCGCGTCCTGGTTCGCAAATAGCTTCGTCTCTGGCCTTGGGATTGAGATGGCGTGTTTGGAGTGAATTGCGCGGCGGGCATATGTTGAAAGCATTGGCGTTGTTTCTGTGTATGACAAGGCTGCGCTTCGCAGGCGCCTTTCGCGTTAAAAGGGATATTTGAAGTACGAATCTGTACGCATGGCCTGTTCAGATGAACCGAGCCACCTCTCTATAACCCTGTTCTCAGCCTGCCCTGCGTGGACAACTGAACCCATCACCGCAGCAAGGACGGCGTTCACGAATTACACCATCTGATGGGGCGCTACCTTGATAATATGAAAAGAACGCGCGTTCATGTCACATTATCCCTGTATCAGCAGGGGACGCAGGGTGACAATAAATTATCAAACGTGTAGCATTAACTTCTGGTGAGCATGTTGCAATTTCGGACGTTTCTCGTTGGACTGGACCTTAAGCCGTAATGTGCGAAGGCTGGAATGCTCCGCGCATATGAACTGGTCGGGATAAGTGCAGGCGATTTGGCGACACACATAGAATATGGGTGGGGATGATAGAGAAACTTTCAACTCCAGGTAATCGTTTCCTGATTTCGGGACGGCGCAGCGACGATCTGCTTGCCGTCTGGGGGGCTGATGCGATTGACAGGGAGCCGTGCGCCAATACTCGAAATTTCAGCTATCGTATTCAGCGCATTTTCATCCGTGTCGTGCAAAGAGACTGTTCGAATTCACCGCGTTTGCGACAATCTGGTGCGTGCGGTGAGTAGGCTGGCAGCCGGGGCGCAACAACCGCACGTTAACGGCAAACATGGTCTAAAGCTTGCAGCGCGCGGCAGGCTGTTATGAACTGACACAAACCATAATTTACCAAGGGGATTGCATTCATGTCGAAATTCAAGCGTTTTTGCCTGCTGAGCGTTGCTGCCAGCAGTGTGATGGCTGCGAGCGCAGCCGCTCAGGGCGAGAATTACTATAGCCGCGACAAGTACGAGTCGGTCCTGGACCGCCGTCAACCCGCCTACGATCCCGAGCCCATTCGCCTTGGTGCATTCCTGGTTAATTCCAATGCCAGTGCCTCTCTGACCTATGTCGACAACATTCGTGCGACAAACTCGAATGAGGAATCCGGTACTGTCGCCCGGCTAGGCATGGAAGTGGCCGCTCGCACAAACTGGAATGTGCATGAAATAGGCCTGGATGTGTCAGCGTTTCGCAACGAATACATTGAAGGCGACGAAGAGTCTTCGAATGATCTGCGCGGACGGTTGCGTGGCCGGCTGAACGTTAGTCGTGATGTGTCGGTCGGCGGCGCTGTATTCGTTGAAGATCGGGTCGAAGCTCGAACGGACCTGGCGAATGCTTCCGGCCTCGATCGCCCGATCGGAATCACACGCGTCGGTGCGTCGGTGAATGCGAATTACCAAAGTGACCGTTTCCGCTGGACCAATTTCGTTGAAGCGTCGCAGGAAAACTACGAAGACGGCCGCGAGGCCGGTACCGGAATACTGGTCGACCAGGACTATCGCGACAGCAGTACCACGGTCGCTCAAACCCGACTGTCCTACGCAGTGTCACCAAATCTGGCCGTGTATACCCAGGGCTCGATCATCGATCGTTCGTATGATGAACCCCAATTCCTGGGCGGTGCGTTCCGCTCGCGCGATTCAAGCGGTTACACAGTGGCCGCCGGTGCCGATTTTGAACTCAACTCGCTTGTCCGAGGTGATATCGCGATCGGCTACCTGAACGAAGACAAGGATGACGACTACTTCAATGACGTCGATGGCGTGTCCGTGGATGGGCGTATGCAATGGTTCCCGAGCCGGCTGACAACGGTTGGCTTTACTGCAGGGCGCCGGGTCGTCGATATCGGCGTGATCGATTCACCGAGCGCACTTCAAACCAATTTCGGCGCGCGCGTTGACCACGAGCTGCGCCGCAACGTCATCCTGAGTGCAGAGGCCAGTGTTTCGAGCTATGACTATCAGGAAATTGACCGGACGGACGATATCAACGACCTGTCGCTGACGGCGGCGTACAAGCTGAGCAAGCGGGTTCATGTCGAAGCTTTCGCCCGGCACATAGCTCGCGATTCGAGCGGCGCTGGCGTTTTTGGCGACCCCTCATATGACGTCAACCAGATTGGCGTCGGCCTGAAACTTTATCCCTGATAGCCCCAATATATCCGTAACCCGTTCTTCGGGCTGCGGCCGAAATGAGATGGTGTAGTACCTTGACCAAGACTTATAGTCTGGAAATTCCCTCGCAGGCTGTATCACACGTTGGTGATGCGCGCGATAACATGCCGATTGACTTCAAGGCGCTGGTAGGCACCGTCTACCGCCGCTTCTGGATCATCGCGACCGGCTTTCTCGTGACGGTTCTGCTCGTTGCGTACGTGACCTTCACGCAGACACCGATGTACAAAGCAAATGCGATCTTGCAGCTCGATACGAACAAGGAAAACGTCATTGATCTGGGCAGTGTACTCGGTGGACTGGCTGCCAGCACGGCCGTGATCGACACGGAAGTTCGGGTGATGGGCTCGAAGTCGATTCTTACCAAGGTCGCGACCAAGCTCAAGCTCGTGGAAGATCCGGAATTCAACTGGACCCTCGTCGAGCGCAAGCCGAGCATGTTTGATCAGGTCAGGTCTTGGACGGGTCAAGCCAAGAAGGACGTGACGCCCTATGCAAACCTCAGCCCTGAGGAACGCGAGTCGGCCATTCTTGAGACAGTTGTCCGAACCCTGATGGGCAAGGTAAATATCAGCCGCGTCGGGACGACCTATCTGATCGATGTCGAAGTGACGAGCAGCTCCCCCGAAACGGCTGCGCGGATTGCGAATGCCGTCGCGGACCAGTACCGTGTGCAGCAGCTCGATTCCAAACTCGAAGCGACCCGGCGCGCGACAGCCTGGCTATCCGATCGCGTGGCTGGTTTGCGCGATGAAGTGGAAGCGAAAGAGCAACGCGTGGAGGAATTCCGGGCAGCGACCGGGCTGTTGTCTGCCCAGGGCGCGACACTCACCGAGCAACAGATTGCCTATAATACCAACCAGAAAAGCGTGCTGGAAGCCCAGCTGAACCGTGCCCGTGCCCGTTATCAGAGCATGAAACGGCAGATCGACAGCGGCGCAGGTATTGATGCCATCGCTGAAGTGTTGGATTCTCCCGTTATCTCGAGTCTCAAGACCCAGCGCGCACAAATATTGCGGCGCGTAGCTGAACTTGAAACGACGTTGGGGCCCGCGCACCCTGAGCTCGTCGGCGCACGTAATGAGGCAGCTGACATCGAACGTCAGATAACGGCGGAAGTAAACCGGATAGCGTCAAATCTTGAGAGCGAACTCAAGGTTGCTCAGGACCAGATCAGCAGCATCAATTCCAATATCAGCCAGTCGACCGCGCAGCTGCGGGGTAACAATATCAATCTTGTGCGCCTGCGTGAACTCGAGCGGGATGCAGAGACCAGCCGCGTGCTCTACGAGGAGTTCATCAGCCGATCGAAGGAGACACGCGAGCAGGACGACTTGGTTCAGGCCGATGCGAACATCCTTTCGACAGCGTCCGTGCCCAGCGCTCCCAGTTCGCCACGGATATTCTTGAACCTGATTATCGGTTGCCTGCTTGGCGGCATCATCGGTGGTGGGCTGGCTTTGCTCGCCGAATTATTCGACATGAAGATCAGTTCGGCCGAAGAAGTTGAGCGCAAGCTTGGTGTGAATTCGATCGGTTCGGTGCCACTGATCCGCAGCACAAGCTTGTTGCCTTTCTCCCAGGTGAACCCCGCAGACTTCCTCGTGGACAATCCGCTCTCCGCGTTCGCAGAAAGTATTCGCTATCTTCGTGCAGCGATTGCATTCTCTGATATCGACAGCGAGACGAAAACAGTGGCTGTCACATCGTCTCTGCCGGACGAAGGCAAGACCAGCCTGACCTTGAGCCTCGGACGCATGTCTGCAATGTCTGGTTCCCGGACGCTTGTGATCGACGGCGACTTCCGTCGTCGCCAGTTGACCGAGGCAGCTGCGTTGTCTCCGGAAATCGGCTTTATCGAACATCTGTTCGGTGCCGGACAGCTGTCGGATGCGATCTGCAAGGATCACAGGAGCATGCTGGACATACTTCCACTCTCGAAATCAGGTCATGTTCCACATGACGTCTTCGGTACGCGGGCATTCGATGACCTGCTGGCACGCCTGCGTTCTATGTATGATCTCATCCTGATCGATACCGGACCTCTCCTGTTGATGGCAGAAGCCCGTGTGGTTGCGGGCAAGGCCGACAAGACGATCCTTGTCATTCGGTGGCGTCGTTCGCTTCGATCTGCGGTGAAGCAGTCGCTACACCTGCTGAAGTCATTCAATGCTGATCTTCTTGGCACGACGCTCAATATGGTGGATCTCAACCGCCGTCGTCATCACAATGATCCGGGAGCGGCGTACAAGGCCTACAGCAAGTATTATTCGATGGAGCCAAAGAAGTCCATTTTTGGATGGAACAAGACGCCAAAGGATAACTTCATGAAGTCAACTGCGAACTCCATTTCGCCGTCGGTGAACAGCGAAAAAGTGACGTCTCGTGCGAAATCACAAAAAGAAACGTCAAGATCCTGAAGCAGACTCCTGTGGGCGGGGCGAAGCCTCATAGCCAGGGGATGTCAAAATCGTGCCCGGTCATGCGTAGGGAAATGCAATGATCAAGGTGGCATTTTTTGGTCATGATGCGGGTGATGCAGCAGTGTTGCGGCGCGTGCGTGCAATGCAGGACGGCGGTGTGTCGGTCGTCGGCTTCATGATGCGCCGACAAGGTGACGTTGCGCCAGAATGGGATAATGTCGATCTTGGCCAAACCCGCGACGGCGCGTTCCTGCAGCGGATAATGCGGGTGTTTTCGGGAGCGCGTATCGCCGTTGATTCGAGAAGCGGTCTTGCGGCCGCTGACGTGATTTATGCGCGCAATCTGGACATGCTTGCTTGCGCATTCCTGGCCAAGCGATACGCGAAGCTGGATACGCCGGTGATCTATGAAAGCCTTGATGTCCACCGTCTGCTGACGCGCAAGGATTGGATAGGCATGATTTTTCGGGGAATTGAGCGGCGTTTGCTGTGTCGCACGATCGGCCTGGTTGTGAGTTCACCGGGCTTCCTCCGCAATCATTTCGAGAAGCACTATCGGGGTCTATATGAGCCTTACCTCGTCGAGAACCGCCTGACGGCAGCGAGCGATTTCGGGCCGCGTCCGGATCCGATCGACATTGACCGGCAAGCGTCAAAGCCAGATGCGCCACTCAGGTTGGGCTGGGTCGGCAATTTGCGATGCCAAAGGTCATTTGACTTGTTGTGCGCGTTGGCTGATCGCTATCCTGACCAGCTCGAAGTCAGGCTGCATGGCCAACCGGCCCGAACAGAAATCCCAGTCTTTGAGTCTGAAATCTATGCGCGCGCGAACATGGCGTTCGGCGGACGTTACCGGTCGCCGGAAGACCTTGCCGCCATATATGGCGGGTTGGACGTCGTGTGGGCAGGGGACTTCATGGAAGCGGGCTTCAACTCCAGCTGGCTGCTGCCCAACCGCATTTACGAAGGCGGCTACTATGCCACCCCGGCGATCGCGCCGGCTGGCACGGAGACGGCCGCATGGATCAACCGAAATGATTGCGGAATATCCGTCGAAGAACCTCTGGATGAAACCTTGCCTGAACTGTTTGCTTCCCTACTGAGCGATCGGAGCAGATTAGCCGCTTGTCGGCAACGGTTGCTTGAGATGCCAAACGAGGTGTTTGTCGAACCCAACGGGTTTTTCGCGGAGGTGTTGGAGCGCGTACTTATAAAGGCGCGTTCACAATGAAAATGGTGCAGACCATACCGGTCAACCATGAAAAATTGTTGGAGGTCGTCGACCCTTATAGCACGGGGTCGCAAGGCGCTCGTTACGATATGGCCTGTTGTCACGTGTCTGCCGCTCGATGGCCTCTCGCGCCCGTCCGCTATCTGCGCGTGATGTTCTTCGTCGGGATCGCGTCCTGAGACGGGGTGTAAATTTGACCTGAGGGAGGTCATCTTACGCGGATCCGTCGGAAGCTGTTGTTGCTGACACCAATCACGAGGAACCTAACACAGTGGCCGAAGACAGACTGGCTCTGTTTTCGCTTGTCGATGTTGATGGCTGTAACGGTCAGGGCTCTGACCAGAACGATCTTCGTACTCAACATGCCTGAAAATGCCGCGATGCAGGATTTCCTGGGAATTCTGGGCAAGGATTTGACATTTTCAGGTTTGAGCTGATCCCAGAAACCTGGACAGTGAGCCAAGGTATATCCCGAACGCGCAAGGGATATCCAACATGGGACGGTAAATAGATAGGACCTGTTCCCGCGCAGCGTGACTCTAACACCGATCGACCGTCTGGTAGTCTGGTGCCGCCAGGGCGCTCCGGTGTGGTTTGACCCACACTCTGATCGACCGGTTCACGTGTCTTTCCCAGGACCTGTCAGCTGCCCGGGAACACCCTGCGGTGAGCCGATGCCTGTGACCCAAGAAGGGCCTGACCGCTGGTCTCGTTACTGTCCTGTCCAAGCTTTCGGTCCTGGTGAAGCCACGCCCGACGAAGCATATGGAACTCGAAACGAACTCAAGAAAGCGCCCTGATCAACAACCCCGTTATACCTTCGCAAGGCCGGAAAACAGTGCAGGAAAACAGGACCACCTCATTGTTGATTACCGGCGCGATTATTCTGACGACGTCTTTCGCCGAATCTTGTCTCTCGGGCAGGTTCAATACGCTGGTGAACCTGTTCTGCTTTGCGTCAGTCAGGACCTTGGGAGCCAGCGAGCGAAAGTTCGAAAGTGTGCTCCCGTTATCCGCCAGAAAGCGGCCTGATGCCCGACTGTTCGCTTTCGGGGTACTGTTAACGCTTGGAAAGGTCGGAGTATGACGCGTTTCAGTCCCATTCTTGCCCGATTCCACCCTCAAGCATTGTCGTGTGCTCGCGAAACAAATGATGACGCTTTAAGCTGTCGTTAAAGTTGGATGGTCAAAACTCATGTCGATGACACCCTCCCGACTTCTCCGGTTCCCCAGGACTTCCGTCGAGTATTCACTCGAGACGCAGAGACGTCCTGAAACAGGGCATTTGTCAGGTGCGACGACACGGCTGTGGCCCATATGGGCCAGACTGCTTATTATCGTTGGACTGAGCGCGCTTCTCTGGAGCGTTATTATTTCCGGAGTAATGGCGCTGTTTGGCTAGCGTATCGGGCTTGATCAAGACGGATACTCCAGGTTCAGAATCGAGCGCCGTGCGCTCGGTGTGAAACATGTATGCGGCCTTGACGGCGTCCAGGCGTTCTTTGGGTTTGAAGAGGGCGCACATGTCGCCGATAGCTGTGGAGAATTCCTCGATCGTTCCGGCACTGACAGCTCGCAGATGAGCCTTGATCTGGGAGAAAACCATCTTGACCGGGTTCAGGTCCTGGGAGCTTTCCTGATGGCCATGCCCGCTTCAGAATCGGAACATTGGGAAGAAGTGTCTCCCAGCGCCTGAAAACTGACGCAGTAGTAGATTGCCCGAGCCCCATCGGCGAATTCCGGTGGGCCATGCCATGCGTACTGATCTTCGCTGCCCGTCCAGATATTCATCATGAGCCGGCCAGGCGATTGGGGAATGGGCCGGTCGGCGGCAGAGATCATCTTGACCAGCTTGCCATCTACAAACCACGTGACGGAGTCGGGTCGCCAGTCGAACGCATAGACATGAGGTTCGTCTGCGGCGTCGAAAGGTAAATCGATAAGAATCGGCCCTTTTGTCTTTCCGTTGACGAACAGGTTCGCTTGAAACCGGCGCGTATCATTGCCAAGAAACTCGATATCGATTTCGTCGTGCGGATCGTCAAAATTCGCGTCGGTATGGGTAAAAAAGGAAGAGACGACACCAGACCCTGGCGCAGCCTGCATGATGACTTCAAAGCGCCCATAACCATAGAAGCCGGTTTTCTGGACTTCAGCACCTGAGAAAGGTTGGTGAGCAATGGGTTTGCGATTGATTTCCAGTGAAATACTTGACGCATGGTATTGAACATTGTCCTTCACCCAGCCGGCCCTGTAGAAAGTGGACGGAAAGGTGAAATCCGAAATAAACCAGTCTTCTTCGTCAAAGCTGTCGGCAAAGGAAAGGTTGAAAGATTTGCCGTCACCGCGGTCAACGACCATTGTGCTGGATGCGCGAAACCAGAAGTGGGCCACAATGATCATCGCAACCAGGAGCGCAAGCACAATCGCAATGCTCTTTGTGAAGATGTTCCTGAAGCGAGTCTCGGCCATTCGTTCAATCCTGCAAGCAACGGGGGTTTTGAAGCTGAAGCGCGATTCTATCGCGCGCCTTGGGATTTGAACACGGCTGGCACCGTCAGGAGAACGATCTTGACGTCGCCCCAAAAAGACCGGCTACGAACATATTCCATGTCGGTCGCGACTCGCTGTGGATAAGACGTGTCGCTGCGACCCGTCACCTGCCACAGACCCGTGATTCCGGGGCGCACAGCGCAGTACTGCCGGAAGTTCTCGCCGTATTTCGGTATTTCACTTTCGACGATTGGGCGGGGACCAACCAGCGACATGTCACCGCGCAGGACGTTGTAAAGTTGTGGCAATTCGTCAATCGACGTCTTTCGTATGAAATGACCGAGTGACGTTATGCGAGGATCATGGGTCAGCTTTTGCGACTCTTCCCATTCGCGCCGAGCAGTCGGATCATTCTCAAGAATGTATTCGAGCCGTTCTTGCGCATCAGGAACCATTGAACGGAGTTTGAAACAGTTGAATGTTTCGCCGTTCAATCCGAAACGCCGCTGGGAATAAAAAGCCTTGCCACCATCCTGCACGCGAATGGCGACGGCGATGGTGAGTATAAGCGGCGCAACCATGAGGAGGGCCGATCCCGCGACAAGGATATCAAAAAGGCGTTTGAAAAAGAGGGCATGGTCGTCGGCGACGGAGGTTCGCAGGCGGGTCGCTTTGTAAGCGGTGGCTTCTGCCTGCCTCGACGATTTACTTAGTCTCAAGCCCATTCTGGTCCCCTGCAATCAACTAGCGGTTTGCTCACGATGCCGCGTCCACTCGACATGTTTGCAATTATCTTACCGCTTTTGAGATCCACGCTTATTGCGTTCGCCCCAACCAATGCAATCTTTATAGCTCTATTTTTGCGATTTATTAACTCTCCGTTTGCACTTTCTCCTCTCAGGCGAAGTATTGGATAAATATTCATTCACATTAGGCTTTTAACGGATTTTTGCGTATCGTTGTGATACGCAAGGCTCAAATCGCTGACCTGAAATGAAACACGCCCGCAATGATCGATTGATCATTGCGAGCGCAGACTTCTCGATTATCTTTCAGGTTTGTTCAGTCGAGCCCTAGAAAATGCGCTCGCCAATCCGAAGTGTGTCGCCAGGCCTCACGACCGTGTTTGTGTCAAGCTTGAGAGCCGCTTCCTCATTTCCGTCAGCGCTTTTGATAAATACGACCTTTTTATTGGCGCGATAGGTGAAACCTCCTGCTGCTGCTACAGCATTCAGCACGGTTAGCCCGGAATTGAATGGATATTCCCCGGGGCGACCTACCTCGCCAAGAATGTAAAACGGACGATAATTGATCACTTCGGCGCTGACCTTTGGATCGAGCAGAAAGCCGCTCGACAGATTGGTCGCAATCTTGGTTTCCAGTTCCTGCGTACTGATGCCGACAGCTTCCACCTGCCCGATGAGTGGCAATGAAATGGCACCCGTACCATCCACGACGAACTCGCCCGACAATTCAGGTTGGCCGAACACATTGATACGCAACTTGTCGCCCGTGCCTAAAGTATAGGCAGTATTCGTCTGAGCGGCCGCCGATATCGCAGGATCGGCGACTTGGCGACTCACGGACCCCGTAGATTGGCAAGCCGTGGCAAACATGAACATGGCGGCGGTTACCATGAGCGAAATAGAACGAAGCAGCAACATATTTGTAATCTCCAATCTGTGGCGACGATTTTAGGCCAAAGTGTTTCAGTCTGACACACTCACGTGGTCAGGAAAGTTACCTCCTCACCCATGAGTTTTACGGCAGATAATTTTCCGCTCAGGAACGCACCAGTGTCCAGACCAATTCGGCGATTGTCCCGGTAGATTCCCTCGGCGGGCGTGTGTCCATGGACAATCAGATGCGAAAATTGCCGAGGGTCGTCAAGAAATTCGTCGCGGATCCAAAGCATATCGCGTGTGCTTTGCTCGTGCATGGGTCTGTCCGGTCTGAGGCCCGCATGAACGAAAAAATAGTCGCCAGCGGAATGGTAAGGCTGGAGCGCCTGGTAAAACGCCAAGTGGTCCGGTGGCAAGCGCTCGCGGAAGGCTGCCCATAGCTTGCTCCAGGCCGCCCGAGCGTCAGCCATCGCCTCATGTGATCCCAGGCTGCCGCGCGTGTTCGGTGGCTGGAAGCCGTAGGAATAGAGTGTTTCGCCGCCGCCATAGCGAACCCATTGGCTTCCGAATGACTCATCATCGAGGAATTTGAGGAGGGCCTCTTCATGGTTACCCATCAGGAACACTGTCTCGAACTTGCCAAGGCGGTCGCTCAATAACAGTTCGATCACATCGCGAGACTGCAATCCGCGGTCAATATAGTCTCCCAGGAACACGATTGTCGCGCGCGTACCGTTGGGCAATTTGGCTGCATCCTGCTCGATCTCGACAATCAGGCGTTCCAGCAGATCGCAGCGGCCGTGAATATCGCCGATAGCATAGATGCATTCGCCTTCCGGCGCTGCTGTCACCCTCGTGATGTTCGCAGCCGCGGTAGATTCAGCTTCCGGCGCTGTATCAAGCGACTGTCCGACCCTGTCTCGAATTCTCGCGCGCAGGGAGGTCGCCGACCGGGTCAGGCGCCCGAACTGGTCGAGAAAAGACCTTTGCAAGAGTTGAGGCAATCGAGACATGGCGGCTTTCTAAGGAGACTCCTTATAGTCGTTTCAGGATAAAAACCAATTTCCGGTATACTGAATTTATCTTGGTCCCATAAGGGATTGTCTTATGAATCCTGCAGCCCAACTCATGTGCATGATGCCAGAGGCCACACCAGACAGAAGCCCGCACAGCGACCTTTTGGTCAGGCACATAAACACAGAGGCAATGGCTAGAATGAGAAGATAGCCAGTCGGGAGCAGCAGGCCGATTGGGGCGAGGGGGGCGACGAGCAGGCCTCCGAGCGAGCCAAGCAGGGCAAGAACCGGCAGCATCTGACGTATCTTTGGCCGTTTGCCGTGCTTTCGTATCGTTCGCGCGCGCCCTCTGCCATAGCTGTAATATTGCCGCGCCAGTGCGGTGACGGATTGGCGCGGGAAATAGACCTTGCGAATAGTTGCATCGAGGAAAATCCGCTCGCCCGCCCGAACGACGCGCTCATCATATTCGGCATCCTCGTTATGGGAGAAGGACTCGTCGTAGCCGCCGATTGCCCTGAAAACGGAGAGATCGAAGCCGGCATGGTGCCCATGGTCGACATAACCCGACTGCTTGCCGCCGCGATGGGCCGACCCGCCTGAGCCCAGCGGCGTATCAACGATCCAGGCATTCGCTTTCTGGAAGCATGTTTCACCGCGCGCATCCATGGGAATAACAACCGATGCTGCCCGTGTTCTGGCGAGCGAGGTGGCGACCGAGCGGATGAATCCTGCGGGAAAAATCGAGTGGGCGTCGCAGCGTACAACATACCGCGTGTCATTGCCGGTGCATTGGGCAACGGCCAAGTTCATCGCTGCGGACTGGAAACGTTTGCTGTTGTGTATCAGGCGCAAGTTCGCAAACTCCGACATCAGGCGCTTGACGATTGCTATTGTGTCGTCTGTGCTGCCTCCGTCGGCCACAATCAAGGGAACCTCCCGGAGCCACGGGTCGCCGGCCATTAACGAGCGAACACATTGTTCGATATGCTGCGCCTCGTTCAAGGCAGGTATCACGGCGATAACCCACGTCGAATCGAGGGTTTCAATCGACTTTTTAATGGTTAGAGGGGCCGTATTCACCATGATTTTCCGCGTCGCGTGTCCAAGTGGCTCTGGTACAGCAATTCCTGTTCCGTTTTACGCCAAGTACGCGAAATGGTCAGCCAGTGAGTGTCAAAGTGCTATGCCACGTCGCTACGAGGGTGCGCCTATCGATTTTTTTGCGACTCTCCCTTGGGTCAACCTTGCCCGGAATCCGGAAGGTCATAGTGTGACTGAAAACATGCAAGTGAATAAGGGAGAGCATTCATGATCGGTGTCATCGCCAAACTGAAAATCCAGGACGGGAAACAGGCTGAATTCGAGCAGGTCGGCAAAGACCTGATGGCCAAGGTGAAAGCAAACGAGCCGGGTTGCCTGACGTACCAGTTGTACAAGGAAAAGGGATCCGAAACGGACTACATATTCATGGAGCAGTATGCGTCATCGGACGATCTCAAGGCCCATGGCCAGACCGAGTACTTCAAGGCGGCCGGCCCCAAACTCGGTGGTTGCCTGGCGGGTGCGCCGGTCGTTCAGTATTTCGATATCGTAGAATAATCGGAGCGCGTCCATGGACCTGTCATTTACGCCGGAAGACACCGCTTTCCAGCAAGAGGTGCGCAGCTGGATAGCCGGCGCCTATACACCAGACCTTCGGGCGAAAATGGCCATGTCGAAGAACGGATACCTCGACAAGGAAGGGCAGGTCGCCTGGCAGAGAAAGCTGAATGAAAGGGGATGGGTCGCGCCTAACTGGCCGGAAGAGCATGGCGGCCCGGGACTGTCTCCCTCTCAGCGATATATCCTGAACATGGAGCTGTCGGCTGCCGGCACGCCGACGGTCAGTCCCATGGGGCTTTCCATGGTTGCACCCGTTATCATGGCATTCGGCTCAGAAGAGCAGAAGAAACGCCACCTGCCGCCCATTCTCGCTTCGGAAGTCTGGTGGTGTCAGGGGTATTCCGAGCCAGGTTCCGGCTCTGATCTCGCATCGCTACAAATGAGCGCTGAACGTGACGGTGACGATTACGTCCTGAACGGGTCGAAGATCTGGACGACGCACGCCCAATGGGCCGACTGGATTTTTTGCCTTGTTAGGACAAAGAAGGGCGTCAAGCCGCAGGAAGGCATCAGCTTCATTATCTTCCCGATGACACTGCCGGGCATTTCGGTTTCGGCGTTGCCGACGCTCGACATGCCGGTGGAGGGCCAGCAGGAAGTCAATCAGGTCTTCTTCGAAAACGTGCGCGTGCCCATCGAAGGCTCTCTGGTGGGCCAGGAGAACGAGGGCTGGACCTACGCCAAATACCTGCTGCAATTTGAAAGGGGTAACTCCTACGCCCCTGGACTGCGCAACATGCTGAAGAAGGCAAAGAAGATTGCGAGTGTGGAACAGGCGAATGGCGATGCACTGATCCGGGACGCCGATTTTGCCCGCAAGGTGGCCGGACTGGAGATGAAGATCGACAGCCTTGATGCGACAGAGCAGAGGATATTTTCATCGCTTTCAGCCGGACAGGCTGTTGGGCCCGAAAGTTCGATGCTGAAATGCCAAGGATCAGAAACGCAGCAGGAAATCACGGAACTGCTTGTTGAGGCTGTAGGAGGCTACGGAGCGCCGTTCGTGCAGGACAGCCTGGCGATCGCCCGGCAAGGGGCAAACGCGGACTTGCCCATGCCGGAATATGCGGTGCCTGTCGCTCCAAGCTACTTCAACTATCGAAAAACCTCGATTTACGCCGGATCAAACGAGATTCAGCGGAATATCATGGCGAAGATGGTGCTTGGCCTGTAGTTGAACGCCTGAAGAGAGCGCAGCGGATGGCCATCGGCTCACACGGCAAACCCAGCTACCTGACGCGTATTGCGTTCGGCGTGGGCGGCGTGGCCGATGGCGTCAAGAACAACGGTTTCGACTATTTTCTCCTGTTCTATTACAGTCAGGTGCTCGGCGTGTCTGCCTCGCTGGTGGCCGCAGCACTCTTCATTGCGCTCGTTGTCGATGCCGTTTCGGATCCCGTTGTGGGGTATTGGTCAGATAATTTCCGGACCCGCCTCGGACGAAGACACCCCTTCATGTATGCGTCCATGGTTCCGGTGGCGATCGCCTACTATTTCGCCTGGAACCCGCCAGCCGGGCTCACCGGCAATGATCTGTTCCTGTGGCTGGTTGTCCTTACAATCTGTGTGCGCATCCTGTTTACGATGTATGAGGTGCCGCAAAATGCGCTCGCGGCGGAACTGACCAGCGATTATGACGCGCGAACATCCTTGATGTCCTTTCGCTATTTCTTCGCGTGGGTGGGTGGCTTGAGTATCCAGATCGCGCTTCTCGCACTGCTTTTGCGTCCGACTGAGGCCGACCCTTCAGGGTTCTTCAACAAGGACGGCTGGCAAACTTACGGCCTGTGGGCCTCCATTGTGATCTTTCTTGCAGTGTTCGCAACGACTGCGGGCACCCATAGCCATATTCCGCACCTGAAACCGCCTCCGCCTCAGCGCAAGCTGACCCTTGGCACCATTTTCCGCGAGATTCTTGAGACGGTATCCAATCCCTCGTTCAGGGCGCTCTTTCTGGCTACGCTCTTTGGTCTGCTCGCGACCGGCATTTCCGCCTCACTTAACCAGTACATCAATGGGCTGTTCTGGGAATTCACGACGGACCAGACAGCCCTGCTGACAGTTGCCGTTTATATATCGGCGGTCATTGCCCTGATCGTCGCACCGATTGTCGGAAAGACACTGGGCAAGAAGCGGGGAGCTATCATTATTGGAGTCCTGGCCTTTACGATTGCGCCGGCTCCGGTGCTGGCGAGAGTCCTCGGATTGATGCCTCCCAACGGAACGGATGCCCTTTTCAACATCGTTATTTCTGTCACGATTTTTGACCTCGCGCTGATCATCGCGACGCAGATGCTGATGGGCTCGATGATTGCCGACATTGTTGAGGATAGCGAGTTGGAGACCGGGCGCAGGTCCGAGGGCATTTTCTTTGCCGGCATCAGCTTCATTCGCAAGCTGGCTCAGGGGTCTGGAGTCATGCTGGCCGCCATTGTGCTTTCGGTTGCGTCCATCGCGCCTGGAATGCGGCCCGGAATGGTGCCGGAAGCTCAATTGAAGGTGCTTGGTCTCGGGTACGCTGCATCGCTGCTGACGATCTGGATGCTCATGATTTTTTGCGTGTCCTTTTATCGGATCAGCCGCGAAGGGCATGAGGCGAACCTGCGGGCGCTTTCAGAGCGCGAGCAGCGGTTGGCCGGCGATTAAATTCTGACTGAAATGTCATAAACGGACGAATTGCCTCCGCCGCGATGCCGCAATAGAGCCATAGTCATGATGAATACATTGCCCATGACAAAACACATCTCGAAGCTGCTGGCCGCTATCGGTTTTGCAGTGTTGACGCTCCTGATCGTGGCCGTGACGCCGCTATTCGCAGATGCGCAGGAAGTGCCGCAAAATCGGACCGAGATGGAGTTGTCGTTCGCACCGCTGGTGAAACTCACCTCTCCTTCTGTCGTAAACGTCTATACACAGAAGCGGGTCACGTCTCGGGTCTCGCCGATGGAGCAGTTTTTCTCCGGTGGGGTAGCGCCGCGAGAGCGCGTTCAAAACTCCCTCGGATCTGGTGTTATTGTGGGCGCTGACGGTGTGATCGTCACCAATAATCACGTTGTGGAAGGTGCAGAATCCTTCCGGGTCGTTTTGAGCGACCGCCGGGAGTATGCCGCAGAACTTGTTCTCGCTGATGAGCGAACCGATCTTGCGGTGCTCAAAATTGACCCGGACGGCGCAATACTGCCCACACTTCCATTTGCGGATACGCGCGCGGCGCAGGTTGGTGACCTCGTTCTGGCTATCGGAAACCCGTTCGGTATCGGTCAGACGGTGACGAGTGGCATCCTGTCGGCCACGGCGCGCACCGATGTCGGCATTTCTGACTATGCTTTCTTCTTGCAGACGGATGCGGCCGTGAACCCCGGCAACTCTGGCGGGGCACTCGTCAACACAAAGGGCGAGCTCGTGGGCGTCAATACTGCCATCTTCTCACGTTCCGGTGGCTCCAACGGAATTGGCTTCGCCATTCCGGCGGAGATGGTCAAACGCGTTGTCAATGCCGCCATCAATGAGGGCACATTCGTCCGGCCCTGGCTCGGGCTGGCCGGGCAGGCAGTCAGCTACGATATCGCCAAAGCGCAAGGGCTCGACCGGCCGATCGGTGTGATGGTGACTGAAGTTTACGAAGACGGGCCAGCAGATCGTGCGGGTTTGCGGCGGGGGGACCTTGTGACCGACATAGACGGTCGTGAAGTCTTCGATGAGAAAGGGCTGAAGTTCCTTGCTGCGATCAAAAGTCCAGGTGAAACAGCCGAGCTGAAGTTGATCCGGGGCGGCAAAATTGAAACCAAAAGCGTGAAGCTTGCACCGCCGCCGGGCGCGACCGAGGCCGATATCGTCTTGCTTGACGGGCAGAGTGTCTTCTCGGGTGCGCGCGTGGTCGAATTGTCTCCTCGGCTTGCAGAGGAGAACGGCCTGGACCCATTCCAGAAAGGGTCAGGCATTTATGTGCATTCGGTACTTAGCAGATCGGTAGCACGCAGTTTTTTCCGGCCTGGCGACATCATTCGGTCCGTGAACGGCATATCCACCAAATCCGTTACGGATTTGAAGTCGGTATTGAAGCGGGACACGCGCAGCTGGAATATCGAACTCGAACGTAACGGCCGCATGATCAAAGGCACAGTGACGCTTTAGATATCGCTATTTCGCGTGAACAACCACCGGCACATTTTCAAATCCGAGTACAAAATTGGACAGGACCCTCTGCGGTTGTCCAACAACTTCTATGCGTTCAAAACGTGACAGAATTTCTTCCCACAGGATACGCAGCTGCATTTCAGCGACACGGTTTCCCATGCAACGGTGAATGCCGAATCCAAAGGAAAGGTGGCGCCGGGCATTTTTCCTGTCGATCAGGAACTGGTCAGGGTTTTCGATGGCTGTTTCGTCGCGATTACCGGATGCATACCACATCACGACCTTGTCGCCTTTGCGCATCTGCTTACCGCGGAACTCGAAGTCTTCTTTCACAGTACGCCGCATGTGCCCAAGGGGCGTCTGCCAGCGAATGACTTCTGACACCATGTTGGGAACCAGTGAAGGGTTTGCCTTAAGTTTCGCGTACTGCTCCGGAAATTCGTTTAACGCGACGACACCGCCTGAAATCGAGTTCCGTGTCGTATCATTTCCGCCGACGATGAGCAGCATGAGATTGCCGAGCAACTCCATTGGATTGTTGATCATGTCCTTCGTTTCGGGGTCATGGGCAAACAGGGAGATGAAGTCGAACTTTCGAGGCTGTGCTGCTCGCTCTTTCCAAAGTTCGGTGAAGTAAGCGAGACATTTGTGGAGCTCGGCCTCACGATGCTTCATGTCCACGGCGATACCAACCGTTTCCGATGTCGTTGTAACATCAGACCAATAGGGCAGCAGATGGCGGTCTTCGAACGGGAAGTCGAACAAGGTCGCCAGCATCTGGGTCGTCAGTTCCTTGGACACGTGATCAACCCAGTTGATCTCTTCGCCTACGGGTACGTCATCGAGAATGTTATTCACTCGTTGTCGGATCAAAGACTCAATGTCGCTCAACTGCGAGGGGGCGACAGCCGGCTGGACAGCCTTGCGCTGCACATCGTGGACGGGCGGGTCCGCTGCAATGAACATAGGCGTGTCGAAATCATCAGGCGCGTCACCAATGACGATGTCCCGTTTCGACGAGAATATGTGGTGATTGGAATCGACGGCGATAATGTCGTCATACCTGGTTATCGACCAGAAGGGGCCAAATTGGCTTTTCTCGCAATAATGGACCGGGCTCTCTTGTCTTAGCCGTCGAAAGTATTCGCCATGGCGATTATGCAGAAACAGCTCCGCACGCGAAACATCCAGTGTTTCCAGGGGAAGATCCCATGGATCCGGAATGTCCGGTTCCAGGCTTTGAATCGTGTCCGCCAAGGTATCCTCCCCAGTTTGTTTTTATGGGGAACACGCTACGCTTGATTGTTTCACACGGGAAGATGTCAGGCAGAACCGATTGTTGTGCGGTGCAGCAGGCGATCGAAGCCTTTGTAGCCTCCGGTCGCCATATGGAGCAGGCTTCTATTGTCCCACATGACCAGCATGTTGGGCTGCCATTCTTGGCGGTACTGGAATTGCGGTTGGGTCTGCCAGCGAAAGATTTCCGTTATCAACTCCCATGCTTCCGTCTGTTCCATACCATCAATTCCAATGATGTATCCGGCGCAGCCGAACAGGGCTTCACGCCCTGTTTCGGGGTGGTATGATATGATTGGGTGCAGCTGGGTCGCCTCAGCATCGTCGGACGGGCGAATATCCATCGAGCGTCCCGACGCGCGATCCTGCTCACCATAAAAGCCTGCTGGAGCATAAGCGTTGCGGGCTGAATGAACGGCGTACTTGCCTTCGATCCGCTGGCGGAGACTGCCGGGCATTTGCTCGAGCGCGAGATGCTGGTTCGCGAACAAGGTGTCGCCACCCTGGGGCGGAATTGTAATGCCATACAGGCACGTTCCGGCTGGCGGCTTTTCCTGAAAACTCCAGTCCGTATGCCAGCTTTCCGCAAATATGGGAGCGGTCTCGTCAGCAGCTCGCTTCACAGCGATAATATGTTTGCGGCCCGGAATCGGGGCGATAAAGGGATCGTCTCCGAAGGGACCGAACAATAGTGTGAAACGTTCCAGATCGTCATCGTTCATTCGTTGATCCGGAAACGCGAGCACATGGTGCTGCAGCCAGGCACTGCGTATTTCAGACGCGACATCAGCTGAAACCGGCCTGGACAAGTCCACACCCGTGACAGATGCGCCGAATGGCTGCCCTGATGGGCTAATCTCAAGCGACATGTTTTTTTCCTCCCGGTTGATCTTATCACGAAGACCGTTCCCGCATAGGAGTGCTTTATGTCTGACCTGTTTGCCGCCTCCGGTCTCGCCGATTCTGCGCCGCGTCCCCTTGCGGACCGTCTTCGTCCTGCGAAGCTGGCTGACGTGGTCGGGCAGGACCATTTGATTGGAAAAGGTGCGCCGCTCAGCCGGATGCTCGAAACGGGTCGCCTTTCCTCCATCATACTGTGGGGCGCGCCTGGTGTGGGCAAGACGACAATCGCGCGCTTACTCGCCGCCGAGTCCAAACTGGAGTTTGAAGCGATCAGCGCCATTTTCGCGGGCGTGAAGGACCTGCGGGCCGTGTTCGAAAAGGCGGAAGCGCGACGGGCTATCGGCAATGGAACCCTGCTATTTGTGGACGAGATCCATCGGTTCAACAGAGCTCAACAAGACGGATTTCTTCCCTATGTTGAAAGCGGCGCAGTTACTTTGGTAGGGGCTACGACGGAAAATCCGAGCTTCGAACTCAATGGTGCCTTGCTGTCACGCTGCGCGGTTCTGACGCTGAAGCGACTTGAGCCGCATGATATGGAAACTCTGTTGGCGCGCGCCGAAGCTCACGAAGAGCGGCGGCTGCCGGTCGAGAGCCGCGCGCGTCAGGCCATGATCGATATGGCCGATGGTGACGGCCGCTATTTGCTCAATCTCGCCGAGCAAGTCTTCACACTGGCGGATGACTCGGTTTCGCTGTCTCTGGAGGAGTTGAGCGCTGCAGTACAAAGACGCGCGCCTGCGTATGACAAGGACCGCGAAGAACACTATAATCTGATTTCAGCATTGCATAAATCGATCAGGGGATCAGATCCGGATGCGGCCCTCTACTGGTTCTCCCGGATGATCGAGGGAGGCGAAGACCCACTTTTCCTGGCGCGCCGACTGGTTCGGATGGCCAGTGAGGATATTGGCCTCGCTGACCCGACGGCCCTGATGATCTGTGGCGAGGCAGCAAGAACCTATGAGCGACTAGGCAGCCCGGAAGGAGAACTGGCGCTTGCTCATGCGGTGATCCACTTGGCAACTGCGCCCAAGTCGAACGCTGCCTACCTGGCGTACAAGGCTGCGCGACGCGCCGCTGCGGAGACCGGCAGCCGAATGCCACCAAAACACATCCTCAATTCACCTACGGCCATGATGAAAGAAGAGGGGTATGGTGAGGGATACGAATACGATCACGATCTCGAAGGTGGTGTGTCAGGACAAAATTACTTTCCTGATGGCATGGTTGGCCAGACCTACTACACGCCGAAAGGGCAGGGTCGCGAGCGCCAGATCGCTGAACGGCTGAAGGAAATTGCGGAGATCAGAGCCAATCGGCAGGGTAAGTCATGACTCGCAACAGACCCGTGCCAGAGGTTTCACTCGAAGACAGGCAGTTCATCCAGTCACTGATCGTCTATGAAGACGAAGACCTTATCGCCTTTAACAAGCCATCTGGATTGCCGGTGCAGGATGGCCGGGGGATTGATCGCTCGCTGGACTCGCTTTTAGGCGCGTTCGCGCGATCGAACGGCAAACGCCCACGACTCGTTCACAGGCTGGATGCGGGCACATCCGGAATGGTTATCGTTGCAAAGACCCAGCCGGCCGCGGCATTCCTGTCAGCGGAGTTTGCTGAACGGCGAACACGCAAAACCTATATCGCGATTGTTGGCGGCAGGATCCCCTCTGAAAATTCGGGTATGATGGATGTGCCTTTGATAAAGGTTCAGGAAGCGGGAAGAGTTCGCATGATCGCGGCTCGCGCGGATCGCAAGGGAGCCCTGGCGTCGCGCACGGGATGGGAGCTGCTGGAAAAACATGAGGGATACGGGATGTTGCGGCTTTATCCCGAAACAGGACGGATGCACCAAATCCGCATCCATTTGGCGAATGCCGGCTGTCCCATTATTGGCGATCCCATCTATGGCAACGGCAAGGAAGATGCCTCGCGCCTGATGCTGCACGCCTTGTCGCTGAAGATCATGAAGCCCTCCGGAGACGTGCTTGAGTTGATCGCAGATATCCCGACCGACTTTGCCGAAATTGCCAATGGGCTTGGGTTTGAAGCCTGTCTGAGCGAGGTGGTATCTCAATAATTTCCATGCGGCGATTGATCCAATCAATCGTGCCAGCTTCCGGATAATCAGAGCCCGCCAGTTTCTTGGCGGGCTCTGGTATGATATCCGAAAGAGCCTTAGTGCTCGCGCAAGCGAGGCCCAACGGCCAGCATCTGTCCCGAATTGACGGCGTCAGCTCTTGCCAGGTCTTCGATCAGGACCTGCATGCGATCATCGTTCGCCACGGTGCCAAGCATGTAGGCGACGCGGGCCGTTTCTTCCGAAACTCCGAACAGACTTTCAAGGGCTTCAAATCCGGATTTCCGGCGAGGGTAGAATGTGAGACGTGGCGTAACGTCGGCGTCGATTCCGCCGAGCTCCTTGGCCTTGTCGATGGCGTCCATGAAGCCACCGATCTCGTCGACAAGACCCTTCTCAATCGCGTCTTCGCCGCTCCAGACCCGTCCGCGCGCAACTTCGTGCACCTCGTCATACGTCATGCCGCGACCCTCGCCCACGATACCGAGGAAGCGATCATAGCCTCGTTTCAGCCATGCCTTCACTTCTGCTTCCTGGGCCTGTGTGAAGGTTCCGGTTCCGTAGGCGTCGGCAAATTCGCCGCCGACGCTGACGGTGTCGAACGTAACCCCAATCTTGTTGAAGGCGCCTTCCAGAGCGAATTTGCCGCCGAAGATACCGATTGATCCGGTGATCGTCGAACGGTCAGCCATAATGTAGTCAGCCCCTGCCGATACATAGTAGCCGCCGGATGCTGCGACCGAACCCATCGACACGACAACAGGCTTGCCCTTTTCCTGGACCCGCTTGATGGCGCGCCAGATTTGATCCGAAGCCGTTGGCGAGCCACCGGGACTGTCAACGCGGAAGACAATCGCTTTGACCTTGTCATTGTCGCCGGCATCGAGGATGGCGCGCGCGATTGCGTCAGAAGCGAATGCCGGGGGGCTGGAGAATGGCGAACCGCCTTCGGCGCCACCCGTTACAATTGGGCCTTCGCCTCCCACAACGGCGATGAGAGGTGCTTTGAGACTTATGGTTGGTGGCATGTAGGTTGCGAGTTCGACGAGTTCTGCGTCTTCTCCCGCGCGCTCCTTGGCTGCGTCCTCAGCTTCCTCTGGCCAGCCCAGCTTGTCCATTATCTTCAGGTCAATGACTTCCTGGGCGGACTTGGGGCCGCTTTCCAGTGCGCTTCTTACCGATTCGACGGAAAGGCCACGGTCATCGGCAATATCGCTGAGAGAGACATCCCAGATTGAATCAGCCAGTGCGGTCATCGCTTCCCGGTGCGGCTCAGTGTACGCCGTTTCATTGTAGGAATTGGGAGCGTTCTTGTATTCATAGAATGGGTAGATCTCGGACCGGACGTCGATTTTCTCGAATAGGCCAGCAAGGAATTCGGTTTCAAACGTGACTCCGGTGGCGAAAAGGTCTGTACCTGGCTGAATCCAGATTTCATCGGCGGCCGTCAGCGACCGAAGCGCGGAAGGACCACTCATTCCATACGTGCCCTGCGTGTGGGCAATGATGAACTTCCCGGAATCGCGAAAACTGTGAAAGGCCTGGCGCAGTTCTTCCGCGCGTGCGCTCCCAACACCAATCATTGCGCCCCGCAAGTAGAGACCTTTTACGGCATCGTCTGCTTCCGCTGCCTTTAATTTGGTCAGGAGGTCAATAAAGCCAGGGGTCTGCGAAAACGCCGCCAGACCACCAACAGGGCTCTGATCGGGAAGTTCCATGTTCAGGTCGAGACTAAGGACAATACGGTCCGGCGCGGGTGGAGCAGAGTTTGTCGCACCAACGATCAGGATCACGAAAAACGAGACGACCAGCAGGATAAAAACGAACATCGCGGCGAATGCGCCTGCCATGGACAAGAAGAAGGTTTTCATATTTGCGCAAACTCCGTGCAGTGCAGCTAAAAACGCCGAATGTTGACTTTGCCGATTATCGATAAAAATGTAAAGGGCGAGCTACACACGGCGGGCAAACTTGGGACTTGTCGGGCAATAGATGTGCTCGACCGCGTGAAACAATGTGATCGGGTGTTGCCAGCGTCAGCAAGAGTGGCTATCTCGCCTGCTTCGCGTTGGGGTGTCGCCAAGCGGTAAGGCACCGGTTTTTGGTACCGGCATTCCCAGGTTCGAATCCTGGCACCCCAGCCACCTTTCCGGTTGTCCGGCCCGGACACATAGGTAACAGTATGTACCGGAGAGATGGGTTACACTTTTGCTCCGAACGGGTTGTCGATTGTCTGCAGGGTTCTCTGCTCGAGGTCAACGTATCCGAGGTCATAGTGCATGAAGGAGACGAGCCATATGCCGTCGTCGACCTCCTTTACGCCGACACGCTGACCCGCGAGCACGGTGGAGATGTTGATTTTTTTCCGATGCATGCAGATCCGGCCGCAGGCGGTTATCAGGACCTCGCGATCATGGAAGGGATAATCGATGTCTGGCAGGCCGTCATAGATGCGCGATGACGGCGTGTAGATCTCTGCAGGGGTCGCCATGGCGAGGCCTTCATGCGGACGTTCTGTGTTATATTCCCTGACGAAGTCATCGAACCGCACCTGCTGTTGCAGGTGATTTTCGCAGGCCGGCCGGGTGGTTTCCTGCTTCAGGGTCAGGTGCATGCGCTCATGCCGGCCATTCTGCTGCGGATGGCCTGGCTTGATGCGTTCGATGGCGATGCCGAGTCTGAGCCACCAGACAGAGAGTTTCGAGAGATTGTAGAGCCCGTTGG
>NZ_LADU01000134.1 GCF_000961795.1 Hyphomonas sp. BRH_c22
GAAATAGATGCGCTTGCCAGGAAAAAAGCAGAAGAGGCGCAGAAGGCGGGAGAAATTGTGATGCCATTTTCGGACGAAGCGTGGACGCCGGATCTGGTCGAAACATGGGGTCCGATTCTGGTCAGTGAATCCTGGCATCATCGCCACTGGTTCGCGGATAGTCAGAGCCGGGTCGACGACCGGTTTAAAGACAAGTTCCGGAAGCTTGTTGCAACCGTGATTGAGGAAAAGACGAAAGATGAGAAGGCAACCATAGACCCATTGAATCTGATCCGCTCTGCCTATGCTTGAGATCAAAGTAGCGCGGCGGCCTGTGTTTCGCGGAAGGAAAGCGGCCCATCCACCCCTCGCCACAAGCACCCCCTAGCGCAGTTTCGCCAGCTTGATCTTGTCGAGCTTGGCCCGTGCCTGGATCGATTCCTCGCTGCGCATCATCGCCTTGGCGATGGCCTTCAGGCCCATGCCCTTCTTGGCCAGCACGTGCAGCTTCTGGATCTCGTCCGGCGTCCATGGCTGGCGGTGGCGCTCGAATTTTTCGGCCATTTGGCGTGTCCTTCAACGGGCCGCATCGGGCCGGGTCAATTGCATGATACCTGACGCCTGACCTGCATGCGACCCCTGATCGCGGTCTGCGCCCGCAATTCGCCACGAAGCAAACCTAGGCTCCCCACATGACCGCTATCCGACACCTGTTCCTCGCCGCCTGCGCCGCGGCCAGCCTGTGGCTCAGTGCCTGCACGGCGGAACCCGCCCCGCAGGCCTGCCAGCCGGTCGAATTCGACGGCGCGCCGTTCACCGTGTGCAGTTTCGATGTGGACCGCGCCGATATCCGCCTGTTCCTCACCCATCCCGACGGCGCGCCCCATGCCCAGTTCGACCGCCTCGCGGCACAGCTGGAAGCCGATGGCACGCCGCTTCTCTTCGCAATGAATGGCGGGATGTACCATGACGACCGCCGCGCGGTCGGCCTCTATGTCGAGGACGGCAAACAGGCCGCCCCCCTCGTCACATCGGCCGGGCCCGGCAATTTCGGCATGCTGCCCAATGGCGTCTTCTGGCTCGACCGCGGCGAGGCCGGCATCACCGAAACCCGCGCTTATGACGCCTTGTTCCCGGCCAGTCCGCCCCGCTTTGCCACCCAGTCCGGCCCGATGCTCGTGCTGGACGGCGCCCTGCACCCGGATTTCAATGCGGACGGCACCAGCCGCAAGCGCCGCAATGGCGTCGGCCTCAGCGCCGATGGCAAGACGGTGCATTTTGCCATCAGCGACGCGCCGGTGAACTTCCACGGCTTCGCCCGCCTGTTCCGCGATGGGCTCGGCACACCGAACGCGCTCTACCTCGATGGCGTCGTCTCACGCCTCTACGCACCGGAGATCCAGCGCAATGAGCCTGGGCTTGATCTCGGCCCCATCGTCGCAGTCGTCTCTGCGCCGGAGGACGCGCCCTGACACATTTCGGTCTCGCAGCAAACCTATGGTAGGATGAGACAAGACAGGAGCAGGAACCATGATCGCTGACACCGCATGCGTCATCTTCGGAGTCTATGCCCTCGCTGCGGGCGCCGGCATGGTGATCGAGCCCGCCCGCGCTGGCCGCCTGCTCACGGCCTTCGAGAACAGCCCGGAAGTCGCCTATGTCACCGGCGCCTTCATGTTTTTCCTCGGTGCCGGCGTGCTCGCCCTGACGGATGGTTTCAGCACGGTCACGCAAGGCATCACAACGCTCCTCGCCGCCGGCATGGTGGTGGAAAGCCTGCTGCTCCTCGCCTGGCCCAAGCCGGTCTTCGCGCTCGCCCGCTGGATGATGCCGGAAGAAGACCATGTGCGCGGCTTCGGGATCGTGACCATGGCCTTCGGTCTGGTCATCGCCGTGCTCGGTACCCTATAGAGGCTGCTGGCAGCCTGTGAGGAGAACACCATGTCGGACCCCCCGCTCACACTCTATGGCCTGAAAAACTGCGATACCTGCAAGAAGGCGCTCGGTGCGCTCTCCGCTGCGGGACGTGAGGTCGCCTTCGTCGATATCCGCGCCGAGGCCGACCTGCGATCGCTGGTTCCGGCCTGGATCAAGGCAGTTGGCACCGAAAAGCTCGTCAATCGCCGCTCCACTACATGGCGCGGCCTGACCACCGCTGATCAGGTCGCCGCCCTGGGCGACAGTGCCGCCGCGTTCCTCATCGACCATCCGACCCTCATCAAGCGCCCCGTCATCGACACCGGCGCAAGCATTGTCGTCGGCTGGGACAAGGGCGCCCAGCAGGCGCTGCAGGCCTAGGCGCGCAGTCCGCTGCCCGGCTCACGCCGGCTGCAGCATGGCACCAAGGCGCAACAGCGCGCTTTCCCAGCCTTCCTGCACGCCTTCCAGCAGGTCAGAGCCATCCACCGCCGCCGTCTGCAAGGTCAGCACGAGGCGCGTTCCCTGCCCGTCAGGCAGGAACTCTGCCGAAACGAGGCAGGTGCCCTCAAGCGCGTCCATGGAGGATATGATTTCGGTATAGATGATCCGCCGGTCGGCCGCGATGTCATGATAGCGCCCCCGCACCACCGCGAGGGCCTGCTCGCCCATCATGCATGTGCTGACATCCTCTCCGCCTACGGAAAAATCGGCCGCGTCGATGCGCAGGTCGATCTCGTCGGATGGCGACCCCCAGATGCGGCGCATTTCCGGGTCGGCCCAGGCCCCGAACACGCGCGCCGGGCGTGCCGCATAGGTTTTCTCGATTGTCACCGTGCCGTGCCGGATCGTGTCATGGCTCATGTTGCGGTTCCTTTTGAGTCAGTCGCGTCGAGAAGATCGCCCAGCCGATCGAGGCGCGCGGCCCAGGCCTGCTGGTAACGGGTGATCCAGGCATCCAGCTCGGCCAGCCGCGCGGTCTCCAGCCGGCAGCGTCGCACCCGGCCTTCCTTGCGTGTCACAACAAGGCCCGCCGATTCCAGCACACGCACATGCTGCAGGAAGCTCGGCAGCGCCATGCCATAGGGCGCGGCCAGTTCGGCCACGCTCGCCTCGCCAAGGCTCAGCTGCGCAATCACGCCGCGCCGCGTCGCATCGGCCAACGCATGGAAGCCGCGGTCAAGGGCAATGGGTTCAGGCGGACTATACTTAGTCATATGCCTATCTATTGGCCTGCCAGGCCGCATGTCAAGACACTTAGGTAATTACCTCAGTTTGACGTGAGCCCCCTTTCAATTCCGGCCCGCCCGGCTTAATGTGACCCTCATCCGAGGGGTGTCCGCGATGGTCGCGGGCTGAGAGTTACCCTTTGAACCTGATCCGGCTCATACCGGCGCGAGGGACGGAACACGAACATGACGCTAGATGCGTTCACGGCCTTCTGCGAATCCCTGCCCCACGCGACCTATGTCCGACAGTGGGGCGACAGCCATGTCTGGAAGATCGGCGGCAAGGTCTTTGCCATTGCGGGCGACGAGAATGGCGAGATCACCGGCGTCTCCTTCAAGGTCACGCCCATTGCCTTCCACATCTTGAAGGACCAGCCCGGCTGCCAGGGCGCGCCCTACATGGCCTCACGCGGGATGAAATGGATCCAGCGCTTCAGCGACGCGACCATGTCCGACGCCGAGCTCCTGACCTATATCCGTGACAGCTACCGCCTCGTCGGCGCGGGCCTGACGAAGAAGATGCAGAAGGAACTCGGCCTCTCGCCTGAGTCCCCGAGAGGCTTCCCGTCATGAGCCGCCTCGCCCCGCCGCCCGCGCCCGCCGCTGTGCAGGCCGTGCTGGATGCCATGCCCGCTGCCCCGCGCGCCTATCTGGGCAAGCTGCGCGACCTCATACGCGCCACCGCCGCCAAGACCCCCGGCGTGGGCCCGCTGACCGAAACGCTGAAATGGGGCGAGCCCGCTTTCCTCACCAATGCCACCAAATCCGGCACAACGCTCCGCCTCGGCTGGAAGCCTGCCGCGCCCGACACCGCCCAGCTTCTCGTCCCTTGCTCCACCACGCTGGTGAATGAGTGGCGCGATCTCTATTCCGGCACGCTCGCCTTCTCCGGCACCCGCGCCATCGACCTCGACCTACGCAAGCCCCTGCCAGAGGCGGCCCTCTCCCACTGCATCGCCATGGCCCTCACCTATCACGCAAGAAAGCACGCCCGATGAACAAGCCCGCCGACCAGTCCCAGTTCGAAACCCCGAAAGTCACCACCGGCCCGCTGCCCGCCAGCCGCAAGGTCTATTCCCATCCGCTGCCGGACCTCGCCGTCCCCCATCGCGAGATCGACCTGCACCCCTCCGCCAATGAGCCGCCCGTGCCCGTCTACGACACGTCCGGCCCCTATACGGACCCTTCCGTCACCATCGACGTCGAGGCCGGCCTTGCCCGCGACCGGCGCCAATGGGTGCTCGCCCGCGGCCATGTCGAGGAATATGAAGGCCGCGACGTGCGCCCTGAAGACAATGGCGGCGCCGAGGGGAAATATCTCGCCCGCCAGTTCCCCGTCCGCCACCGCCCCCTGCGCGGCACGGGCACCGGCCCGGTCACGCAATACGAATACGCCAAGGCCGGCGTGATCACCAAGGAGATGGTCTACGTCGCCACCCGCGAGAATCTCGGCCGCCAGACGGCCCATGAAGACGCCGCCGCCACCATCGCTGACGGCCAGAGCTTCGGCGCCCATATCCCGGAATTCATCACGCCCGAATTCGTCCGTGACGAGATCGCCGCCGGGCGCGCCATCATCCCGGCCAATATCAACCATGCCGAGCTGGAACCGCAGATCATCGGCCGCAACTTCCTTGTCAAGATCAATGCAAATATCGGCAACTCGGCCGTCGCTTCATCGGTGGAGGAGGAAGTCGACAAGATGGTCTGGGCCATCCGCTGGGGCGCCGACAATGTGATGGACCTCTCCACGGGGCGCAACATCCACAATACGCGCGAATGGATCCTGCGCAATTCCCCCGTCCCCATCGGCACCGTGCCGATCTATCAGGCGCTGGAAAAGGTCAACGGCGTCGCCGAGGACCTGACCTGGGAAGTCTACCGCGACACGCTGATCGAACAGGCCGAACAGGGCGTCGACTATTTCACCATCCATGCCGGCGTGCGCCTCGCCTATATCCACCTCACCGCCAGCCGCGTCACCGGCATCGTCTCGCGCGGCGGCTCGATCATGGCGAAATGGATGCTCGCCCACCATACCGAAAGCTTCCTCTACACGCATTTCGAGGAGATCTGCGACATCATGCGCACTTATGATGTCTCCTTCTCCCTTGGCGACGGCCTGCGCCCCGGCGCCACGGCCGATGCCAACGACGCCGCGCAGTTCGCCGAACTTGAAACCCTCGGTGAGCTGACAAAGGTGGCCTGGGCCAAAGGCTGCCAGGTGATGATCGAGGGGCCCGGCCATGTGCCGATGCACAAGATCAAGGTGAACATGGACAAACAGCTGCGCGAATGCGGCGAGGCGCCCTTCTACACGCTTGGCCCCCTGACCACAGACATTGCCCCCGGCTATGACCATATCACCTCCGGCATCGGCGCCGCCATGATCGGCTGGTTCGGCACAGCCATGCTCTGCTATGTGACGCCCAAGGAGCATCTTGGCCTGCCCGACCGTGACGATGTGAAGGTCGGCGTCATCACCTACAAGCTCGCCGCCCATGCGGCAGACCTCGCCAAGGGCCACCCGACCGCCCATCTGCGCGACGATGCCCTCTCCCGCGCGCGTTTCGAGTTCCGCTGGGAAGACCAGTTCAACCTGTCACTGGACCCCGAAACCGCCCGCGACTTCCACGACCAGACCCTGCCCAAGGACGCCCACAAGGTCGCGCACTTTTGCAGCATGTGCGGCCCCAAATTCTGCAGCATGAAGATCACCCAGGAAGTCCGCGACTACACCGCCGGCCTCAGCGACAACGAACGCGCCGACCTCGAAAAACAGGCGGCCGAAGCAAGGCGGGGGATGGCGGAGAAGAGCAAGGAATTCATGGACAAGGGCGGAGAGATTTATTTGTCGGAGAGCGGAGAGGTGCGGGAGCCGATTGATTAGAGAAGAACCGGCTCAACTCCCCGAGTTGAGTGGGGACATATACGCCTTGCCGCTTTTAAAGCGAATATTGCTTCTGCATGAATCTTCGAATCTGTCATTGTAGCTATAGCGCATGATTGGGGGCAACGAATTTGCAAGACTTTAGCGGCCAATGGACAGGAT
>NZ_LADU01000097.1 GCF_000961795.1 Hyphomonas sp. BRH_c22
AAGTTGAACAGTTTGCCGAGAATTCCAAGGCGTCCCGGACCTGTGATGAGCCGCGGGCGGAAGATCGTTGCGTTCAATCCCGGTTCGCTGCGAAGCAAGGCTTCGGCGTCACGTTTGCTGGCGCCGTAGGGACCAAGCGGGTTTTGCGGATGATTCGGCTGAACGGGCGAATGCTGTGGTTTGCCGTAGGTCATGTCGGTGGAAAAGAACACGAGCCGGTTGGCGCCGCCTTTGCGCATGGCGGCCAAGAGGTTACGAGTGCCATCCACGTTGACGGCACGGAACCATTCGTCGCGTCCTCGTGACGGGACTTCGTCGGCGAACTGGCGTGCCGCAAGGTGATAGACGATATCATCGGGGCCAAGCGCCAGTTGTTCCAAGTCTGCGGGGCGGCAAACGTCACCCGTAAAGTGTTGAATGCGTGAGGCGAGCGCGACGTCGTTCTGGTGGCGCAGGTCAAAGCTAACAACCTTTTCGCCACGTTCCACCAGTGACCTGGCAAGGAAGGTGCCGGTAAAGCCACTTCCGCCTGTAATGACGTGTCTCATTGTCAGGCGCTCCGCGAGATCAGTATTATGCCGCAGCAAATCAGCGCAATTCCGCCAACCCGCAAAAGGTTGACGTTTTCACCCAGAAAAAAATACCCGATCACCGCCGTGATGATGTAGCCGATCGAGAGAAGCGGGTAAGCGAGGCTGACCTCAACCTTGCCAAGCACGATCATCCAGACACCGATGCTAACGACATAGCAGGCCATGCCAGCGAGAAACCATGGGTTGAAGGCGAGTGAAAAGCCAAAGGCCGGCAAACCAGACATGCCGGAGGGGAGCGGTCCGACTGACAGCATTGTCTTGCGCAGCGCGATTTGCGCCATCGCATTGAGAGTCACGCTGGCGACTGCAGTCGCTAGGATAATTGGATTCATTTTTCTGGTCGATCCCATTCGTAAAGGTCCGCTATGCGGACTTGCAATAACGGTGCCGTCTGAACAGCGCGAGCGAATTCTGTTAACCGGCTTGCATTATAGGGGCTGGAGGGCACGATTTTGCTGTGGCGAGCATCGCAAGCATGTAATTCTGCGCAGAGGTGGGGACATTACGGACACCGTCGCGCGGCGGGCAAGGCTGGATGAAATCGCCAGAGAATCTGGCACAGATATTGCGATATTTGTTCAGGTTTTTGGGGAATTGAGACAATGCTGGGCGTTATCATGCAGCAAGCAAGTGAAGAGTCGCTGGATGTGATGAGTGAAAAACTCCCGCTCGTACTGGATTTGGACGGCACCTTGTTGCGTACCGACCTTTTGGTCGAGGGGATCGTCAACGCATTCTTTCGGCGGCCTATGTCCCTGTTCGCCGCCATGCCCCTTGCATTGGTCAGCCGTGCAAGGTTCAAGCAGCGGATTGCGGCGATTTCCTCACTGGATATCGACAGCCTGCCTGTCAATGAACAGGTGCTCGATTTTGCCGAAACTGAACGTAACGCGGGCCGTGATATTCATTTGTTCACAGCCGCCACCCAATCGGTCGCTGACAAGGTTGCAGCGCGTTTCGGCATCTTCAGCAGCGTCGTCGGATCGACGCCCACGTTGAACCTCAAGTCAGCGCGAAAGCGCGACGCCCTCGTCGAACGTTTTCCTGATGGTTACATTTATGCCGGGGACGCGCGGGCAGACTTGCCAGTCTGGCAGGCGGCCAAGGCTGCTGTGCTCGTCGATGTTCCGGCGTCTGTAGCGCAGGCTGTTCGGGCTGACGACAAACCGGTGTTCGCGACATTTTCGACGCCGACCAACCACCTGAAAAGCTGGCGCAAGGCGCTACGCCTGCACCAGTGGGTCAAGAACCTGTTGGTTTTCGTGCCTTTGCTGCTGAGCCACGAGTATCTAAATCCGCCTGTCGTATTGTCTTATCTGACGGTCTTTCTGATCCTGAGCGTTTCGGCATCGGGTACCTATATCCTCAATGATCTCGCGGATCTCTCGGATGATCGCCGTCACAAGACGAAGCGTAATCGTCCTTTTGCGGCGGGCGAGCTGAACCCGCTGATGGGCCTGTGCGTATCCCTTGTGGTCATTCTTGGCGGGCTGATCGCATCCGGCTTTGTCTCGACCGGCTTCTTCCTTGCCCTTTTTGCCTACCTGGCGCTGACCCTCTCCTATTCCTTCGGCCTGAAGCGGATCCCCGTGCTGGACGTGGTCATTCTTGCAATCCTGTTCACTCTCAGGCTCGTGATGGGCACCGAGGCTGGCGGCGCGGGCTATTCCGAGTGGTTGCTGACATTCTCGATGTTTTTCTTCCTGTCATTGTCGCTGGCCAAGCGCTTTGTCGAAGTGTCGGCAAAGGCTGCAATGCCGATGGAGATTATCAGTGGGCGCGGGTACCGGGGAGGTGACTACGCGTTCATCTCGGCACTGGGCGTTGCCAGTGGGGTTGCTTCGATCCTGATCCTCGTCCTGTTCCTTCGTGAGGATGCGTTCAAGGTGGATATTTACCAGATCGAGGCTTTTCTCTGGGGCATTCCAGTCTTTATGACCTTGTTCCTGGGGCGCATCTGGTTACTCGCGTCACGCGGAGAGCTCAACGAAGATCCTGTCGCATTCGCCGTGAAGGACAAGGTGTCCTACCTGCTCGGTATCGGCCTGGTTTTCTGCATGTTGGCAGCCGTTCTCATCCCTGGCTGATCATCGAGCTTTGGCTAGCCGGGCCAGTCCAACGACCTCGACCAGCGCGCTACGGGCAGCAAGCGCTATGGCGCAGCCGTAGACCACGACGCCGAGCGGGATGCACACGAGCAGGGTATCTAATTCTGACAACCCACGCTCACCAAGCACACGCGCTGTCCACCAGACCACCACGCCCATTCCGATCGCTGCAAGAGCGATAGGTGCGATACCACCCAGAAAACGGCCCATGCTGAGTCCCATCAGTCGGAACAATATCCAGTAGCCGGGAGGCGCCAGAAGCAGATTGACGATCAGGTAGGCCAGCGCGACGCCCATCACGCCCCATGGAATGGCGATGATGAATGCGCCAACGATGACAACATTGCAGAACAGAGACCAGCGAAACATGATATCGGCCCGTCCGATCGCCATGAAGATCGCGCCATGGGAACTGGACAAGGACTGCATTGCACCGACGGGTGCGAGGATGGCCAGAAGGGTCGCTGCTGGGCGCATGTTTTCACCAAGTACCTGCACGATCAAGGGCTCGGACAGCGCGCAGGCGCCTGCCATGATCGGGAATGTCACGACTGATACGATCTTAAATACGCGCATGCAGGCCGCACACAATCTGTCTGCATTATCCTTCATTTGCGCCAAACCAGGCAGAAGGACGGTCGCAATGCCCCAGCTGAAAACCTGGATGGGAAGCAGCATCAACCGGTATGCAATGCTGTAATAGCCGAGTTCGGCCGAGCCAAACTGCCTGCCGATGATGATATTGTCTGCATTTCGCCCGAAGAAATTAGCGAGATCCGCAAGGTTGACGTTAATGCTGAAACCAGTGATCGATTTCAATTCCGGCCACTCGAAAACGAAGCCGACGGGCGGGGCAGAGCGCCACCAAAGATAGGCGGTACGTGCCGCATGGGTGACGAGTTGCTGCAAAACAAGCGACCATACGCCGAAGCCGAGAAATGCGGTGATGATGACAACTGCCACACCGAGACCATTGCCCACGATATCAGCGATCGCGAGGTGCTTGAACTGGAATTCGCGCTGCAGCCAGGCGCCGGGTACGATGCTGGCGGTTTGCAGCACGATCGCCATGGAAAGGGCAACAATGAGCGGAATAACAGCGTTGTTTCCGTAAAACAGGGCGATAAGCGGCGCCGTGACGACCAGAAGACCGGTAAAGATGACACCGATGCCAATATTGGCCCAGAACGCGCTTGACCAGAGGGCATCAGAGCACGTGTCCGCGCGGACCAGTGCGGGGCCTACGCCGGCATTGTTGAACACCATGGTAAATACGATAACCGGCATGGCCATCTGGATGAGACCGAACTCGTCGGCCGAAAGTATTCTGGTCAGAATGGGCAGTACGACGAGGCCGGCGTTGATCTTTGCGATATTGGCGGCAACGTTCCAGGCGCTTCCCCGCGCTATTTTTTGAGCGTGTTGGGTCATCTGAGTGTGCCTCTGGGAAGCGGAAGTCTAATTCGCATCAGAATAATCTTGCATTAACATCATCCAGCAGAACTGCGTGGCCTCAATCTTGCTTGCTTCAGACGATCGAGCCATACGAAAGTGAACATGATCTCGCCGTTTTCACTGTCACGAAATTCTTCAGGACGCACCCAAAGGACGACTAAATGCTTAACCACCGACTTGCAAGTAAGTCCCGGATTCGCCTCGGAATTGTTGCAAATGAGTTCTTCGATCAGCGGATTAGCAGAATGGGCGGATTTGGCATGCTGAGCAAGCAGATCGCCGAAGCTGCTCTTTTGGCGACCGACAAACGACTTGATGTCGATATGTATTGGGGCGAAGCGCCGGAGCACGTTGTCGGAAGCGGCAAGAAGCTGAGCGTCTATGGCCGCCCGCTTCGTTATCCGACCTGGAATTGGCGCCGAGACAAGCTGTCGATTTTGACGAAACTCGCAACTCCAGACATATTTCTAACGATTGATTATCGGTCGAACTACGAATACTTCCTGTCAATGTTCACCAAGGCCCCGATGGTGATGTGGGTGCAGGACCCCAAAACACCGGAAGACTGGGACCGGATCGCCACTTGCCGGATCCCGGGCCAGGGCGATGTCAAGCCCAAGGGCCTCGAATACATAGATTGCACGCCACTCGCCGAATTGGTGAAGCAGCGCCGCCAGAAGGGACTGAAGACCATATTTGCTGCGCCGTCGCCTTTCCTCGAGGCCAAGATCGAATCCACCTATGGATGCCGCGCCGATGAAGTCGTATCGTTGTGCTATCCGATGGAGCCAGCTCCTGAGGGTCCATACGTCAAATCAGAAAAACCGACTGTCATGTTCCTGGGCCGACTGGACGCGCAAAAGCGTCCATGGATCATTCCGGAAATCGCTCGCCGCATGCCGGACGTGACTTTCCGGCTGTTCGGCAAATCGCACTTCACAGGACCCGGTGCATGGGAGCCAGACAACCTGCCGCCCAACGTGGAAATGCTCGGCCATACTGAAGGCGCTGAAAAGCACGAGATGATCGCGTCGTCGTGGCTTCATCTGAATTGCGCCATCCATGAAGGCTTGCCGATTGCCTTTGTGGAAGGTCTGCAGCGCGACGTCCCTATCGTGTCCTGTGTGAATCCCGAAGGTGTGGCCGAACGGTTCGGCCGCTATGTCGGTGAGTTCCGTGGCGACGGGATGCAATCTGTTGATGCCTTCGTTACCGCCCTGCGGGAACTGATCGACAATCATGATGAGCGACAGCGGCTTGCCGAAGCCGGTCGGGCCTGGGCGAATGAAACCCATTCGGCCAAGGGGTTCTTGACTGCATTCAACAACCTGCTTGAGCACGCCGACTCCATGGACGTGCCCGCTTAGAATTTTAAGGTATACAAACATGTCAGTGACTCCGGAATTCGACGTTATTGTTGTGGGTTCAGGCGCTGGCGGTGCAATGAGTGCGCTGACCCTGACCCGCGCCGGCCATCGGGTGCTTATGCTGGAGGCAGGTCGTCACTATGATCCCGTTGCCGAGACCCCTATGTTCAACAGGGATATCGACGCGCCGTTGGGCAACCTGCCGACAGAGGATCGCCATCCCCGCTTTTTCGACCCGATCATTGGTGGGGCCGAGATCGAGGGAGAGCCTTACGTCTGTGCGGACGGTACTCAATACGACTGGGTCAGGACGCGAATGCTGGGTGGTCGCACAAATGCGTGGTGGGGATTTGCGCCGCGGTTCGGACCATATGACTTCAAGAGCCGGTCACGCGACGGGCTTGGTGTCGACTGGCCTGTTACATATAATGATATCGCGCCCTACTATGATCGAACAGAAGAGATGGTCGGCATGTTCGGCTCCAGCGAAGGTTTCGAAAACGAGCCCGGGTCTCCGCCCGGCATTTTGCAGCCCCCTCCACCTCTGCGCGCGTTCGAATATTTTGTACAAGCTGGATTTGCAAGCCTAGGAATTCCATCCAAGGTGGCGCCAACAGCGATTTTGACGCAGCCCCTTGAGGATCGCCAGGCGTGCTTTTATTCGACCCATTGCCGACGGGGCTGCTCCATCGGGGCGAAGTTTCAGACGACAACTTCTTTTATACCGATGGCTTTGAGGACCGGTAATCTGACTTTGCGCACAGATGCGATGGTGATCCGTGTAAATACAGATGCCGATGGGCGGGCAACCGGCGTGACATATGGCGACAATAAGACAGGTGAGCGCTCAGACGTGACCGCGCGCGCGGTCGTTTTGGCGGCGAGCACGTTTGAAACCGCTCGAATAATGATGAATTCAAAGTCTGGAAGCCACCCGGACGGGCTTGGTAGTCGCAGCGGACAGCTTGGCCGCAATATTGCCAACACGGTCAATTACCTTGTTGACGCCCAATTTCCGCTTTTGGAGGACCGTCCGCGTTACAACGAAGATGGCGTATCTGTCCCCCATATGTATATACCCTGGTGGGGTTATAAGGATCAGAAAGAAGGCAAGCTCGAGTTCACTCGTGGCTACCATTTTCAGGTTTATGGCGGAATGTCGGAAGTTCCCGGAGTCACTACAGGTCCTCACATTGTGAATCCCGAGCTTGGTTACGGTGCCCAGTTGAAAGCCGCGGCCCGTCGGAGATACGGATCGAGAATCAGGTTCGAAATGTTCGGCGAAATGATTCCCAATGCGCAAGCCTACATGGATATCGACCAATCGGTTCTCGACAAATGGGGAAGTCCTGTAGTGCGGTTTCACTGGGGAATAAGCGATTCTGAACGAGCTATGGCGCGGCATGGAATGGAAACTGCTCACAAGGTCATTGATCGAATGGGTGGAGTTATTTTGCCTCAAGATGAAGCCATAGGCGACAAGACGACAGGTGCTGGCGGGCTGCACGAGACCGGATCTGCCCGCATGGGTGACTCGCCTGATAACTCGGTGGTAAATAATGTTTCCCAATGCTGGGATGTAGACAACCTTGTTCTCGCCGACGCGAGCGTGTTCGCATCGCATCCGCACAAGAATCCTACTTTGACTATCATGGCTCTTTCGTTGCGGGCATCGGAGGCTCTGGCGCAGCGGATAGCTGTTCAGAAATCCCAAGGCGGCGTCCAATGACCTTCGTTCCAAGACAGATCAGTCGACGCACAGCAATGACCTGGGTTGCAGCCGCCGTTCCCGCGGTGGTGGGCGCGGGCCTATTGACGATGAGGTTATCTGTATCGAAATGGCCCTCTGATGAATGGCCAGCGCCGCCGGGGCCGGGATATGGAAATGACGCGGACTTGTTCGCGCCCGCCCCATGGCCTGACATGATGTCACAGGCCAATCGGGCTACACTGGCAGCGCTGTGCGATCAGATCATACCAAATGATGGTGTCTCGGTTGCGGCCAGCGAAGCCGGTGTGGTCGACTTTATTGATGAACTGGTGAGTTCTCCCTACGAGAGCACACAGTATTTTCGCACAATGGTTTTGAATGGTATCGCGTGGTTTGATACCGAATCGGCAAGCAGGTTTGGGAAAGTTTACCATCTCGCTTCGTCTGGTCAGCAGGCCGATTTGTTCCAAGACTGCTTTGGCAAGAACTCCCGTAAAGGAGCAGGGTTGGTTCGCAAGTTAGAAACGCGCATTGATGCAGAGCCGATCCGCCAAGCTGGTTGGTTTCTTGATGTATTACATCACCTGACAGTCATGGGATTCTACATGTCAGATGCGGGCGCTGCCGACCTCGGATACGTTGGGAACCAGCCTCAGTCCGGAACGTATTCCGGACCGACTGAGGATGCTCTTGATCATATTCGCGGTGTCATAAATCAACTCGGGCTTCCTATGCCGGACTTTTCTCGATCGCGGTTTTGACCTCAGCATGCTCGGTCCAAAATCGCGCGTCAGCGCCGCTTACACGATTATGGGTTTGACCTGTCTCCTTAAGAGGACAATAGCCGGTGAGAATATAGTGTAAGTAAGAGCAGCATAGGCTGATAAGTGGCTGCGTATTCTGCGCGTAAACCATCGATATCCACTGCTTCGTCGGTTTTTTTGTAAGAATTCAACAATCACAAGTAATGGCAGACCGTTCCGGATATGGCATCAAGTTTACTGAAACGAGCAGGCCGGGCAGCCGCCCTCAATACGATGGGGAGCTGGTTCGGCTTGGTCGGGGGGCTTGTCTCCGTCATCGTAATCGCGCGCATGCTTACGCCGGCCGATTTTGGCATCTTCGGCATGGCGCTGGTAACGTTTGCGATTCCGGAAATCCTCACGACTGGAAGCCTTAATCAGTGCCTTATCCAGCGTAGGGATCTGCGGCCCGGGCATATCAATTCGGTGTTCATTCAGTCGCTCCTGCTGGCCTCTTTATTTTTCGTCGGAGTACTGGTCGCGGCCCCGTTCATTGCGGCGCGCTTTTCCACTCCAGAACTCGTTCCTATTCTCAGGGTCTTTTCGGTTGTTCTGTTCATTGGGGCGGTTTCGTCCGTTCCGTCGGCGCTGCTCCAGCGTGATCTGAAGTACCGCCAGATCACGATTGTCGACATTTCCGGCACGGTCGTGGCGGCCATTGTCGGGATTGCGCTGGCGCTCTATCTCCAAAATAGCTGGGCATTGGTAGGGATGGAGATTGCGCGGCGCACGGTTCGACTGTTCGCCTTCCTCTGGTTTGCCAAATGGCGGCCGTCACTGCGAAGTAGCTGGGCAGAGACCGCAGAGCTGACACGGTTCAACGCAGCGACTGTCACTTCGAGCTTGGTGCAGACAGTGTCCGCGTCTATTCCGCGGATTCTGGTCGGAGGCATGCTGGGGGCGACAGCGCTTGGCCTGTTCAATATGTCGATGCGTTTGAGAGAGCAGGCCGTTTCGATGCTTGTGTCACCGATGGCCGCGGTAACTCTACCGGTCGCAGCCCAAGCACATAATGATATGGCGTTGATGCGGAAGGCATTTGAGGGTGCGATCCGGCTGACAGCGTTGATTGCTTACCCGGCCTTCATCGGGGCGGCTGTGATCGCACCAGTGGCGGTTCCGCTCATGTTCGGGCCTCAATGGATTGCCGGGGTGCCGATTATCCAGGTCGCTCTCTTGATGGGGCTTCGCGCGCCGACGACGGCATTCAATTCAGGCGTCCTTATAGGCATGGGACGGCCAGCCGTCATCATGCGCATATCGATCGTCGCCCTCATAGCAACCACGGGTCTGGTCGTGATGGCGATCAATTTCGGGCTCTTGGCGGTCATGCTTGCATTGTTTCTTGCGCAGTTCCTGACATGGGTAATGGGCGCAATGGCGGTCAAATCCGCAATTGAATTTTCGATCAGGCGCCAGGCAGCTGCCGGGTCCACCGCCTTGTTGGCATCAATCATCATGGGAACGTTGGTCTGGTTGACCGGATTGGTGATCCCGGGGACTTGGAGCGAGGTTGTTAAGCTGTTTGCACTCCTGCTGGTCGGCGCAACGTCTTACGTCGCGAGCCTTGCGCTGCTCTCTCCTGAGGTGACAAAACGGTTTGGCTACGCGGCGGTCTTGCTGTCCAGGGGCAGGTCGCAGGATGCGATGCGGATAGCGCTAGGCGTGGCGTCCTGATTGATCGTATCAGGTGTGTGATCGATCCGCCGGAAGGGCGTGACCAAGCAGGGTTTCGACCAGCTGGGCCTGCGGCGCGTTTATAAGGATATCGTCGATCGGCGTTTTACCCATCACGTGCCTCACGCAGCGGATAGCGGTCGTCCAGGACACCATTGGCGGTGTCGCGAGCGACCTGGCCATGCCAAGCGGGTTCCGCGTGCGAACGGCTTCGATCATGCTAACCCACGCCCAGTCTTTTAGGACGAATGACTTGTGCTCCTGTACAGCCGCCCGCGCCTGCTTGGACAGGTTTGCATCCTGAAGGATCATCTGATCGGTATTCACGAGGTGACGGATCTGGTTAGCGCCATAGCTTCTTGAAAGAGAGTTGGGGTAGTCGACCGAATAATATCCGCAGGGGTCGATAATGGCGAAATGTGCGCCGGCCTGCAAGGCGCGGGCATAGAGGTCATAATCCTCGCCGAGGCGCATCTGCTCATTGTAACGGATTGCTTTTTCGGCAAGAAATTCCATGCGAATGAGCGGCTTGATGAATCCCAGTTCGCGCCGCATGCCAGTACGGGTGGCAATATTCTCGCGCGCAAAGCGCGCTAGGTCCAGTTTCAGCATTCCGATCGGATTGTCTGACCACAGCCGGGTCCCGGTTTCAGGCGCGAGTCCTGGAGAGACCCGGATAAGATCGTCAGCCACAAAATCCAGGTTAAAGCGCCTAGCCGCTTCAAGCAGGCGACGAATACGGTCTGGATGCATGTAATCGTCGGCATCCAGGATCGCGATCCACGACGTTTTTGCGGCGGCGATGGCCCGGTTTCTAGCGGCAGACGGACCTTGATTCCCTGGTTGGACGAGCAGGGTCAGCCGGTTATTGGCATTGGCAAGTTCCCGGGCTTTTGAAACGGTATCGTCGCTTGATCCGTCATCGACGACAATCACATCGACAGGAATTGTCTGGGCAAGCGCACTGGTTACAGCGGCCGCGATCGTCGCAGAACTGTTATAGCAGGGAATTACGACAGTCACTTCAGTCAAATCGGTCGCCTGATGGTTCGGTTTTTGTTCATGGATCCACAATTGCCGCTGCAAGATTCGCGCCGGGCAATCGGCGAAATCTATCGCATCGTCGCGGATCCTGCATGTATTGGGCTTGGGTCACCGCGCTGTCATGGCGCCATCGACGACGAGTTCCTGTCCGCTGATGTAGCTGGATGCGTCGCTCGCGAGGAAGACAACAAGATCTGCGACTTCCTCCGGGCGTCCCGGCCGTCCCATGGGCGCAGCCTGTGCGATGACGTCTGCATTGAGCGAATTTCCGCCCGATGACCCTGAGAGTCCTGCAACTTGGTCGGCGGACATGGTTTCAGTCATGCGCGCGATGGATTTTTGCCAGATTGGCGTATCAATAATGCCTGGATGGACCGAGTTGACGCGGATCGGAAGGCCAAGCTGGCCACACTCGACTGCTGCGGCCTTGGAGAAAAGCCGAACACCGCCCTTGCTGGCGCAATAGGCGCTGACACCGGATGCGCCGCGCAGTCCGGCGATTGACGACAGATTGATGATCGAACCGCCTTTGAGCTTCATGGCTCTCATCGCCGCTCGGGTGCCGAGGAAGACGCTGTCCATGTTGATCGCCATCTGCTTTTGCCAGTCTGCGAGACTGAAATCCATAATCGCGCCGCCGATCGCAACGCCGGCATTGTTCACCATGACGGACGGCACACCCAACTCAGATTCACACAATGTCATTATCTCGTCCCAACGGGTTTCGTCGGTAACGTCATGATGTGCTGATATAGCCTTCCCCCCGGATTTCTTAATGATTGCAACAGTTTCCGCGGAGCCTGCATCGTCGATATCGGTCACCAGTACAGCAACGCCTTCGCGTGCTAGACACACGCAGCAGGCCCGGCCGATACCACTGGCGCCACCGGTGACGATGGCCGTCCGTCCCTTCAAGTTTTTCATTGTCTTCCTCCCGCACTATTCTGAGTGTTTAATGCGTCAGCAGTAGCAGGC
>NZ_LADU01000096.1 GCF_000961795.1 Hyphomonas sp. BRH_c22
CGCATGGTGCGCGACCTCGGATTTCCGGTCGAAATCCTGGGAGGAGAGACAACGCGCGATGCCGATGGCCTCGCCCAGTCCTCCCGCAACCTCTACCTCAAACCGGACGAGCGAATCGCCGCCGGCGCGCTGCAGGCGGCGCTGCACCGGGCATCCGTGCGGCTGGCGATTGGCGTGACGCCGTCGGTTGCGCTGGACGAAGCGCGGGCGCTGATCATGGCGGCCGGCTTTCGAACACTGGACTATGTGAGCCTCGTTGACCCCGACACCCTGCTGGACCTGCCGGATACGCCGCTGGCGCCCGGAACGGCCGCGCGGCTGCTTGGCGCCGCGTGGATGGGCAAGACGCGCCTGATCGACAATATCAGCGCGACGCGGTGAAGTCCCTGAGGGCGGCGAGAACGGCCTCATTGTCCTCTGCCGAGCCAACGCTGATGCGCAGGCGGGTGGGAAGACCGTAGCCGCCAACCGCGCGCACAAGGATGTCGCGCGCCTTGAGGAAGTCATTCGCTGCAGCCGCCCGCTCGGCCGAACCGAAATCGGGCAGCACGAAATTCGCCTCAGAGCCCGGCGTGGCGAGGCCCATCGCGTTGAGAGCGTCTGTCATTTTCGCCCGCCAGAGCGTGTTGTGCGCCCGGCTCATGTCGATGAAGGCCGGGTCGCTGATGCTGGCAATGCCGGCGGCAACGGCAAGGCTGTTGACGTTGAAGGGGCCGCGAATGCGCTGGAAGGTCTCGGCAATTTCCTGCGGCAGGTAGGCCCAGCCGAGACGTGCCGCTGCCAGCCCGTGGATCTTCGAGAAGGTCCGCATCATCACCGTGTTCGCCCGCCGGTCGACCAGGTCGCGGATGGCCGCCTCGTAGTCAGGGCCGACATACTCGGCATAAGCGCCGTCGATCACGAACAGGACATGCGGCGGGAGCGCATCCTGCAAGGCAGTCAGCGCATCGACCGACATCATCGTGCCGGTCGGGTTGTTCGGGTTGGCGAGGAACAGGATCCGTGTCCGCTCCGATACCCCGGCAAGTATGGCATTGGCACCCGCCGTGAGGCCTGTCTCCGGCACCGAGATGCAGGCTGCGCCGTGAGCGGTGGCCGAGACGGCGTACATCGAGAACGCGTGTTCGGTTTGCAGGATTTCGTCGCCGGGCCCGGCATAGCATTGGGTCAGCAGATGGATGATCTCGTCCGATCCGGACGAAACGACGATGCGGTTCGCATCTTCAATGCCCATCGCTCTGGCGATGGCTTCGCGCAGAGCGCCATAGGTTGGATCGGGATAGACATGCACGCTGGCCGCTGCCTCGCACATGGCGTCGATGGCGAGGGGATTGGGCCCGAACGGGTTTTCGTTCGAAGCCAGCATCACGACAGGCCCTTTGGCACCGGCAAGCTTGCCGCCGGGCACGTAGGGTTTTGTCTTCATGATATGCGGCAGGGGGCGAATGTCGGTCATTCCCGGCGGTTACACCAAAGCAGGCTGGCGGGAAATGCCGATTTCGTCACGCCACCCATGAAAACAGGCCGCCTTGTGAGGGCGGCCTGCCTGCAAGATGATGAATGGAACGCCTAGTTCACGGAGCCATAGTCCGCGCCAGCCTCGGTGAAATAGGCGCGCCAGAAGGCCTTCACGTCGGCCAGCGGCAGGTCGTAGATCTGGCGCGGAACAATGCGGGCGACGACCTGAACCTTTTCCATATGCGGCTTGGTCTGCGCGAGTTTCGAGCCGAGATAGGCGTCATAATCGGCGCCGACCTTGTACATCGAGAAGGCATCGGAATGCTGCATCAGGTCTGACACGACCACGACGCGGCGGTTCTCGTTGGTCGACTGGAAATCGGCCCGGTCAGCGATCGTGAAGAGTGCCTCAAACAGCGGGGAGCTTGGCTGGCGCGTGTCTTCAAGCGCGGTTTCGATCTCGGCGATCAGCGGCTTGTAGAATGTCGACTGCCATGCCTGCTCGATCATCCGCGGATTTTGCGTGATCGGATTGGCATCGGCGATGCTGCCCGGCGAACATTTCACGAAAATGACCTTGGGGTCATACGGACTTGCAGCGTTCGGCGTCATCACCGTGAGACGGCCGTATTTCGGCAGCGCCCGCGCTTCATTGTCTACGAATTCATGGACCCAATCCAGGTCGTTCGGATTGAACGGATCGGACTGGTCGAGCAGGATAATCGTATGCGCCGGATCCTTGCGGTCCATCCGGCAGGACGTGTCTGCCATGACGGTTGGCGGAATGTTGAACGCGACCAGCGCGAACAGGCCGAACACGCCTGACAGCATCAGGCCGATCATGCCGCGCCAGAACCAGGGCCCCTTTTCTCGTCTTCTTGCCATCTTGCTTTACCTCCAGACGCTGCGCCTCAGGCGCGGCGGGCCTCGTCCACGGATACGAAGGCCTTGCCGGCGCTCTTGCCGTCACGGACCTTCTCGATTTCTTCGCCCACTTTCTTGTCGATGCTCGAGAGGCCCTTCTGGACCTGCTGAATATGGGTCTCCAGCCACTCACGGGTCATGTTAAGCGCCTTGAGGTTCTGGTCGATTGCCTTGATGGCGGCGTTCGCCTGATCGCGTTCTTTCGAATAGTCGAACGGTGGCAGTTGGGGTGTGACGATCTCGTCGAAATAGGCCGGGCAGGCCGCCTGCTCGCCGAGCTTGTCGCGCAGCAGGTTGCGCTGGCGGCGGTGAGCCTGGCGATAGGCGACTTTCAGCGAGCGCTCCTGATCGGCCGCCTTCGCCGCAATCGCGACCGCAACATCGCGGCGCGATTCGAGCTCGTTCATGGCCTTTTCGATTTCACGCTTGGCGGCGGCATGGCGCGAGAGCTGGGTCTCGAACCAGAGACGGCACTGGGTGAAATAGTCTGACAGGTCATCGCGGACGCCATTGCGCACCTGCTGGCGGCGCTCATAGGCCTTGCGCTCCTTGCGCCAGACGCGGCCATAGCCGGGATAACGGTCGGAAATCCGGTCATAGCCTTCGTAGACAGCGAGGCCGAACACGGTGAGCCCCATGAACAGGAGGCCGAGGGCAATGAAGCTTTCGAGGCCGAAGATGTTCGGGAACATGCTGGCCAGAACAGTGCCGGGCGCAATGTCGAACATCGAGAATTCCGCCATCGTGCCGGCCTGCGTGGCCGCGATGAGTCCCGTCTCCACGGCGTCGCGGAAGTGCGCGACGAAGAAGTTCAGCAGGACGCCGCCGACGAGGCCGAAGGCGGTGACGACGCCGCCCAGAATCCTGAGGGCAATATGCGGGTGATTGAGCGCATAGCGCAGGCCGAAAAAGCCCGTGATCACGCCAAAGCAGACGTTTACGGCACTCACCGCGAAGGCGATCATCAGGCCGCCCATCAGACCGGAGGACTGGGCATCCTTGAACAGGAGCGCGTTGAAGCCGCCTTCGAGCACCATGATGAAGATCAGGATGGCCACCGTCTGCTCGACATTCTTCTTGATGTCAGGCGTGCGGTCGCCAATGCGGTCGCCGTGCCGGGCACGAAAGGTCTGCAGCTCGATGATGGCGGCAGAGTGGCTTTCGCGGGCGTCGGTGACGTCATCCATTTCGTGATGGCGGTATTCATTCTCTTCCGACTTGATCGCTTCGCGCAGCTGGTCGGGATAGATGTCGATCGGCGTGCAATCATGAATGAAGTTGCGGACATTCGCAGCCGTCGTGCTCAGCCAGGTGGTCAGGCCACGGCGCACGGTTTCGGCGCGCTCGGCGATCTGCTGTTCGCGTTCGCTCCACTGGTCCTGCGTGATGGCATCGGACGCGGGGATCGCATCGGTGGCGTCCTTCTTGGCATCGCGCTTGGTCAGCGTACGATTGAAGCCGAGCTCACCCTGGGCCAGCTTTCCCTTCAGGCCGAAATCCGACAGTTCCGCAGTCGTCTCCAGCGGCTTGATCTTCGACTGGCATCCGACGTCTGCGCCCCAGCGCACAGTTTTCTTCAGCATGATATTACCTCTTAACAACGGAAGGCTTGGTATTAACCTTCGCCGAGAATGCGCCGGACCCGTAAATAAGCCCCTAAGGCGCGCAGCTTGTTGCAAATCGGTAATGTTGGTTAATACACCTCCCGTCATTCCGAGCGCTGGCGTTAATTTTGCGAGACTATTCAAGCCTTTGGGTTAACCGAAAGGGCCGCAAAACCACCCCTTTCAGGGGCGTCGCGGCCTCCAGGATTTTAATAAGTCCTGCAACAGTTTTTGCAGTGGCCAATTAGCAACACCCATTACAGGGCCGATGTCGTTACCCTATTCAGCCAGCGCCGGCGCAATGATTTGCGGAACATCGGTGAAGGGCTTGATACCGAAATAGGGATAGATCTCGCTCGGGAAATAGACGACGCCGTCCTTGGCCACGAGTTCGATTGTCTTGATCGCCTTCAGGTCCTCGACCGGATTGCCGGGCACAAGGAAGAAGTCCGCCTTCTTGCCGGGCGTGATCGAGCCGATCTCGTCACCGAGCTTTACATAGTCGGCCGCCTCCTGCGTGGCACGGGCAAGGATCTCGGCCGGGGTGAAGCCGATATTCTGGTAGAGTTCCAGCTCGCGGTGCAGGGTGAACGCGCCGCCCATGTCCGTGCCCATCAGGATCAGGATGCCGCGATCCTTCATCCTCTTCAGCGTGGCGGTGATCTGGTCGAAGGCGCCGGCATAGGCGGTATCGTCTTCCGGTGTTTCGATGTTCGACCAGGCCGCACGGGCATCGCGCTGAACGCCGACCGGCATGTGATCGACATAGTCGGCCATTCCGGCCTGCACTTCGCCGTTGCGCGAGAGGAGCAGCGCCTCATGGATGGCATAGGTCGGGTCGATGGAGACATTGTTTTCGACCATGAGATCAAGCGTGTGCTGGACCGGCGCGCTGTCGAGGTCGACCTTGGGCAGGCGCTGGAGGGCAGTGAGGCGCAGGAGCGTGCGGGTGTCCTCGCCCTGTTCAAGCACCCAGCCGAGCATGACCTGATTGATATGGGTCATCTCGTCATAGCCGGCTTCGATCATGCTATCGGCATTGGTGAAGGCCGGGACATGGCCGGTGACGCCGAGACCGCGCTTCTTCGCCTGGGCAACGACGGCGGGCACCCAGGCCGGGTTCATCGAGTTGTAGATCTTGACCTGGGAAAAGCCGCCCTGGTCGGCATACCAGTCGACGGCGGCGACGGCTTCTTCCTCAGTGGAGACGAGGATGCCGTTATTGGAGTTGAACGGGCTCTTGCCCTCGATGAAACCATTCTTGACGATATGGGGCCCGGCAAGCGTTCCATCCTCGATCTTGCCGATCAGTTCGGCCAGCTTGGCATTGTCATTGCCCATGTCGCGGATCAGCGTCACGCCAGCAGCGATATTGAGCAGCGCGTCGTCCTGGCCGACATGGCCATGCATGTCAGCGAGGCCGGGGATCAGGGTTCCGCCCTTGCCGTCAATGACGGTCTCATTCGGATGGCTGGCATTGGCCGCTTCAATGGCCTTGATCGTTTTGCCTTCGACGAGGACGGAGACCGGGCCGGTCAGCGCCTTCCTGGCGGGATCAAAAATCCGCACGTCGGCGATGCGGAGCGGCGTGCCGAAATTGTGGGCGGTATTGGCCTGGATGGTCTCGTAACGCTCGGAGGCAAGGCGCGTGGCAAGCGTGGTGAGCTGGGCCTCGGCGGCTTCGTAACCCTTGCGGATAACGAGAAAGCGCGGGCTGATAATGGCGAAGAAGGCCTCGTTCCCGTCCATCAGGAAATAGGTCGGGTCGAGGCTTTCGCCGGTCAGGGCATAGGCCGTGGTGGCGATGGGCGCAGGGCCGCCTTCGACGGTGACGGTTTCGAGCGCTTCAAGACGCAGGGCGCCCGCCGGCCAGGCCGCCAGCGTGTGGTCGGCATCGGCGAGCAGTGCGCGGGCGTAGACCGAGAGCGCATAGGGCGAGGCATTCTGGGCGATGTAGATTTTCGCCGCGTCGGCCTCAGCGGTGCCGGGGCCGGTCGTATCGACCCAGCTGGCGGTGCCGTCGGCGAGGCTGAAGGTCTCGGAGACCTTGTTGCCGAACGTGGTGTTGCCATCGATGGTCCAGCTGACGGGAAGGCCATCTTCGCCGAGGAGGAGGGTTTCGGCCATGGTGGGGCCGCGGCCATTGTTGCGGTATTCATAGTCGATCTTGATGCCGGGGCCGGTGGTTACGGCGGTCATCTCGCCGATATCGGCGCCGAAGAGGCGGACTGTGTAGGCCTCGGTGACCGGCTCCGGCGCGTCAGGCGCTTCGGCCTCGATCATGGTTGCAGGCGCGACCTCGGTTTCGTGGGCACAGGCGCCGAGCCAGAGCGTGGCCCCCAGCGCCATGCGTGTAAGCCGGTTGATCATTGTATTGCCTCCCGAAGATCGCGCGCCCTTGCGGCGCTGTCAGCGGTCTAGGTGGCACAGATGACCGGGGGAATCCAGATTGAGGGCAAATGCATGCGGCGCCTGTGAGGGCGCTTGGGGGTGGGTTTCTGGTTTTCGGGATTGGATTCCGGGTCAGGTGTCGGGGATTGGGCCCATGGGTCCGTGTTCCCGGCGCAAGCCGGGACCTCTTGCGGTTCGTCCGCCCGCAATGGGCTGAGGCCCCGGCGTTCGCCGGGGACGCGGGGGTGAGGGTTCCATCACTGCTTCTGCCAGCCGATCCGATACGGGTGCCCGAAAAGAGCAAGGACGATGCCCGGAGATGTCGTCGGATAGATACACGATATCCACCCGGCCATGGCAGGTGACGGCCCAGAGCATCTGCGAGCCGGGGCCGCCATTGGCCTTGAACCATGCGCGCAAGCGCTGGATGCGGATGTAGATCAGCGGCCAGATCGGCAGCAGGTACCAGGGCAGGCCCTGCATGGGGCGGAAGAGGGAGAAGGGCGGCATCGGGGCGTATTATACGCCGGCGTGTTTTGGGGTTGGATAAGTGGCCCCTTCCGCCTGGCCATTTTACGGCCATCCACCTCCGGGAAAATCGATCCTCGATCGATTTTCCCGGAGGTGCCCCCGCAGGCGGGGGAGGATGAAGTGTCGGCGCGCCTCCCTCTCCCCGAGAGGGAGAGGGGTTGACCGTGCTGAATGACTTGACCCCTCTCCCTCTGGGAGAGGCGGGGCCCATCGCAAAGCGATGGGAGGTGAGGGCCTTTCGACCTACGCCATTTCGATGATGGTCACGTTGGCGATGCCGCCGCCTTCGCACATGGTTTGCAGGCCCCAGCGCTTGCCCCGGGCCTTGAGGCCATGGATCAGCGTGGTCATCAGCTTGGTGCCGGTGGCGCCGAGCGGGTGGCCGAGGGCGATGGCGCCGCCATTGACGTTGAGCTTCTCCGGGTCGGCGCCGGTATGCTTCAGCCAGGCCATCGGGATGGAGGCGAAGGCCTCGTTGACCTCATAGAGATCAATGTCGGCCATCTTCATGCCGGCGCGCTTGAGGGCGCGGTCGGTGGCGAAGAGCGGCTCTTCCAGCATGATGACCGGATCACCGGCGGTGACGGTGAGGTTATGGATGCGGGCAAGCGGGGTGAGGCCGTAGCGCTTCACGGCCTCGGCAGAGGCGATGAGGACGGCGGAGGCGCCATCGCAGATCTGGCTGGATGTGCCGGCGGTGAGGATGCCGCCTTCGGCCATGGTCTTGAGGCTGGCGAGGGCCTCCAGCGTGGTGCCGGGGCGGATGCCTTCATCGGTGACGTGCATCTCGATTTCGCCTTCGGGCGTGACGATCTCGACGGGCACGATCTCGTCCTTGAAGGCACCGGCCGCTGTGGCGGCGGCGGCGCGGCGCTGGCTTTCGACGCCGAAGGCATCGGTCTGGTCGCGGGTGAAGCCATGCTTCTTCGCCACCATTTCGGCGCCGGCGAACTGGCTGAAGCCCTTGATGCCGTATTTCTGCTTGATCGTGTCGGAGATGGGCGAGATGCCGGAGCCGGGCAGATAGTTCGAGCCCATCGGCGCGCGCGACATGGATTCGGCGCCTGCCGCGATGATGATATCCTGCGTGCCGGACATGACGGCCTGCGCGGCGAACTGGATCGCCTGCTGGGACGAGCCGCACTGGCGGTCGATGGTGACGGCGGGAACGCTGTCGGGCAGGCCCGAGGCGAGCACGGCCATGCGGCCGAACTGGCCGGCCTGTTCGCCCGCCTGTGTGACGCAACCGAAGATCACGTCCTCGAT
>NZ_LADU01000095.1 GCF_000961795.1 Hyphomonas sp. BRH_c22
GTTCAAGTCCGGTCGAGCCTTCTCTGCATGGGTCGGGCTCGTGCCCAGGCAACACTCAAGCGGTGGACGAGAGCGGCTCGGGAGCATCACCAAGAAGGGCAATTCGGAGCTAAGGCGCTTGTTGGTTGCAGGTGCAATGTCGATGATCATCCGAGCAAAGCAACTCGGATTTACGCGCCACCCTTGGCTCAGCCGGTTGCTGGAGCGTAAGCCCATGATGGTTGTCGCAATCGCGATGGCCAACAAGATGGGCCGAATGATCTGGGCCCTGATGGTGAAAGGGGAGAAGTTCAATCCGGCAAAGTTGATGCCGGCATAAGGTCGCCGAGCCGCTAAGGCGCAAAACGAGATTGGTGAGAGCAAAAGGAGGTCATGCAGACCCGTAGGTTCAACAAGTGAGGACAACCCACCTGGGCGCAAGCACCTTCAAGTGCGGGCTTTTGTAAGGGACCTCATCTTGCGGAACGCATGATGGCCAGCGGCATCTGAAAGCCGCCCAAATAGGCCGAACAGATGCCCGCTATCGGCCAAACTGCAAATGACCGCCAAAAAATCTCTTGCCAAGGGGCCGCCGTCCACAGATGCGCCTGAAGTGTCACTTCCCAGCCCGATTTGCCGCCCCGCCCTTCCGTGAAGCGGGAAAAGAGCATTTCCACATAGATGGGGTCTGCTCTGAAACCACCTGCCTGCTCTTCCGGCACAACCGGCTTGAAGGTCGTTTTCCCATAGACGTCGTATTGCGCGCTTTCTGTCACCGTATCCGTGGTCCAGGCGTCCCCCAGGCACGCTTCAGCCGTACTGACGGCCGCCTCATAGGCCGACCTGGCCAGCTCGCCGTCCGCTTCCGGGTTCATCGTGCCCGCTTCGAACAGGGTGCAGGAATAGGTATGGATATCCGTATTCCCGCCGAAGAAGCCGCGCATGGCGCTCAGCCTGCAGGCGCTGTCCAGCAGGGTCTCCTTCGACTCCCAGGCATCGGGCAGCGGTTCGCCCCCCAGCATGCGCGGATCGCCTCGCAGGCTGCTGAACGGCTCATCCTCGGCGCGGGCCTCCATGAGGCTTGCGATCTGCGCGCAAGGGTCGGTCCCCGCCACGGCTTCGCCTGTGCTGCACGCCGCCAGCGCTGCCAGCGGTAGCAAGAACAGATATCTTCCCATCTTTCCCTCCCGAATCACTCTGCCAGCTTGCAGCGTAATGCCAGTCCTCCCTTGCGGCATCACCCTCCAGGGGGGTGGCAGCTCCGTCTGCCGTCGGCAACGCCAGTGCTGAAAAGGGCAAAAACCAGCTTAATGGCCCAGGCCTGCAAACCAAAAGCCCTGCCGGGGAAGTCAGCGTCTGCCTGCCCTGCGTTCAGATTCACCCATGGCAATCATAGGCTGCACGAAGGAAAGCAGCGCGGTTTTCGATTTGGTAACCATCTGATCGCCAACTGTATATACCCATACAGAACCGGACTGTCGCCGCCCCATGTACAAGGTTTTCAACTGCATCGCGAACGAGCATGATTTCGCGCACATACTGATGGCCATGTTCGTACTGGGTTTCGGCACCCTGTGCGCGCTGATCGTGTTCCACCGCGGACAGGTCGCCGGTTCGGTCCGGAGCCGGCGCATCTGGGTGACCGCTTCCGGCTTTGTCATGGGGCTCGGCATCTGGGCCACCCATTTCATCGCGCTGCTTGGCTATCGTCCGGGATTCGCGGTTGTCTTCGACGGCTGGATCACGCTTCTGACCCCCATAATCTCCGTGGCCGGGTTCGTGGCGGTGGCGCACCTTCTTTCCGCAGACAAAAGCACCAATAGCCGACTTGCCAGCGCGGTCATCGCGACCTGCGCTGTCACCTGCATGCATTTCTTCGGTGTCAGCGCGCTGCAGTCTTCAGCCGTGATCGAATACGACCCGGCAACCGTCGCCGTTGCCATCGTGTTGGGCTTTGCCAGCTTCTGCATCACCTACCTTCTCGTCTCGAAAACCGATCGGCACGCACGCAACATGCTCGCATGGGCCGCCAGCATGACCGCCGTGATCTCAATTCACTTCGTCAGCGCCTCCGGCACGACAATGATCCCGGTCAATGGGCTCAGCCAGCCGGTCTGGGCACTCGGTACGGCCGGTGTCAGTATCGTCATCGCGATCGGATTCGGCGCCCTCCTCATCGTATCAGCGCTGGCGGCCGTGCTGGATACGGCAGTTCAGGACGTGCGCGTCAGCGAAAACCGCAAACTTGCATTGCTGGCTGACTCCGCGCTTGAGGCGCTGTTCATCGTGTCCCCGCAGGGATGCATTGTCGACGCCAACAAGGCGGCCGAATCCATTCTCGGCACATCGCGCGAAGACCTGCGCGGGTCGGACATCCTGAAGATCATGCAGCTCGACGACCTCGGTCACATCTCGATGCGCGACAATCATGATTTCGGCGAACGCCCGCTTTACCTGCCCGACGGGCGCAAGGTCATTGTCGAGATCAACAGCCGTGCCATCAGCGACAAGGCCAGCGCCTTCAACGTCTTTGCCGTGCGCGACCTGACACAGCGTCTGCGTAATGAAGCCCGCGTGCGCACCCTCGCCTATCAGGATCCGCTCACCGGGCTCGCCAATCGCGTGACGTTCAACCTGGCACTCGCCTCGGCCATTCACAAAGGCCCGGGCGGTGTCCACGATCTCGCCGTGCTGATCATCAACATGGATGAATTCAAGGACGTGAATGACCAGTTCGGCCACAGGGCTGGCGACCTCCTGCTCAAGACAGTCGCCACACGGATCAAGTCCAGCATTCTTCCGGCAGACCTGGTCGCCCGGCTCAGTGGTGACGAGTACGCCGTGATCCTGATGGGGCGCAGCAGCAGGGCGGACATCAAGGCCACGGCGGAGTCCATCCTCTGCGCCATCTCGGCCCCGCTAAAGATTGGACAGCGCACACTCGCCGTCGGCGCCAGCATCGGCGTCTCGGTCGGCGTTCCTGCAAACGGCGGCTCCACGCGGATCCTCACCTCAGCCGACAGGGCGCTATATGCCGCCAAGGAATCCGGCCGTGGCCAGGTCCGGTTCTACGATACCCAGCTGCATCGCGAACTTGAGCAAAAACGGGGCGTTGAGCACGAACTCCATCAGGCCCTGCTCCTCGGACAGTTCGAACTTCACTACCAGCCCAAGGTCTGCAGCGACACGCGAACTGTCCTTGGACGCGAAGCCCTGATCCGCTGGAACCACCCGAATCGCGGCCTTATCTATCCCGATCATTTCATTCCGATTGCGGAGCAAAGCCTGTTGATCAACGAGATCGGCAGCTGGACAATCCGGGCGGCTTGCGAAGAAGCCCGCAACTGGGACGAGGCTATCTCCGTCTCGGTCAATCTTTCGGCCCGGCAATTCCTGGATCCGGACCTGGTCGATCATGTCCGCCAGGCACTGACCGGCAGCGGCATCGCACCGTCGCGCCTTGAACTCGAGGTCACCGAGACAGCCCTGATCCAGAGCCAGTCGGTCGCGGTCGCCATCCTGAACGAGCTCAAGGCGATGGGCGTCCAGATTGCCCTTGATGATTTCGGCACCGGCTATTCCTCGATGAGCTATATCCAGTCTTTCCCGTTCGACCGTATAAAGATTGATCGCTCCTTCGTCACCTCGATGAACGTCAATCACAAGTCACGTGCGATCGTTGAAGCCATCATCCATCTCGCGCATGCGCTCAAGATTCCGGTCGTGGCAGAAGGCGTCGAAACCGAATCCCAGGCGCTGGCCCTGCGCGTGCTCGGCTGCGAGGAATTGCAGGGCTATCTCATCGCCCGACCCGAACCGATGGGCCGCCAGGGCGGCACTGCGGTCAACGCCCGCTTCGGCAATTCTCTCAATGCCGCCTGACACCGGTCATTATTTTGACCTGCCTTCAGCCCACTTCCTGAGGCCTGAATCAGCCGGATCATCCAGCACGATCTTCAGCCGCGCGTAGAGGTTCCCCGGCGGACTTCCCTGAACGCCTTTTCCGCGCAGACGCAGTTGCGCGTCCGAATTGGATCCTGGCGGCACTTTCAATGTCACCGGCCCGGACGGTGTCTTCACCTCAACGCTCCCGCCCAGCAGGGCCGTCTGCAGGCTGATCGGCACGGTCATGCGCAGGTCCTTGCCGTCGCGTTCCCAGATCCTGCTCGGGCGGATTTCCACTTCAAGCAGCGCATCGCCCGGCGCTCCGCCATTCGGCGAAGGCTGCCCCTGACTTTTCAGGCGCAGTGACTGGCCCGATTCGATGCCCGCCGGTATGTTCACGTCGAGTGCCGTGCCGTCCGCCATGGTCATGCGCCGGCGTGCACCTGTCACCGAATCCTCGAACGAGATCTCCACGCGGTATCTTATGTCACGGCCCTTCTGCGGCCCGGGATTGCGCCGCCGTCCGCCGCCGAACATGCCGCCAAGAATCTCCTCGAACGGGTCGCCCTGCGCGCCATCGAACGGGCTGCCGCCCCGCGTTTCCCACCGGTACGTGCCGCCACCCGGCCCGCCGCCGGGTGCCCCGCCCGGAAACCCGGCCGGGTTGCCGTCGCCATCAATCTCGCCGCGGTCGAATTTCGCCTTCTTGTCCTTGTCGCCCAGAATGTCCCAGGCCTGGGACACGCGCTTGAATTCCTCCATCTTCTTGGCATCGTCGGGATGCAAGTCAGGGTGCAGGGCTTTTGCCTTGTTACGATAGGCTTTTTTTACCTCAGCCTCGCTCGCGGTGCGCGGGACGCCAAGCACGCTATAGGGATCAAGGGCCAAGGGCGGGTCTTCCTTCCGGTACAGATAGATTCAGCTGCGCAAAGAGTTAGGATGTTCCGGTCCCGATTGAAACCCACTGACCTGTGCGACCATCCGATCCGGTCTCCGCCACCCGCGCCGCCAGCACGCCCGGCCCATATCCATATCCACACGCCCGCCAAATCCATGCCGCGCCTCGTTTCCTGTCGAACCTGTTTCGATGCGGCGAATTTACGCCCGCCAGCATAGCGGTCGGACGAAAGAGATCTTTTCCAAGGAAACACTGGGCATTACACGGAAAACTTGAGGGAAATGCCGGGCCGCTTCCTGATTATTCCACTTTCAGGCAATAGCCATGCCCGGCCAAATCTGCTTTGTGCCGCGCTTGAGGAACTGGCTAGGAGGGCCCCCCGCATGTCGGCACACGTGATCTCGATCGCGAACTCGAAGGGCGGTGTCGGCAAGACAACCACCTGCGTCAGCCTCGCAGAAGCCTTTGCGGCCTCCGGCCGCCGCACGCTGGTTGTCGATCTGGACACCCAGGCCAATGCCTCGCTCCTCGTCTACGGCCATGAGGGTGACGAACACCTGTTCCAGGCGATCAATGACTACGCCACGATTTCCGACTGGCTGCTGGAGAATTTCTTCGCGGGCGAACAGAAACGCCTGTCCGAATTCGTCGTCACCAATGCCAGCGACGTCACTCATGACGGCAAGCCCCTGCCGCTTGACCTCATCCCCTCCTCCCCGCGCCTGCGCAAGACAGAGCGCGAGCTGATATACGAACTCACCGCCAAGAAATACTCGATGGAGGCCCTGCAGGGCCAGGTTGGCCGCCGCCTGCGCGACGATTTCAACCTCCTGAAAGCCGATTATGACGTCATCATCTGCGACTGCCCGCCCGGCATTTCGGTGATGACCGAAAGCGTGCTCGCCGCCAGCCATCTCATCATCGTTCCCACCATACCGGATTTCATGTCCACGCTCGGCCTCGACCTTTTCACCGGCGACATCATGAAAAACCTGCGCGACCGTGATATCGAGAGCCTGCCCGTTGTGCTTGCCACCCGGTACGACAACTCTCCCCACCAGCAGGTTGTCCTCCAGGCCATGCGCGATGCCGCAAACGCCAAGGAAGCCGAATTCGAAATGTTCAACACCGTCATCCCGCTCAAGACCGGGTTTGCCACCAACCCGATCGAGCTCGGCCCCGATCCGACCCTCAGCGCCAAATGGCCCGGCGAGGCGCTCGGCATCATCGACAAGCTCCTGAAAGAAGTGATGGAGCGGCTGAAATGAGCGCACTGACAGCCACCGGAGGCGCCAATGCGCTGGCGGCCCTGCTCGGCAATCGCGACCGTTTCGGCAAGCTCGCCGACAAGGATTTCGCCGCCGCCGCCGGCCTGCTCGTGCGCAAGCTCATGATCTCCGCAGGCCAGACAAAGGACGACATGGTCTTCCTGCGCGATGCCGTCGGCCAGGACATTTTCGAAAGCGAGCTGAAATCCCTCTCCGCCTATCATGCCCGCCTGCTCGCCCGCCGCCTCGACAAGACCGTCGACGATTACGAAGTCTCCACAGCTGGCGCCGCCGCCGCCCACATCCGCAAGGTCATGTCGGGCGAGGCCATTGCCAGCGAAGCTGCGGCGCCCGCAGAGATACCCCCTTCAGACGATACGCCGCCCACGGACGATGACACGCCGAAGAATACCTATTTCGGCCGCAAGTCCTTCCGCACAGGGAATTAGGCGCCCGCCAGCTCCGTGAACAGCGCGCGGTTCTCCCGCAGGATCATCGCCGTATCCTCTGCGCTCGGCTCCAGCGACCAGTTGCCCTTCTGGAACGTGCCGCCCAGCACCACGCCGTCCCGCCGCCCGAACATGTATGCATGGCCGCCGGTGATGATATTGTAATCCACCTCCGCCTGCGGCTGCAGGATCACCAGCTGCCCCCGCGCCGGCATGATGCCCGTGTCCCCGAACAGCGCCCCTGCGCCAAGGCCGGTGCAGTTGAACACCACCCGCTCCGGCAGCGCCGCCACCTGCGCCACATCGTCAAACGCCTTCACAATGATCTTCCCCCCGCGCAGGCGTATGTCGCGCTCCAGCACGCGCAGGTAAAACGGCGTGTCCACCATCATCGTGTCAAAGCTGCGCGCATGGAGCGAGGCAAAGCTCAGCTCGCCCGGCGCATAGTCGCGCGCATTCACCACGAATTCGTGCAGCGGATGGCCCACCGGCGCTGGCGTGTTCGGCTTCGGCTCATGCGACAACACGTAATTGACCTCCCAGCTGACGCCATATTCCGGCCCTGCCAGCAGCTGGAAGCGCCGGAAGGCAAACCGCGCCGCTGCCACGTGCCGCGCCATATAGGCCGCGTCCACCAGGCTCTCCTGATAGACAGAGGCAGGCCACCACTGCCCGCCTGCAACATTCGAAGTCGTCTCCGGCGACAGGGCCTTGGCATAGATCGTCACATTCGCCCCGCGCTCCAGCAGCAGCATCGCCGTCGACAGGCCGACAATCCCCGCCCCCATCACGGCATAGTCCTTCACGTCTGCGTCCCAGCCCTCCTCCACGGCCAGGTGCGCCGTGCCCCATGACAGCGTGATCCCGCCGCCGCCATGGCCATAATTATGGATCACGGCTGTCTCGCCCAGCATCTCCCGCTCGACCCGGAATCCCGCCGGCCGGTAGGGCCGCAGCCCGACATCCACCCGCGCAATCCGGCCCGGATCCACACGCACCGGCGGCACATGCCTCATCGCCACGCCCGACCCCGCC
>NZ_LADU01000016.1 GCF_000961795.1 Hyphomonas sp. BRH_c22
AGGGCGTCCGCCGTGCGCAGGATGCCGCCGGGCAGGCGGAGCGCCTCTTCCAGCAGGTCCTGCGGCAGGCCTGCGGCGAGTGCTTCGGCAAGGTCTGCATTGCGCGGGGCCGGGCCGAGGCGTTCGAGCATCTCGGCGAGGGCGAGTTGCGACACGCTTTGCAGGCTGGCGGCGGAGGCTGAAGCGGCGAGATGGTCCAGCGCGAGCGGCGTCATGCCGCCCAGAATGTGCCCGGCGGCGCGGCAGAGGTTGCCGAACGGGATTTCAGGGGAGAGGAGGCCGTCGGATTCGGCGGCGATCAGGATTTCGTCCCGGCTCTGGTCAGGCATAAGCGGCTCCTTCGCGAATCACTCACGCAGAGCGTGACGGGTGAACGCGGCGGCTTCAACCGCCTTGCGCGGTTTATTGTGGGCGCGGGGCGGGTTTGCCCTCACTCATTGCCGGATTTTCCGACGATCAGGTCGGCCATGCCGTCGCCGTTGGCATCATTGAGCGCCAGCCCGACCGCGTATTCCGGGCCGTCGCCGGAGACAGGCTCGATCAGGATGCGAACGGGGATGTCCCAGGGGGTGTCACCCTCGAAGTCCGGGCCTGCGGTGGGGTCGGCCGTACCGGTGATGTCGGCGATTTCGGCGAGTGCAGCGAGCGAGCCTGTGCGCCTGAACTGGCCAGCGCCATTGCCGGAGAATAGGGGGCTGTCACCGCTGGCGGCATACAGCGCGATGTCGACCTGTCCGTCGCCGGTGAAGTCATCAAGGCCGATCTGGACATAGGTTCCGGCGCTGCCCGTGACCGGGTGCGGGGTGAATTCCCCCCAGCCATTGTTCAGGAGGACGAGGCATTCCTGACCGTCCATGCCGGCGAGGGCGAAGTCCGTGTCGCCATCGGCGTCGATATCAGCGGCGGCGATGCTGACAGCGCCCGATTCGGTGCCGGGTAGGGGCGTGGCGAGGTGAAATCCCCCCATTGCGTTGCCGCGCATGAGCAGGCTGACGCCTGAACGCCGGGCGATGGCGAGGTCCGGGACGCTGTCACCGTCCACGTCGGTGAGGGCGGCATTGATCGGGTCGCCTTCCGGCCCGCCCGCCAGCGTGAATTGCCCTGATCCATTGTTGAGGGAGACCGGGCCGGGGCGGCCATTCTGCACACTGGCGCCATCCGCCCGGACCGTCTGCGTGCCGATCTCGCCGAGGTCGATCCAGGGCGTGACCTGGTAGTGCTGCGCGGGCGGGGGTGATTCGAGCCGGGCCTGAGACTGGGCGTATGCGCCTGCACTGGTGGCGAAGAGGAGTACGAGCGCCGCGCATCTGCCGTTCACGATCATGCGATACTGTCCTTTGCCGGGGCGTGTGGAAGGGGGATGCTAGGCGAGATTGGCGGCCGAGTCAGCCTGATCTGCCAGTCATTGGGGGCGAAAGCCTGCATCCGGGCAATGTCGCGCATTGCCTGCCTGCACGGTCTGGATTAACAGCCCGAGGAACGCCATATTGCGGCCATCAAGTCACGTCAGGACGGGCAGACAATGCTGAATCAGATTTTCACCTGGTGGAGCGGTATTACCGTGGGCGCCTCTTTCGATATCAAGCGGCGCAGTGGCCATGTCGGCACCGATGAATACGGCAACCGCTATTTCGAGGACCGCAAGGCGTCGATTGAGGGCCGTCATCGCCGGTACGTGATGTACAAGGGCCTGGCCGAACCGTCGAAAGTGCCTGCCGACTGGCATGGCTGGCTGCACCACACGGTGAACGAGCCGCCAACGCACATGCCGCTGGAGCGGCGCGACTGGGAAACCGACCACACGCCCAACATGACCGGAACACCGTACGCGACCAAGCCCAAGGGCAGCATGTCCGGCGGCGGTACGCGCCAGAAGTCTGACAGCGATTACGAAGCGTGGACCCCCGATGCGTGAGTCTGTGTTCGAAACCCTCGTTGGCGGGCTGGTTGTTGCGGTCGCTGGCGTCTTCCTCTGGTTCGCGCTGGCAGTCGGCGGCGATGCCGAAGTCAAGGGTGACCAGTACAATGTGCTGGCGCGTTTCAACAATGTGTCGGGCATATCGCGTGGTTCCGATGTGCGCATTGCCGGTGTGAAAGCTGGCGTGGTGAAGTCCATCGAGGGCGATCCGCAACGGTTCGAAGCGCTGCTGACCCTGTCGCTGGACAAGAAATGGGAACTTCCGGACGATACGGACGCGCGCATTTCGACCGATGGCCTGCTCGGCGGTTCCTATATTGCGCTGGAGCCGGGCGGCGGATTTGACACGATTGCCCAGGATGGCACGGGTGAAATCGTGTATACGCGCGGCAGTGTTGACCTCTTGACCCTGTTTGCCTCGTTCGCGGGCGGCGGCGGTGGCGGCGATGCCGCAACAGCAGATGCGCAGCCGGCCGAAACGGTGACCGAGCCGGCACCCGAGCCTGTGGCGGCGAAAAAGCCGGAGGCGAAGAAGCCTGCCGCGCCTGCGCCCGAACCTGGGGTGACGCCTGAACCTTCCGTCACCGAGACGCCCCCGGCTACGGCCCCGTATCCCCTGGACGATCCCTATCCTGCCGGAGATGATGGCCAATGATCCGACTGATTGCCGCAACTGTTATGGGCCTGAGCCTGGTGGGCGGCGCACACGCGGCGACCTTCGCGCAGAAGGACACGGCAACGCTGCGGGCACTGGACAAGATCACCGGGCGGTCGACCGATATCGAGGTCAAGGTCGGTGAGCCGGTTGTGTTCGGGTCGCTGAAAGTGGAACTGAAAACCTGCTTCCAGACACCGCCTGAAGAAGCGCCCGAGAGCGCCGCTTTCCTCAAGATCCACTCGACCCAGCCCGTGGCAGTGGAGACGATGGAAGCCGCCGTGGCAGCCGAAACGGTTGAGACGGTCAATGAAGCGAACCCGGAACTGTTTTCCGGCTGGATGTATGCCTCGTCGCCGGGCCTGAGCGCCCTTGAGCACCCGGTCTATGATATCTGGGTGATCCGCTGCACGGCGCCCGATCCGGTGAAGCTGCCTGCGCCCGTCACGGCGCCGGACGATGAGCCGATGCTGGACGACGTGCCGCCATCGCTCGATACAGAGCCGACACCCGAATAGAAACTTGCCTCGACGGTCAGGGCCGCGCGCAGGCGTTCCTTGAACTGCGCGCGCGTGATTTCAATCAGGCCAAACTGTTCCAGATGCGGATTGTGGAATTGCGCGTCGAGCAGCGTGAACCCGCCCTCGATCAGGCGGGCGGCCAGATGCACCAGCGCAATCTTTGACGCGTCAGTCGCGCGCGAGAACATGCTTTCGCCGAAGAAAGCGCCGCCTATCGCCACGCCGTAAAGCCCGCCGACCAGTTGGTCGCCGTCCCAGCATTCCACGGAATGCGCGTGGCCTTCCCGGTGCAGCGCGCTGTAAAGATTGAGGATTGCGGAATTTATCCAGGTGCTTTCGCGGTCCCTGGTTTCTTCCGCGCAGGATTCCATGACCCGCGTGAAAGCAGTGTCTGTGGTGACGCGGTAGGGTTCACGGATGACGGTCCGCTTCAGGCGGCGCGGAATGTGGAAGGCGTCCAGCGGAAGGATGCCGCGCATGTCCGGATCGACGAGAAAGAGGTTCGGATCATCGCGCGCATCGGCCATGGGGAAGACGCCCCGCTGATAGCAGGCGAGCAGATCCCGGGTTCCAAAGCGCGACGACATCAGCTGAATATGAGTCTCGTCGATGCGCCTGTCCATGGGGCAAGCGACCAGGGTTGTGGAGAAGGCGCGCGGCCTATTCAGCGGGCAGCTTGTTTTCCGCGAGGAATTTTTCGAGCCAGTGGATGTTGTAGTTCCCGGCCAGGACATCCTCGTTTTCGATCAGGCGGCGATGCAGGTCGAGCGTGGTGAAAACGCCCCCGACAACCATCTCTGCCAGCGCGCGGCGCAGACGCATGATGCATTCCCGGCGCGTGCGCCCGTGCACGATGAGCTTGCCGATCAGCGAGTCATAGTGGGGCGGGATGCGGTATCCGGCATAGGCCGCGCTGTCGAGGCGCACGTCGGGGCCGCCCGGGGCGTGAAAATCAGTGATCAGGCCGGGTGACGGCACGAAGGTTTCCGGGTGTTCGGCATTGATGCGGCACTCGATGGCATGGCCAACCAGCATGACGTCTTCCTGGCGGAAAGAGAGCTTCTTGCCCTCGGCGATGCGGATCTGCTCGCGCACGAGGTCGATGCCGGTGATCATTTCGGTGACGGGATGCTCGACCTGGAGGCGGGTGTTCATTTCGATGAAGTAGAACTTGCCGTCCTCATAGAGGAATTCGATCGTGCCGGCGCCGCGATAGCCGAGCTTTTCCATGGCGCGGGCGCAGATGCCGCCGATTTCTTCGCGCTGGGCCTGGTTGAGGGCCGGTGAGGGGGCCTCTTCCAGGACTTTCTGGTTGCGGCGCTGGAGCGAGCAGTCGCGCTCCCAGAGGTGCGCCACGTTGCCGTGCGTGTCAGCGATAACCTGCACCTCGATATGGCGGGGGCCTTCGAGGTATTTTTCGAGATAGACGGCATCGTCGCCGAAGGCGGCCTTGGCTTCGGTCTTGGCGGTTTTCACCGCATTTTCGAGGTCGGCCTCGGTGCGCGCGAGCTTCATGCCGCGGCCACCGCCGCCGGCGGAGGCCTTCACGAGGACCGGGTAGCCGATCTTCTTGGCGGCCTTCTTCGCTTCGGCAATCGAGGACAGGGCGCCTTCGGAACCGGGCACGCAGGGCACGCCAGCCTCGATCATCGCCACCTTGGCGGCGATCTTGTCGCCCATGATGCGGATATGCTCGGCGGTCGGGCCGATGAAGGCGAGGCCATGGGCCTCGACCATTTCGGCAAACTGGGCGTTTTCCGAGAGGAAGCCATAACCGGGGTGGATCGCGTCGGCGCCGGTGATTTCGGCGGCGGCGAGAATCTGCGATTTCTTCAGGTAGCTTTCAGACGAGGGCGGCGGGCCGATGCAGACGCTTTCGTCAGCAAGGCGCACGGCCATGGCATCCCGGTCGGCCGTGGAATGGACCACAACCGTCATCAGGCCCATTTCCTTGCAGGCGCGGTGAATTCGCAGGGCAATCTCGCCGCGATTGGCGATCAGGACCTTCTTGATCGTGCGGTGCTCGGCCATGTCTATTCGATCAGGGCCAGCGGCTCACCAAATTCCACCGGCTGGGAATCGGTGACGTAAAGCGCTGTCAGCGTGCCGGCACGGTCGGCCTCGACCGGGTTGAAGGTCTTCATGGCTTCGACCAGCATAAGCGTGTCGCCCTTCTTGACCTTGTCGCCGATATTGAAGAACTGCTTCGCGCCGGGTTCGGGGGCGAGATAGACGGTGCCGACCATTGGCGACTTGATGGCGTTGTCCGATACGGCAGGCGCTGCGGGGGCAGCTGCAGCGGCGGGGGCGGCCGAAGGCGCTGCTGGC
>NZ_LADU01000070.1 GCF_000961795.1 Hyphomonas sp. BRH_c22
TGGCGCCTGTCCTGCTGGTCGCCTCCGTCACCGGCCTGCTGGCCGCGCTTGCCGCCGGCCTCTTGGGCAAACGCGGCCTCTCAGGCGAAACGCAGCTGGCCTTCGGTCCGTGGATCGCGCTTGGCGGCTGGATCGTCTGGCTCGCCGGGCCGCGCATTGCGCTGGTCCCGCTGGGTTAAACGTCTTCCGGCGCCACAGGCTCGGCGCCCGCCTTGCGCCGCCGCGCCAGGACAAACACGATCAGCCCGCCGATCAGCAACAGGCCGAACGGCCCGCCCCACAGGATCACCCCGTCCACGCCCTTGCTGCTCGGCCGGAACAGCACGAACTCGCCATACCGGCTCTCGAACCAGTCGCGCACCTCGTCATCGCTCGCACCTTCGCTGACCATCACCCGCACGCGCGCGCGCATGTCCTCGGCAATCGCGGCAGACGATTGCGAAATCGGCTCATTCTCGCACGCGACACAGCGCAGCTCCCGCATCAGCGCCTGCGCCCGCGCCTCCTCGGCCGGATCGTCGAGGGCCTGCGCCGCGCAAGCCATGGCCAGCAGGAGAGCCGTCAGGCCCATCAGCAGGGATCTAAGAAGCATCGGCAGTCCTCCGCCGCCTGGGCCACAGGCTGAACAAGGCCCCCAGTCCCATCAACAGGACACCAAGATACACCAGATCGATCAGCGGGTTGAGATACACCCGCAACACCCAGCGGTCCTCGCCGCCGACATCCCTTCGGTCGCCGAGCGCAATGTAGAGATCGCCCATTCCCGTCTTGTGGATCGCCGTTTCCGTCGTCGGCATCCGTGCCGCCGGATAGTATCGCTTGGTCGGCGCCAGCTCTGCCATTGCGCCATCCTTGCGCGCCGTCAGCTCGGCCCGGTCGGCATACCAGTTCGGCCCCTCGATGGCGTAAACCTCCTTCAGGGTGATGGTCCAGCCAGCCACCGTGCCCGTGCCCCCCACCGGCAGCGCCAGTGTCGCCTCATAGCGCTGCGTCGTTTCAACCACCGCGCCGATGATGAACACGCCGAGCCCCATATGCGCCAGCGTCATGCCCCATACTCGTAGAGGCAGCCGGAACACCCGGCCCGGCGTCACCGCCCGCCGCTTCAGCTCCCACACCGCCCCGAAAACCAGCCACACGCCCAGCGCCAGCCCGAAGGCTGCGCCCAGCGGAATATCCCACAGGCCAACCCCCAGCAGCAGGAACACGGCGACCAGACCCACACCGCCCGCCGCCCACTTCCACAGGCCCGACAGGTCCGCCTTGCCCCAGCTCCACACCTGCACCACGGGCAGGATCAGCAGCAGCAAGGCCAGCATCGGCACGAAGGTCAGCCGGAAATAGGGTTCGCCGACAGAGATCGTCCGCCCGGCCGCCTCGGCGATCAGCGGGAACAGCGTGCCCAGCAGCACGGTCAGCGCCGCCACGACCAGGACCACATTGTTCGCAACCAGCGCGCCTTCGCGGCTGAACATTTCCCACGGCTTCCCGCCATCCAGTTTCGGTGCCCGCAGCGCGAACAGGCCTAGCGCAAATCCGCCATAGACCAGCAGTCCGGCCAGCAGCAGCATGCCCCGCTTCGGATCGACGGCAAACGCGTGCACCGATGTCAGGATGCCCGAGCGCACAAGGAACGCCCCCATCACCGAGAACAGGAAGGCCAGCACGGCCAGCAGGGCGGTCCAGGCGGCAAAGCTGCCGCGCTTTTCCGTCACCACGACCGAGTGCATCAGCGCCGCCCCGATCAGCCACGGCATCAGCGACGCATTCTCCACTGGATCCCAGAACCACCAGCCGCCCCAGCCGAGCTCGTAATAGGCCCAGTAGCTGCCCAGCGCGATGCCGAGCGTCAGCGGAATGAAGGCCGCCAGCGCCCAGCGCCGCGCTTCCTTCGCCCACACCCGGTCAATCCGGCCATCCATCAGTCCCGCCGCCGCCAGCGCGAAGACGAAGGAATAGCCGACATAGCCGAGGTAAAGCATGGGCGGATGGAAGGCGAGCGCCGGATCCTGCAGGATCGGGTTCAGCCCCGCCCCCTGCAGCGGGGCCGGATCCAGCCGCAGATAGGGCGACGAGGCAAACAGCAGGTAAGCCAGCGCGCCGCTGGCCAGCAGGCCCTGCACGCCCAGCGCGCGCGCCTCGAACAGGTCCCGGCCGGTACGCATCCACAATGCGCCCGCTGCGCCATAGCCCAGTGTCACCAGGCACCACAGCGCCATCGAGCCCTCGTGGTTCCCCCATGCCCCGGCAATCTTGTAGATCATCGGCTTCAGCGTGTGGGAATTGTTGGCCGCCAGCGCCAGCGAGAAGTCGGACTCCGCAAAGGCCACGACCAGCGTCAGGAATGACAGGAGCATAACGCCGAACGCCACATGCGCAGCCCGCCCCGACAGCGCCCGCGCGCCGGTCAGGCCGAAAATGCCCTGCGCCAGCGACGCCGCCAGCGCCAGGAACGCCGCAAGGTGGCCAAGTTCGATCATGTCAGCTGGCGCTTGCGGCCGGGCCCGCGCCCAGCGGCTTCAGCTCGCGGGGCTGGTAATTCTCGTCATGCTTGGCCAGCAATTGCCGCGCCGTGAATGTGCCGCTTGCGTCAAACGTGCCGACGGCGACGACGCCCTGCCCCTCGCGGAACAGGTCCGGTGCAATCCCGGTAAAACGCACGCTGATCGTCGACGGGCTGTTGTCGATCACGGTGAAGGCCATTTCGCTGCCATCGCCCGGATAGGTCAGCGATCCCGGCTCCACCCAGCCGCCGATCTTCACTTCCTTGCCAGCGTCTGGCAGGCCGTTTTCTGCAAGGATTTCAGGCGTGTAAAACAGGTTCGCATTCTGCCGCAAGGCGACGAAGGCCAGCCCCGCCGCTGCCAGAAGCAGGGCCGCTGCCACACCAAAAGTCCATAATCTGCGCGTCCGGGCTCTCATGGCGCCACTCTATACCGGCATCCGCCCCATTTGACAGTGCGGCAGATGCGGCAAGGGACGGAAAGCCCTACTCTTCCGCCGGCGCTTGCGGCGCCTCCTGCCCGATCACGTCCAGCATCGGCTTGAACCGTTCGCGCCGCGGGTCGTCCTCCGGCAATTTGGCGAAAACGGCCCGCATCATCTGCGCCGCCCCGTCCTGGTCGCCGGCCTGCGCAGCGCCCATCGCCGCCCACATGCCTGCCCGTACCTGCGTATCGTCCAGCTCATAGGCCCGCGCAAACAGGCGCGCCGCGTCCGGCCCCACCTGACCACCATCCAGCTCGACCAGCACCGTCGCCAGCCCGACAAGCGCCGGCACATGGGCCTCATCACGGCGCAGGGCCGACTGGTAGGCCCGCGCCGCATCGTCCGGGCGGTTCTGGCCGCGCAGCATTTCACCGATGAAATAGTGCGGCTCCGGCGCATCCGGCTGCTCGATCGCGGTCTGCTCCAGGCGCGCCAGCGTCTCGGCCGCGGTCAGTGTCTCGGGGGCCGTGCGGATCTTCTCGAGGATTTCGGTCTGGCGCTTGTCCATCGGCATGTCATCCATGCCCGGCCGGCCCAGCGTAAGATAGCCGCCCACGCCAATGGCAAGGCAAACAGCCACGACGATCATCTGGATGCGGGTCATGTGCAGGCTCATGCTTTCGGAAACCTCAACCGCGCCCGCAATCCGCCCAGCGCACTCTCATCCAGTTCCAGGCGGCCCTTGTGCAGCTCCGCCAGTTCGGTGACGATCGACAGGCCAAGGCCAGTGCCGGGCGTCGTCTCATCCAGCCGCACGCCGCGCTTGAGCGCACCTTCGCGCTGCTCCGGCGTCAGGCCCGGGCCGTCATCCTCGACATCAATCACCAGGTCTTGCGGCCCGTCGCTGATGCGCACCACGACTTCGGCCTTTGCCCACTTGCAGGCATTGTCCATCAGGTTGCCGATCATTTCCTCGAAATCCTGTTTCTCGCCGCGAAAGACGGCCCCGCCGTCGTCCTCGACACTCACATTGATGCCCTTTGCATCGAACAACCGGTTCAGCAAGCTGGCCAGCGATTCCACCACCGGCGCCACGTCCGTGCGTGCGCCCAGCGTTTCGGCCCGCGCCGCCATGCGCGCCCTTTTCAGGTAATGCTCGACATTGGCATGCATGGTCTCCGTCTGGCGGCGCACGACATCATCCAGCTGGCCCTCTCCCTTGGCCTCGTTTTTCAATACCGCGATCGGCGTCTTCAGGGCATGCGCCAGATTGCCCACATGCGTGCGGGCCCGTTCCACGACATCGCGATTGTGCCCGATCAGCTTGTTCAGCTCCTCCGTCAGCGGACGCACCTCGACCGGATATCCCTCGCGCAGCGTCTGGCGCGTTCCGGCCCGGATGTCGGCAATGTCGCGTTCGATCCGTTTCAGCGGCTGCAGCGAATAGCGGATGCCCACCACCATCGCGGCAAACACGCCGCCGAACAGGGCGATCATCGTGCCCACAAGCATGGAGCGAAACCGGGTCGCGGCCTCGTCATTCGGCGTGCGGTCCGCGGCGGCCACGATCACCAGCGGCGTCTCCCTGTTTTCCAGCAGGATCGCCCGCGCCGCCACCCGCACGCGCTGGTCGGCCGGCCCGGCAAAATCGGCAAAATGGGTCGTTCCCGGATTGGCCACCGCGCGCGCGATCTGCGCCGGCGACACCGGCACAGGTTCATCCCACAGGCTGCGCGAGCGCAGGTCGCCCTGAATGGTCAGGTCAGGCTCCAGGCCGACAACCGCCCAGTAGCGGCCGGAATACTGCGTCTGGAACCGGGCATCGTTCGACAGGAAATTGCGTTCTGTATCGGTCACCCGGCCATCGTCGAGAAAGGCGCCTTCCTGGCTCATCTCGCGGGTCAGCGTCACCAGCGTCTGGTCAAGGTCTTCTTCCAGCAGTGAAAGGGTCTGCGCGCCGTACAGCGCCGACAGCGCCAGGGCGCCGCCGATCAGGACAACCAGCCCCCATATCGCGGCGGCCAGCATCATCCGCCGGGCCAGCGACACGTTCGGCCAGCGGTCCATGAATCGGGTAACGGGGTTGCCGGACGGGTCCATTCACACGGTCTGGCACGCCAGGTGCCTATCCTGCAACGCGCGCCTCGTTTTCCGGCACGATCAGGCGATAACCCAGGCCGCGCTCGGTCTGGATGCGGTCGACGCCGATCTTGCGGCGCAGGCGGCCGATGAACACTTCGATCGTGTTCGAATCCCGGTCAAAGTCCTGGTCATAGATATGCTCGACCAGTTCGGTGCGCGGCACGACCCGTCCCTGATGGTGCATCAGGTAGGACAAGACGCGGTACTCATGCGCCGTCAGCTTGATCGGCTCGCCATTCACCATGGCCCGCGCCGCCCGCGTGTCGACCATCAGCTTGCCCGCTTCCAGCGTGGCGGCGGAATGCCCGGCCGCGCGGCGCAGCAGCGCGCGCAGGCGCGCCAGCAATTCTTCCGTGACGAACGGCTTGGCCAGGTAATCATCGGCGCCGGCATCGAAGCCCGCCACCTTCTCGCTCCACTGGTCGCGCGCCGTCAGGATCAGCACGGGGAAGGACTTTCCGTCGGCGCGCCATTTCTTCAGGATGCTCACGCCGTCCATCTTGGGCAGGCC
>NZ_LADU01000020.1 GCF_000961795.1 Hyphomonas sp. BRH_c22
CATAATGAGCAGGCCGACCTCACCTCCCGCACCGGCGCCCGGCTGCGCGACATGCTGGGCGAGGCCATCCGCGCCCACCCCGTCTTCACCGCCGCCGCCCAGCCCCGGCGCATCTCCCCGCTCCTCGTCAGCCGCACGCAGCAAGGCGGCACCTATGGCCTGCATGTCGACAATCCGTTCATGGGAACGGGTGAGGCACGCCTTCGGACAGACCTGTCCTTCACGCTCTTCCTGTCAGACCCGGGCAGCTATGAAGGCGGCGAACTGGAGATCAACCATGCCGGGATGACGCATCACACCAAGGCACAGGCGGGTGACCTTGTTCTCTATCCCTCGACCAGCCTGCACCAGGTTTGCCAGGTCACGTCCGGCCAGCGGATCGTCTGCGTCGGCTGGGTCGAGAGCAGTATCCGCGATGCGGCCGCCCGCGAAATCCTGTTCGATCTTGAAAACCTGCGCGCCACGCTCAGCGAAACGCATGATGTGCGCTCGCCGGAATACCTCACCCTGTCGAAATCCATTGCCAACCTGATCCGCCTCTGGGGCGAGGCCTAAAGCGCGAAATGCTTCGACAGTTTCAGGCCCTGCCCCTGATAGTTCGATCCCTTGCCGCCATAGAGGCCTGAAGGCTTGGCCGCCATGGGCTCATAGATCAGCTTGGCCACCGGCTGGCCATGTTCCAGGATGAAGGGCACGTCGCGCGAGCGCACTTCCAGAACGGCGCGGCTGCCGCCCTTGTTCACACCGAAGCCCGGATCGAAGAAACCCGCATAGTGCGCCCGGAACTCGCCCAGTTCAGGGGCGATCGGCGCCATTTCAGCGGCTTCGTGTGCGGCCACTTTCACCGTCTCGCGGCTGACAAGGATGTAGAAATCCTCAGGGTTCAGCACGATGCGACCGTGGCGCGGGAAGACGGGCTCCCAGAACTGGGCTGCCTCATGGGCGCCGATGCCGCGCAGGTCCACGACGCCGGAATGCTGCTTGGCGCGATACCCCGCCGGCTGTCCTTCGGGCGGCTCCAGGTCGATGGAAACAACTTTTTCCTTCAGCGCGTCCGGTCGCTTGCGCTTGAACCGCACCTGCGCCAGCCGGTCGCCGGGGCGCACCATGATCGGGAAGGTGCGCGGTGAGACTTCAAGATAAAGCGGCCCGGAATAGCCGGTCGGCACGTCGTCAAACGCCTTCGACCGGTTGGTCACCAGCCGCGTGAACACGTCGATCCGCCCTGTCGAACTTTTCGGGTTCGCCCGCGCCGATATGCCGGCCGGCAGGCGCAACGATTCCTGCAGCGGCACGAGATAGACACAGCCCGTTTCCAGCACGGCGCCCTTGTCGGTCAGGTCGATGCGGTGCATGTGCACGCCCGGTTCCTGCAGCATCTCGGCCACGGACCGGTCCTTGCCCGGCAGGAAGCTTGCGCGCAGGCGATAGGCATCCTGGGCAAGTCGCAGGTCGAGGCTTGCCGGCTGGACCTGTCCGGTCTCCAGCGGCAAGTCGCTGCGGATCGCGCCTTCGGCCACCAGCGCTTCGATTTCATGGTCGGGCAAAACGCCCGTTTCCTGCACCATCTCTTGCACCCCTTGTGCTCTCAGGCATAAGACCCAATGCAGGAAAGACAAGGACTATAACAGCATGTCGAACGGGTCAGACAGATCGGGCAAAGCCAGCTGGAAGCCAGCCACCAAAGCGGTGCGCGGCGGCCTGATGCGTTCCGAACATGGCGAGATCTCCGAGGCGCTCTACCTGACGTCCGGCTATGCCTATGACAGCGCCGAACAGGCCATGGCCCGCATGAAGGGCGACGAGCCGGGATTCGTCTATTCCCGCTATGGCAGCCCGACCTGCGAAATGCTGCAACAACGCCTCGCCCTGATCGAAGGCGCAGAGACCTGCCGCGTCACGGGCAGCGGCATGGGCGCCATTTCCTCGGCGATTCTCGCGCCCCTGAAATCAGGCGACCGCGTCGTGGCCGCGACGGCCCTGTTCGGCTCGTGCCGCTGGATCATCGCCAACCAGATGCCCAAATACGGCATCGAGACCGTCTTCGTGGACGGCGCAGACCTGGACGCCTGGGAGCGGGAAATCGCCAAGGGCTGCCAGCTGGTCCTGATCGAAAGCCCGGCCAACCCGCTGCTCGACGGTGTCGATATCGCGGCAGTGGCGAAGCTGTGCAAGGCGGCCGGCGCGCTGCTCGTGGTCGACAATGTGTTCGCGACCCCGATCCTGCAGCGCCCATTGGAACTTGGCGCGGATGTCGTCGTCTATTCCGCCACCAAGCACATGGACGGCCAGGGCCGCGTCATGCTCGGCGCGATCCTCTGCGATTCCGCCTACATGGAAGAAGTGTACGATCCGTACTTGCGTCATATCGGCCCTGCTGCGGCACCCTTCAACGCCTGGGTCGTGCTGAAGGGCCTCGAAACCCTCAAACTGCGCGTCGATGCCCAGAGCGCCACCGCGGCGCGCCTCGCCGACGCCATTGCGGCCCATCCGAATGCCGCCGCCGTGCGCTACCCCTACCGCAAGGACCACCCGCATTACGAGGTCCACAAACGCCAGATGTCAGGCGGCGGCACCATGATCGCGCTGTCGGTCAAGGGCGGGCAGAATGCGGCCTTCAAGTTCCTGAATTCGCTGGAACTTGTCGATATCTGCAACAATCTCGGCGACACCAAGTCCCTCGCCTGCCACCCGTCCACCACGACCCACCGCGCGCTGACCGATGAAGAGCAGGCCGCCATGGGCCTCGACCGCAGCTGGATACGTTTTTCGGTCGGTCTGGAGGACGCCGACGATCTGGAATTCGATGTTCTTCGCGCCCTTAACAGTGTGTGAACGATTTCAGATCAATTTCACGCAATGGCTCGTCGACACGCTCCCCCGCTCTACGAAGAAATCACGCAAGGTGTCCGTATCCGCGTGCGCCCGAAATTCATGCATGACGAATCCGAGCCATCGCGCGGCCGCTTCATGTGGTCCTATACGGTCGACGTCGAGAATGAGAGCGATCAGACCTGGACCATCATGCGCCGCCACTGGCGCATCGTGGATGCCCAGGGCCGCATGCAGGCCGTCGATGGCGAAGGCGTCATCGGCCAGACACCCACCCTGATGCCGGGCGAGCGTTTCAGCTATACGTCAGGCGCCCCGCTGGCCGCCCCGTCAGGCATGATGAGCGGCACCTACGAGCTGCGGGACGAAAGCGGTTTCGAGATCGTTGCGACCATCCCGGTCTTCTCGCTCGACAGTCCCTACGACACGTCGCTGCCCAGCTAGGGCTGCGCAGGCACGGGCTCGGCCGGCAGGACGTCACCCATGTCTATGACGCGGAAGTGCCGGGCCATCATCTCAGGTGAAAAGACAAACGCCAGCTCATCGGGTTTTAGCAGGCCTTGCCATTCGGCGAGCTGTTCGGGGCCCGCCTCGGCAAACAGCACGTTCGCGCCGGCCTGGTCACCGACATAGGCACCATAGGTCTGCAACGCCCGGGCGATGATCTTGCCTGAAGGCGAAAGACCGGACGATTCGATGTTGAAGTCGGGGTCAAGCTGGAGGCGTGCACCAAGCGGCAGGCCGGTCTCGCTCGGCGCCATGCCTGTGTACTGCAGCCGCGCGGTACTCGCCGGCCGCACAAACTCGCCAGACCGTATGCTGGGGCTGGCCAGCATCAGGGCATGCGGGATTCGCCCTGTCTTGATCTCATCCAACCGGATCAGCCCTGCCGATAGCGGAAAACCGGACGGCAGCGCGCTGGCGGCCTCATTCGGCTGCTCAACCTCGTTCCAGGGCGCAGACACGCCAGAACCACGCAGACTGGTGACCACACCGAACCCGGTCATCCAGACCCCGTTCGCGTTCTTGTTCGCCTGGTTCAGGTCCCATTCAAGCGCACGGTTCTTGTCGACAATGGCGATATATCCCGCACTGGGATTCAGGCGCGCCATGTCATCCGGTATCGGAATGGCGCGCGGCCACTCAAACCCGCGCCCGTACACACCGGTATAATGGTCATAGACTTCCCTGGTCGGCGTCTCGGCCATGTCGATATAATAGACGGGCACCGACCATTGATCGATATTGATGAAAAGGGCGCCTTCACTGATGAAACTCGCGATCAGCGCGTCAGACTCCTCATCGGCCACGGCATTGGCCGGGATCGGCGTGTTCCACGGGCTGTCCGCTGCGAACGGGCGCCAGGCCTGTAACTGCACATCCTCCCCGGACGGGACAGGGTGAGGGGGCGATTTGGAACACGCAACCACCGCAAGGGCCAGACCGCCAATTGCCAGACTCCGGATCAGGGACGACATTCCGCACTTCCTTTCACGCCAGGTTTAACAAATTCCGGCTTTCAGCAATCGCGACCACCCTGTCTGGGGTGTCGTCTCAGCTTTTACCAACATTCTGCAGCCTTGTAACCCGGCCTATTTGTTCGGGTTGATCAGGTATTTCTCGCCGGTTGCGCGTCGGTTGTAAGCCTCGATGACAGGAAGCTGCAAAGCCTCGGCCAGCGAGATTTCGGACGTGTAGTGGCTCGCAAACGTGGTCTTCAGTTCGGCGCCAACGCGGGCGCGCAGCTTGGCCCGGCCTTCCGCGCCCACCTTTTGCAGGAACGGTGTCAGCAGGAAGCCGCCGACGCCCCATGCCATGCCGACACCCGGTGGCAGCGTGGTCGGGCTCATGTCCAGCCGGCCATAGATATAGACCTGCTTGTGCGTGGCCGAGCCATAGCGGCTGTATTCCTTGGCGTTCAGGTTGGCTGCCGCCTCCATCGCTACGAGGATCTGTCCTGCAAGCGGTCCGCCGCCAATGGCGTCGAAGCCGAGCGTTGCGCCCGTTGCGGCCAGCGCGGCGATCAGGTCGTCCATGAAACCGAGTGACGTGGAATTGACAATATGCTTTGCGCCAATGTCCCGCAGGATCTTTTCCTGGGCATCCGAGCGCACCACGTTCACCAAGTCGATGCCATCGGCAATGCAGATCTTGTTGAGCATCTGGCCAAGGTTCGAGGCGGCCGCCGTGTGCAGCAGGGCCGTGTGGCCTTCCATGCGCATGACTTCCGTCATCGCCAGCGAGGTCAGCGGGTTGACGAAGCAGGACGCGCCATCCCGCGCTGTCGCACCGTCCGGCAGCGCCATGCACTGGGCCACGTTGAGCAGGCGATATTGCGAGTACATTTCGCCGCCAAGGCCGGCCACCGTCTTGCCCAGCAGGGCCTGCGCCGCAGGCGACGCCCCCGCCGCAACCACCGTGCCTGCGCCTTCGTTGCCCACCGGCATTGACTGGTCGATGCGCGGCGCCATGGCGCGCATGCCGGCCGCCGGCACTTTTGCGGTCACGACGGGACGCTCGGCGGTGCCGGAAGCCTTCGCGCTACCCATGTCGGCAGCGCCGAGCAGGAGGCCAAGGTCGGACGGGTTGATCGGCGTGGCTTCGACGCGGACGATGACTTCATCCGGGCCGGGTGCCGGAACATCCACCTCGACGAGGGACAGTTCCAGCTCGCCGCCGGACTTTACGTGTGATCTCAGTTGCAGGCCCTTGGCCGGAACGCTGGACGCCATCTTGTCTCTCCCTTGCGCATTTTCAGATGTGGATTTTCCACATGCTTACACATTGCGGGAGGCCGCGTCCAAGTCTTGTAATTTATCGCATCACACCCTAGGCGCGCCGGATGACGCAGGGTCACCCTCCCGGCACCTAGTGTTTCGGCTTGTATCGCTTGGACGGGCGCTGCTGCGCGGCCTTGTCGGCATAGGGGTTCTTGCCCTGGCGTACGAACAGCCGGATCGGCACGCCGTTCATGTCGAACGCCTCACGCACCCCGTTCACGAGATAGCGCTTGTACTGGTCCGGCATCTGGTCACCGCGCGAGGCAATCAGCACGAAGGTGGGCGGCCGCGCCTTCATCTGTGCCATGTAGCGCGGCTTGATACGCTTGCCGTGAACGGACGGTGGCGGATGGCGCTCGACCGTGTGGCGCAGCCAACGGTTCAGGTCGCCTGTCTTCACGCGCGCAGTCCAGTTGGAATAGACATCGATAACGGCCGGCATCAGCTTTTCGATATTCCGCCCCGTCAGCCCGGACAGGAAAACGATGGGAGCGCCGCCGGCGTTCGGCATCAGGCGGTTGGACAGGTCGCGGATATGCTTGGCGGCCGCGTCAGGGTCCTTCACGAGGTCCCACTTGGAAATCACAAGGACGATGCCCCGGCCCTCGCGCAGGGCAAGGTCGGCAATCTGTAGATCCTGCTTTTCCATGGCCTCATCGGCATCCATGACCAGCGCAATAATGTCCGCATATTTCAGGGAACGGATGGTTTCGCCAGTCGACATGCGCTCCAGCTTTTCCTGCACGCGTGACTTGCGGCGCAGGCCAGCGGTATCGACCAGCCGGATGCGGCGGCCCTGCCATTCCCAGTCGATGGAAATCGAATCCCGCGTAATGCCCGCTTCAGGCCCGGTCAGCAGGCGGTCTGATTGCAGAAGCTGGTTGATCAGCGTCGACTTGCCTGCATTGGGACGGCCCACGATGGCGAGCTTGATCGGCTTGTCGGGACGCACCGGTTCCTGCTCGACATCGACATCGGCTTCCTCGATGGCGGCGACAAGGTCCTCGTCCGACAGCGTCTGGTCATCAATGTCGATATGCGCCAGCTTGTCGAGAATGTCTTCGCCGCCGAAATGCGTATAGTCCGGCTCGGCTTCTTCAAGCGCCTTTTCGAAGGCATCCTCGCCCAGCGCCTGGCGGATCGCGTCGTACAGTTCGGCCATGCCTTCGCCATGCTCGGCGGACAGGCCCACAGGCTCGCCAAAGCCAAGTTCCCACGCTTCGTTCAGGCCGTCGCGTCCCGCCTTGCCTTCGGCCTTGTTCGCGGCCAGCACGACCGGGATGTTCGCCTTGCGCAGCAGCGCGGCAAAGCTCTGGTCCTCGATCGTCACGCCGACGCGCGCATCAATCAGGAACAGCGCGACCTCTGCCTCGGCAATCGCCGCTTCGGTCTGCTCGCGCATGCGCGACTGCAGGCTGCCATCGTGGACGTTCTCATAGCCGGCCGTGTCGATCAGGATCAGCGGCAGCGAGGCGAGACGGCCCTCTGCCTGCTTGCGGTCTCGCGTCACGCCCGGCTGGTCATCGACCAGCGCGATCTTCTTGCCGGCAAGCCGGTTGAACAGTGTCGACTTTCCGACGTTCGGACGTCCGAGAATAGCGAGTTTAAGCGGCATAAGCCTGCCCGTTCATGCGGTTAACGGGCGGGCTTTTGGGCCGTGCGCCCTAGTGGATGGCGATCAGCTTGGCCTCATCAGTGAGGACAAGCAGTTTGTCCTGTACGGCGATCGGTTCGAGATAAGTGGTCGACCCCAGCTTTACAGAGCCGGTCTGCTGCCCGGTTTGCGGCGAAAAGGCAAGTAGTTCACCTGTAGAAGACGCAATCAGGATCCGCCCTGAGGCGACAACCGGCCCGGAATAGCTGATCTGGTTTTTCTTCTTCTTCTCGTTCTTGAACTTCGGCAGGGTCGTCACCCAATAGGCCTCGCCCGTCGCCGGGTCGACGGCCGACAGCGTGTCATCGACACCGAGAATGAACATGAACTGGCCTGCCAGGGCGGGCGCCTGCGTCGAGCCGGTCGCGATGGCCCAGATACGCGTCCCGCTGCGTCCATCAATGGCCACGGTCACGCCCGACTGGCTGGACGCGAACACGAGGCCGCCCGACAGGATGGGACGCGAGCCAATGTCGTTGATTTCGGAGATCGGCGTGAACCGTCCGGCCTGCGAGATCGCATCCGTCCAGAGGCGGCGGCCGTTGGAGGCAAGGTAAGCGATGATCTCGCCTGAGGAAAACGGCGCGATGACGAAGTCTTCCACGGCCGCAGGGCTTGAACTGCCGAGCACGCGGGCCGATTCAGAAATCGCTTGGTCGCTCCACTCGGTCTCGCCGGTCGCCAGCGACATGGCGAAAATCTCGTTATTGTTCGATGCGACGAAAATGCGGCCATCCTTGATGGTCGGTGCGCCGGTCATCGGCCCGCCCATTTCCTGCTTCCATTTCTCGGCCCCGTTGCTTGCGTCGAGCGCTGCAACAAAGCCGAACCCGCTGGCCACGATCAGCGTGTCGCCTGCAACGGCTAGACCGCCACCGAGGGCGCTCTTGTCGCGCTTGGTCGTGCCTTTCAGGCTTTTCTTCCACTGCGTCCGGCCCGTGTTCAGGTCGGTCGCGTAAATTGTCTGGTCTGCGTCCAGCGTATAGACGGTCGTCTCGCTGGTGACAGGCGGCGTCGTGATGGCCGATTTCCGATCGGACCCCTTGCCAACATTGGTGCGCCAGGCGACCGTCAGCTGCGGCGCCGCCGTCACGTGGCCGACAACCTTTGCAGCCGTGGCGCCTGACTGGCTCCAGGCCTGAACCGTTTCAGGCTCCGGCAGCACGATTTCCACGGCCGCGAGTTCCGGGTTCGGCTTGATCGCCTCGTCGGCCAGCACCATGGTGATCCGGCCCGCTTTGTCCTCGGCTTCCTGTTCCTTGGCCTTGCTGTTGCCAAAGCTCGGCAGGCTGTTGCACGCCGAAAGGCCCAGCGCAGAACCTATGACGATTGCGGCGGCGAGATTACGCGTTTTGCTCATTGGCCAGTCTCCTCGGACTCTGCAGGGGCGGGCGCGGGAGCCGGCGCTTCGGATTCGGTTTCAGGTGTTTCGGTGCCGGTATCGATATCGGTATCGACTGCCGCGTCGGTCGTATCAGCCACCGGAATGGCCGCCAGGGCCAGCTCGGCGCGCCGCTTGACGCCCGCTGGCGCGGCCGCGTCAAAGCGCAGACGGTTGAATTCCGTGCGCGCGCGAGCCGTGTCCCCCGTGGCAAAGGCCTTTGCCGCAATCAGTTCGCGGGCGAGCGAACCCAGCGCGCCTTCATCATCGACAAGGCTGCCCAACGTGGCTTCCAGTTCGGTCATGGATTGGGCGTCAGCCTTGAAATAGGCCTTCTTCAGCAAGGCAACCCGCTCATACGGGCCGCCTTCGACGCCCCCGATGGCGGCCAGCGCTTCAGCGGCGCCTTCCGCGTCTCCGCCGCCCTCATAGCGCACCTGCGCAAGGTAATTTGCTGCCAGCGGGGCCAGTTTGCTGCCGCCATTGGCGAGGTCAGCAAAGGCAGTCTCGGCCGCCGCATAGGAGCCATTGTGCAGCTCCGACAGGGCTGTTTCGAGCGCCAGCGCCCGCTCGGCACGGGCGGCTTCGGCCCGCGGGACGATGACGAATTCATTCACCGCAACGGCGCCAACAACCAGCGCAAGGGCGCCATAGACGAAGACCTGGTAGCGCTTCCACCAGGTCTCCATCTTGTCCTGTCGAAGGCTTTCGTCGACTTCTTCGAAAATATCGCTCAATTCAGTCGCTCCAGTGGCTTTGGTGACTCGGTCAGGAACCTAGACGGGCGTTGTCCGCGCTGCAACGTGTCAGCGCCGTTCAGGCTCAGGTTTTCGCAGGGCATAGGTCTCGGCGGCGGCCGGGAACTGGCGCGAGCGGACATCTTCGGCATAGGCGGCCGTCGCTTCACTGATACTGGTGCTGAGATCGGCATAGCGGCGCACGAATTTCGGCGTCCAGTCGAACAGGCCCAGCATGTCATGCGTCACGAGGATCTGGCCGTCACAGGCAGCGGATGCGCCGATTCCTATGGTCGGGCAGCCCACCTCGGCCGTAATCTCGGCTGCAAGGTCCTCGGCCACACCTTCAATGACAATGGCGAAGGCCCCGGCCTCATCCGCCGCGCGGGCCTCGGCGATCACGCGGTCGCGCTCGCCGGTCGTGCGGCCCTTGGCCCGGAAACCGCCATCGACATTGATCGCCTGCGGGCGCAGGCCGATATGGCCCATGACCGGAACGCCGCGTTCCACAAGGTGGGCGATCTGGCCCGCCGCATAGGTGCCGCTCTCGATCTTGATCGCCTGGCAGCCAGTTTCCTTCATGATGCGCGCGGCATTCAGGAAGGCGGAATCATTGTTTGTCTCATAGGAACCGAACGGCATGTCGACCACGACAAAGGCCTGTTCCGAACCGCGCATGACCGCCTGGCCGTGCAGGATCATCATCTCCATCGTCACGCCGACGGTCGATGGCAGCCCATGGACAACCATGCCGAGGCTGTCGCCCACCAGCAGCACATCGCAATGCGGGTCCAGCAGGCGCGCGGTTGGCGCGTCATAGGCGGTCAGGCAGACAAGCGGGGTCTTGCCCTTGGCGGCGGCAATATCCTTGACGGTCTTGCGGCGGGTCTCTGTTTGCTTCGACATGGGCCGCGACTTAACCTGACCACGCCGCGACGGCAAGCAGGCTCACGCTTTCCGGGGTTCCGGGCCAAACCGGTTGGTGCGGGTGGTGCCCGGCTGGCAGGCCAGGTAGATATTGTAGATCGGGATCAGGACCATCAGGCCGCTCTGGTCAATATCGTGCATCCGCCGGATGCTGATACCGATGCCCGGCACCAGCAGGGCTACGCTCACCAGCAGCCCGACCAGGCTGAAAATCGCGCCCAGGTACGGGATCATCGACAGGATATTGAACCCCAGGGCGATCAACACGGCAATCGAGACATAGTGCCAGAAATCCCGCCGGCTGGTCCGGCCTTCGAAGTCTGCATACTGCTTCATCACCGTGTCCACGAACACGGTCAGCGCGTGGTTGAAGTCATAAGTCATGTGAAGGTCACTCCCTGGAACGCCTGTGCGCTGGACCGGCAATCACTCTTGGCAGCAATAGGTTTGCGGATCGTTGCAGCCGCTTGCCCTACATGACCGCCACGCCGAACAGGATCGGATGCAGCCACAACAGGATGGCCACATACAGGCCCAGCCCCACCACAACCGCGCCGATATCGGATATCACAGATATCCTGGCGTCCGGGCCGGGGCCATTGTCGCCGCGCTTCTTCACCGCAATCCGGTCGATCACGGCATAGGCAAGGAAGCTGCCGAACAGGATGACCGAATTGATTTCACCATTCGCCAGCAGATGCCCGAAGGCCCACAGCTTCACTGCGACCAGCATCGGGTGCTTCACAGCCTTCTTGATGGCCCCCGTCGGCAGTTGCGACGCCACCAGCAGGATCAGCGCCGGCAGCATCAGCGCCAGGTTCACATGCCGGCCCCAACTCGGCGCGACATACAGGATGCCCGCATCGCGCGTTGCGATGAAGCCCCAGCAGATCAGGACAAATCCGGCGAGCGAGACAAGGCTGTAAAGCCCCATATACGGCCCGTAGCCCAGCTTCGTCTTGATATCCCTGCCCGCCTCCCGCGACCGGAAGGTGGTAAACAGGTGGGCCCCGAAAAAGATCACGAGACCGAGGATCAGATAAAGCATGGACGTGCCCTCCCAAGGCTTTTGCCAAGCCTAGTCTGATCCGTCGCCATGGGGAAGCCGTTCGCGTCGAAACACCTTGATCTGCCCCTCCTTTGACGTAGGCTGCCTCCGGGGCCCGCTATCGGGCGTGGGAGGAACATAATGACACTATCCGTAATCAGCGCCGGTTTCGGGCGCACAGGCACAATGTCGCTGAAACTGGCACTCGAACAGCTCGGCCTGGGGCCATGCCATCACATGATTGAAGTGATCGGGAATGGTGCCGTTCAGGTACCGCTCTGGAATGACGCGCTGGCCGGCAAACCGGATTTCTGCGCAATCTATGACGGCTACAATTCTGCCGTGGACTGGCCGTCAGCCGCCTTCTGGAAAGAACTGGCAGAAGCTTACCCTGACGCGAAGATCATCCTCTCGACCCGATCGGCCGAAAGCTGGTATGACAGCATCTCCGAAACCATCCTCGCAACCGTGTGGGCGCCTGAGAAATGGCCGCCGCAGGCGGTCGACTGGTTCCGTATGGTGACCAAAGTGCTGGAACGCAGCTTTGGCGAAGCGAAGGACAAGGATGCCATCATCGCCGCCTTTCACGCGCACGAAGCGGCGGTAAAGGCCGCCATCCCGGCAGAACGCCTGCTGGTCCATTCGGCGAAAGATGGCTGGGAACCGCTCTGCGCCTTCCTCGGCGTGCCCGTTCCGCAGACGCCCTATCCGCGCACCAACAGCAAGGAAGAATTCTTCGAACACATGAAGAAGGCTGACGATCTGTAAAGGCTTTCCCGGCCCTAATAACTCTTCGGCAGGCCCAGCACGCGTTCGGCGATGAAGTTGAGGATCATCTCCCGGCTGACCGGAGCAATCCGTGCCAGCATGGCTTCGCGCATCATTCGCTCGACATGGTATTCCTTGGCATATCCCATGCCGCCATGCGTCAGCACGGCTGTTTCGCATGCCGTGAAGCCAGCCTCCGTACCAAGATATTTCGCCGCATTCGCCTCGGCGCCGCACTCCTGGCCAGCATCGAACAGGGACGCCGCCTTGTACGCCATCAGTTCCGCCGCCGACAGTTCCGCCCAGCTGCGCGCCAGCGGATGCTGGATGCCCTGGTTCTGGCCAATGGGCCGGCCGAAGACGACGCGTTCCTGAGCATAGCGCGCAGCCCGCTCCAGCGCAGCAAAGCCGAGGCCCACACTCTCCACGGCGAACAGCACACGTTCCGGGTTCAGGCCCTGCAGCAGGTATTTGAAACCTGCGCCTTCCTCACCGATCAGGTGTTCCTTGGGCACTTCCAGCCCGTCAATGAACAGCGTGTTGCACTCGACCGCCTTGCGGCCCATTTTCGGGATCGGGTTGGCCTCGATCCTGTCCCGGTTGAGATCAGTATAGAATAGCGACAGGCCGAGATGCGGCTTGGCGCACTGGTCCTTCGGCGTCGTGCGCGCGATGATCAGGATCTTGTCGGCCCGCTGCGCGCCCGTCGTCCATATCTTGCGGCCATTGATGACATAGCCATTGTTCGTCCGCTCGGCCTTGGTTTCCAGCGAAGACGTATCGAGGCCCGAATTCGGCTCGGTCACGGCAAAGCACATCTTCTCCTGGCCCGAGATGATCTTGGGCAGGTTTTCCTGCTTCTGTTCCTCGGTGCCGAATTTCTCCAGCGGCTTCGGCCCGAAAATATTGAGGTGGATTGCCGACGCGCCGGAATAGCCTGCACCGGAGCGCGTCACCGTCTGCATCATCAGAGCGGCTTCCGTCAGGCCGAGGCCCGAACCGCCATACTCTTCCGGAAACGCAATGCCCAGCCAGCCGCCCTTGGCCATCGCGTCGCAAAAGGCTTCGGGCCAGTCGCCGGTCTCGTCCGTCTTGCCCCAGTAGTCGTCGTCGAACGGTGCAATCGTCTTGGCGACAGCGTCCTTGATGGCCATCTGGTCTTCGCTCATCGGGGCAATCTGGTGCATGTGTTTCCTCCTGCGTGGATGGAGACTTAGGCGCGCCAGGCCCGCACGTCCAGCGAGGCCCCGGCGTCAGGCCGTCGCAGCGGCAAACCGGGCCGGGCTGAACGCCTCGGCAAGCGCGCTGGTTTTCCCGTCCAGTATCATGTCCGCCATGATCTGCGC
>NZ_LADU01000060.1 GCF_000961795.1 Hyphomonas sp. BRH_c22
GGGTATGGCGACCATGACGAGGCCCAGCGCTGGGGGCGGATGGCGGCGTCTGCGTCGCGTGAGGCCGATTGGTCCGACATCGACCCGAAGGGCAATGCGTTCGACTTTGCCCAGCGCGACTGGAGCCGGCTGGTTTACGCCTTTGGTGATGTCGGCGACCTCGTGCATCCGCGCTATGAAACCTATGGACGGGAACTGGAAGCCGGACGGGTGCTGGCGATTGCCGGGCCGGAGGATGACAAGATCGCGCCGCCCAAGGCCCCGAGTGACCGACTGACGCCGCCGCTCGACTATGCCGAAGACGACGATTGACCTGCTGCCGGCAACGGCAAAAGCGTCTTGCGCGCTGCGCCCTGTGTGGTTATTCAGGCCGGACGCTCCATGGAGCAGGCCGCTATAGCTCAGCTGGTAGAGCATCGCATTCGTAATGCGGGGGTCAGGTGTTCAAGTCACCTTAGCGGCACCACTCTTTTCAAGGCACTATAAGCCATTGGATGGATTTTCGGACTTGGGGTGGCACGCAATTGGCACGCAAAGCGCGAATTTCACTTTCTAATTACCGACAATTTGTAGCCGCGTTGCGTCCAAAACCGAAAATTACAAATTTGGGTGAGTTACTGCGAGTAAAGAAGGCCATATCGCTGATCTCAATCTAAAATAGAGTTTCCGGTAGTGTTGGAATCGGCGATACCGTACTGTTAGCTTAACAGGGGGGGCTCTCATGACTGAACAACCTAATCAGAGCGAGTCGGCATCTTTTCGTTTCGTCCGTCATGTTGACGCCAAGGAGGAAATTCTGACGTGGCCAGACGGTGGCCATGCCGCCAGGAAATCCCTAGCAGAATCCCTAAATGCGAAGAATGTGTCATTCCTTCTTGGGGCTGGTTGTTCCTCAGCGTGGAAAGACGATGTAGAAGTCGGTATTCCGACGATGGGGCCGCTTTCAAGGGACTTTGTCCAGAAGCGGGAAGAGGACGTAAAGGGCTTCCCAACTAAGGCGGAGCGCGAGTTCCTCACCGACGTTTTCGGGATTGATCTTGGTACCGACGAGTACGCGAGAAATCTCGAGCGCCTGATGGAGGTGCTTTTTAGCCTCCGCTTCATTCTCGAAAAAAGCGCTGCTGAAGATGCTGAAGCAAGACTGGATGTCATCAACTCGTTGATCGAGAAGGTGCAGACCTATCTATGGATGAAGTGCACGCAGGGCGCCTTTTCGAAGGGTGACGAGACGGTGCTTGATGTATACACGACCTTCTATCGTAAACTTGTTCTTCGAGACCGTTCGCTGCCACGCCCATGGGTGTTTACGACCAATTATGATCTCTTCAACGAAACCGCGATGGATAGACTTGGAATCCCTTTCTTTAACGGGTTTTCTGGAGTTGTAGAGCGGCGCTTCAACCCGTCGACTTTTCGCTACGCCCTAGCAGAGCAACTCGACTTGACGAGTCGGAAGTGGACCGCAGTCGATGCCTTTGTGTATCTATGCAAGCTGCATGGTTCGGTCAGTTGGACTGAGGATGGCGAGGACGGCAACAGACTCTTTCCTATTCGAGAGGTGATCAGTGACGCTTCGCTTGATCATGTTATGATCTATCCCACACCGGCAAAACAGAACTCGGCACTTGCTTCGCCTTACGCTGATCTTATTCGCGAGTTTCAGTCACGCGTCGTTCGGGAGCAGAGTGTTCTGTTCACGATGGGATATGCTTTCGGAGATGAGCACCTCAATAATATCATCTATCAGGCGCTAACGATCCCGACCTTCAGGCTCGTGATCTTTGCTGACCCCGACAGCGATGGCGAAATCGCGAAGCTTCGATCATTGAATGATCCGCGTATCTGGATCATTGGCGGGAATGGCCCGGAAGGGGATACGAAAGCCCACTATTTCAATACCATTGTTGCTGAATTTATGCCGCAGCGCCCTAGCGAACGGATTGATGATGCGGTCAAGAAGGTCATCCAGACGATGTCTCCCAAACCGGAGCCAGACGAATGAGTCGCGATGACACTAAGCGCGGTATTGGCAAAGTAGTATCGGTAGCAGCCGACCGCTTCGTCATCGAAATGCATTCTGGCACCGATAGCTTCACAGTGGTGGGGTTCGATGACGTCCACTACGTTGCGCGGCTGGGATCATTTCTAATGATCCCCGTTCAATCTGAATATGTCGTTGCAGAAGTCGTCGGCCTTCGAGAACGTGACATTAGCAGTCCCGCAAATCGGGATGGTAATATGGATAAGGCGTCGTCCGCCAAGTATCTCGACGTAGTTCCTGTTGGCATGCTTCCGCAGACCAAAGGCTCATTTCGATTTGGAGTATCCGTGTTTCCTTCACTGTACGCCAATGCATTGTACGCCTTGGATGCGGAACTCGACAGGATTTTTGAAACCGATGAGCCGGTGGAGAGAAGTCCTTCGCGACGAACTTTGCCTGGAGTGGAACAACCTACCAGGTTCAAAGCCCTGACGATTGGCACATCCGTCATTTTCGATGGATATGACGTGAAAGTTCGTATCGACGACTTTTTTGGAGGGCATTCGGCTGTCTTGGGGAATACGGGGAGCGGGAAGTCCTGCACGATTTCTTCGATCTTGCAGTCACTTTTTGAAAAGCCGGACGAGCACCGCGCCCGGGGAGCGACGTTCATCGTCTTTGACGTCAATGGTGAGTATGCGCAGGCTCTGGAGCCGCTGGCCAGTGAAGGTGGTATAGGCGTCACTCAGATTGTTCTTGATGGTTCGGCCAAAGAAGGAAAGTTCCGACTGCCCCATTGGTTTCTTGAACAATCAGAATGGGAGCTATTACTTCAGGCGAGTGAGCGCACGCAACTACCGGTCTTAAGAACCGCGCTCGGGTTAACGAGCTTGTTTCGGCAGAACTCGCCTGAAGCGCTCGCTACAAAAGAGCATTTCATAGCGACTTGTGTGATCGAGTGTTTTCGTGGCGCAGATGGCGATTCACCCGTGACTAAGTTTCAACGCGTTCTGTCACTGCTTCAGAAATATCCGACAAATGACCTTCATCATGGATTGTTGAGGCAGTATGGCGCAAACTTTCAGTATGGAAACTTTGTGCCGCATCAAAATTTGAATGTGTTCCTCGAAGTATTCCGTGGGAAGCTTAGGCAAGACGTTTCGTTGCCCGCTTACACCGGTGAACCATTTTCCTTTGACGACCTAGAGGAAGCCTTAGATTTCGCGATCCTTTATGAAGAGGCGCATGGAAATCGACAGATTCGTGATTACTGCTCGCAAATGGTTACTCGTTTCAAGTCCTTAAAAGAGCGAGTTGACTACGAGTTTTTGCGATGTGATCCGGCATCACCATTAGGTGACCTCTCGGTTGCGGAGTTTCTGGGCACTATTCTCGGCGTGGAACGGTCAGCAGATCAGCTTTCTAAAATCAGTCAGATAATAATCGTAAACATGAATGCGGTGGAAGATGAGCTGGTCGAACTCGTCGCATCTGTCCTGGCAAGAATGGCATTTCGCACACTTCGGCAGGCCGATCCAAGAAATAGGTTTCCTGTTCATCTCCTACTTGAGGAAGCCCACAGATATGTGGCTGAAAAGCCATCTCGCTTCTCGATCGATGCTAGCAAGGTATATGAGCGGATTGCCAAGGAGGGTCGAAAATATGGATTGTTCGTCCTTGTAGCATCCCAACGACCAAGCGAGCTTTCGAAGACAGTGCTGTCGCAGTGCTCAAATTTCGTCATCCACAGAATTCAGAATCCCGACGACCTGTCTCAAATCCGTCAGATGACGCCGTTCATTTCCGAGTCCGTCTTGAAGCGATTGCCTTCTTTGCCAAAGCAGCATGCGCTTGTGTTCGGCACCTCCGTGAACCTGCCCACGACCTTCAAAGTGAGGACTGCTCAGCCCCTACCTTTGAGTGATGACGCGAAGATTCGAGAACTCTGGTTTCACGAGGCAGGGCGCCCGGTGAAAATTCAGATAGGTCCATCGGTTGCCCGAGTCGACGAAGGAGGGAGCGCTTTCGAATGACCGACGCAGCCGATCTGGAAGCTAAGGCGCGGGCGCTAGAAGAGACTGGATGCTATCGCGTGCTGCGAAAACTTGGATCGCCCCTGTTCACCACTGAGCCATTTAGCAGCGACAACAAGCTTGCCGTGTTCGTTGATGTCGAAACGACAGGACTAGAACCGTCGAAAGACGAGATCATTGAGATAGCGCTCATACGATTTCGTTACTCTACAGAAGGTACCATCACCTCGATTGTCGATGCGTTCGACCAGTTGCGAGAGCCATCGTTTCCGATCCCTGAAGTCGCGACAGGAATCACAGGTATCACGAATGAAATGGTTGCCGGTTGCCGGATTGATGAGGAGGCGGTCGAAGAAATCGTCGCGTCCGCCGACCTCGTGATTGCTCACAATGCCCTCTTTGACCGCCGTTTCCTCGAGCGACTGTTTCCTATTTTCGCGTCGAAGGCCTGGGCTTGCTCAATGTCGGAGATTGATTGGGCCGGTGAAGGCTTTGAAGGAACGAAGCTAACCTACCTCGCTGCCGAGACGGGGTTCTTTTACGATCGGCATCGCGCTGAAAATGATTGCTTCGCTTCCATCGAGTTGCTGCGACGCAAGCTTCCCAAAAGCGGGGAAACCGGATTGGCAGCATTGCTTCGTCGGGCGAGGCAAACGACCTGGCGAATATGGGCCGAAGGAGCGCCGTTTGAACTGAAAGATGTTTTGAAGGCGAGAGGGTACCGCTGGAACGCAGAAGAGAGGGAAGGGCCCCGAGCCTGGTATTTTGATGCATTAGAAGAGCAGAAGGAAGCCGAAATTGCTTTTCTCAAAGACGAAATCTATCGGGTTGAAAAACAAGTGAGAATCACGAAGATCACGGCATTCGACCGATATTCCGATCGAGTTTAGACCTCATAACTTACGGCGAACTATCATTTTCCAGATCGTCATTCTCTCATCGCGCAAAGAGAAATTCAGATATCGAACTAGCACTCAGCTGGGATGCAACTTGAGCTAAGAAATCGTCGATAGCTGCCGTAGCTTTCGACAAATATGCTGGATCAAATGGCGCATATATCTCCGTCGTCGAGTATTCCTGCGTTTTGTGACCAAGCTGCGCAGCGACTTCCCAGGCAGGGACGCTCTGCATCCGCAACCAGCGCGCCATTGTGTGCCGGAACGAATATGTCTGCACGTTGCCCTTCAGCTCCGCTTTCGCGACCAGCTTGCGCCAGTTCGTCTTGATCGATTTGACCGGCTGTCCGTTATAGGCGACCAGCGGCGCGGTAGGGTCGGCCGCTTTGCGGGCTTCAACGTACTCCACGAGCTGCGAGGGGAGTTTGACGGTCGGTCTGTGCTTCTTTGTCTGGGTGCGCTTTGGCGGATTGAGAAAAATCAGGCGCCGCTCGCAGTCTATCTGCGACAGATTCAGGTCAAGCACAGCACCCGTGCGGCCTGCGGTGGCCAGCATGAAAACGATCAGTACGCTGACATGATGTTCGCGCGAAGCAGCAAGGATCTTCGCAACCTCGCCAATTTCAAGTGGCCTACCCTTCGGTTCGGGCGTGGGCGGCGTGACCAGTGCGATATAGGGCGCCTGGACAATCTCGCCGCGCTTCCATGCCCAATTGAGGGCGGACTTACCCACCAGCAGGGCACGCCGCACCGATGATTCCGACAAGCCCCGTTCGGTTTGCAGCCAGTCGCGGAACTTTCGCTGGGCGTCCTGAGTGGCAGCTTCGCTGACGGTGGCTTGTCCATGAAACTCCAGCCAGTAGCGCAGCGTACGGCTAACGTCTGACGCGGTTTTCAGGTTCTTGCCGTGATGCTCGTAGAAGCGGGCGAACACTTCGGCGAGCTGAACCTCGGCTGCCTCCTGCTGCGGCTTGGTCTGCTCAAGAATGAACCAGTCCGTCAGGCGCTTTTTGGCATCGTCAAAATCCGCAGTGCCGAGGCTAGCGCGTCTTGTTTGGCGAGACTGTGTGTCAAACCATGTCCGGTACCAGGCCGGACTGCCGGCCCGCTGGGAGAGCCAGTAGTCGCCGAGTTGGTAGTCTCTGTTTGCAGTGTAGCGTGGCATGATTGCTCCTCGACAGCCTTCAGCAGGAAATCGACCAGTTGGTATCCGAAATAGAAAATCTTGCGGGGCGACGGCTTCACGCAGCCGATGCGGCCCGTCGTCCGGATGCGCCGTAAAGCCACCAGTGAATAGTCGAGCAATTGGGCGGCGTCGGCTTCGGCGTAGCGGTCGTACAGGTCGATGCCGTGCGCCTTGGCGACTGACTGATGAAAGTCGGTGATGTCAGGGATGATAAAACTCATCGGCGGCACGCTTGGGCTGGCTAATCAACGAGCCCAACCATCGCATATCCGGCATAAAAAACAACCCTATTTTTGAGTACAAATTGGATTGGCGATTACCAGTCGTCGCCTGCGCCAGCTTCTCGACCCTTGGACTTGCTGCGATGCTTGCTTCTTTTGGCATCGTCCAGCTGGTCGCGCTTCTCAGCCAATTCCTGGCGACCAGGTTCGTCGTCGGTGATTTCGTGGCCGACAGCGGGGCTGCGTTCATGCTTCAGCAGGCGTTCGAGCCGGGCGATCTCATCCCGGAGCAGCAAGGCCTCCACGCGGGCAGGGACGGGGACTATCTTGTTTTCCCAGTCATAGATGCGTTGGCGAGAATAGGGCTTTACCTCTTTCCCGTCCGGATCGGCCTCGGTGAGCCGCTGGGCAACCCATTCCCCGAACTCGGCATAGGTCATGCCGCGTCTCAGGCGTTCCTGCTTCAGCTCGTCCGGTGACATAAAGGAATTTGCTCCAGCAAAACGGATTTCGGGTTGCCCAAAACGTTCGTACTCATTAAATGAGTATAAATGTACTCCCTTAATGGGTACTCGGTTGGAGCAGGCCATGCAAGCGGAACCTCAGCCAGACAAGGCCTTCGATGGCGTCGCGGGAACGGCTTTTCTCTTGCTTGGCTACGGCGTCATCCTCTGCCTGACAGGCTTGTCCTTATGGGCCGTCGGCGCCGTGCAGCTTGCGAGCCGTCCCGCATCTGACCCGCTGCGCTACTGGTATCTTCTCGTGTTCCTGGCCCTGGAACTCTGGGTCTGTGCCGGACTGGTCATTATCGGAATCAGAAGCCGGCAGGGACGCTGGGGCGCCGCCCTGATCGCCCTGACTCTTTGGCTGGCGGCGCTCGGCCTGTCAGCGATGCAGGAAAAGCGGTTTCATACGCTGTTCGATGGCAAGCTGGATGCAGCGGTCGCCCAAAAGCTCACCGAACGCGCCAATGCCGAAGCCCGAATTGTCGAGCTTGAAGCGTCTCTAAATGCCCTCGCCAAGCCAAGCCGGTCGGTGGACGCCATCGAAGCTGAACTGAACGGCTATGAAAGCCGCAGCGATGCTGAAAAATTTCCGACGCGGATTACTTCGCTCAAGGCTGAATGGAAGGCTGCGCAGTCCTATGCCACATTGGCAGTAGATCTGAATGCGCAGCGCAAGACGCTGGAAGACACGGCCACGCTGGCAGCGGAACGCCTCGATGCCCGCAAGGTCGGGCAGGCATTCAGTATGTTCGGCGTGACCATTCCATCGGACGCGACCATCTGGCTGCTGATCGGGACCATGCTGGCCATCAAGTCGCTGGGGCCATGGTTGCTTATCGGGGGAAGAAAAAACGTAGAGATACAGCCCGAACAGGCGCTGCCGTTGGAAGACCCGGATTGGGCTTATGCCGAACGGACAGACCGGCAGGGCAGGGTGCGACGGGTCAAAGTCCCCCGGGCGGAAGCAGCCTAGCGTCGTTTTGATTTGGGTGGATCGGTTGGCACGCCAAATTCATCACCCGTGCCAATCGTCCAGTCCTGGCCCATATCCATGAGCAGGCGGTCGAGCGCCGTAATGATCAGGTTTTCCACGGTCGTGTCATGTTCCATGGCAAAGAGTTTGAGTGTCTTGTGCGCCGGGGTCGGGACATAGGCCGTGATGCTCTTTTTCCCTTCGCGTCCCGGCTGCGGATAGCGCGGGCTTGCAGCTTCAGCTGTCAGGGGCTTTGCGGGAACTTGCTTGGCCAATGGAGTCTCCTTGGTGAGCCGCTGTTCAAGACGAGATTGTACCTCTTCCTGCGCGATTCCGAATGCCTGAAGTTTTGCCATGCGTCAGCCCCCTAAGCCGCCTTGCGGCCAGAATTCGTTTTGTTGAGGCCCGCCGTCCGGGCAAGCCAGTCATAGAGGCCGCGGATTTCATCTGCAGCCTTGCCGGACGGTTCCAGTTCCAGCACGCCCAGACCGGAGCCAATGGCTTTGCTGAACGCAACCCGGTTGCAGATAACCTCTTCGGCGAGCGGATATTTGTGAACATCGGCAATGAACTGCGCGGCCTGTTCGGCCAGATTGCTATTGGTTGGCGCATCATTCAGCACCACGGCGGCCGGTTTGCCATAGAAGTCCGCGATTTCCATGGTTTCCTCGATCGACCGAATATCGAGCGCACCGGGCTTGGTCGGAATCAGGATGAAGTCGGCAGCGGTTGCAATCGCCTTGGCGGCGCGGGCGGCGTTGGGCGCTGTGTCGATGAACAACAGATCGTGCCCGTCGTGGCGGATTTCGCTAATGGCGCGGTCCAGCATGGAGGGGACTTCCCCGCGCACAGTTGGAAATGCACTCTGCGCCTGGCCGGAGCGTTGTCGAAGGACGGCCCAGTATTCCGCGCTGCGCTGGTCGTCCATGTCGAGAATGGCGACGCGGTGGCCTGCCTGAGCTGCGGCAATGGCCAGGTTCGTCGAGAGGGTGGTTTTCCCGACGCCCCCTTTCTGCGCCATGATAGCGATGATTTTCAGCGGCTTCGAATTGGACATGGGAGCAGCCTACCCGGCCGAGCGGATTCGGGACAGAGATCCTACGGTCGGGTAAACGCTTTCGATCGAGCGAGTGTGTTGTCTGTGCACTGTCGGGCTAGGGCACTAGTGAACTTATAAACTTGTGTGCAGCACGCGGTAAACCGCGCCGGATGCGAAACACGGCGCGGCGCCTGCTTTTAGGCAATGACCTATGCGGCGATATCCTTGTCGCTCTGAAAGCTGTGCAGATAGTCAGCGGCCCGTTGGGCGTGTGCGGCCGCCGTAAAGATGGCGCGCTTGTCATTCTTCAGGACCTTCAGCCAGGAGGCGATATAGGCGGCATGGTCTTCACGGTCCTTGAGGTCCAGGCCGAGGTCGGCACAGAGGAAGGCCGCGCCCAGTTCGGCAACAAGTTCTTCCTGAGCGTACCCCTGATCGCCAAAGCGCTCACGGCCAAAGGAGCGGTCGAGGCGGGATGCGTGCCGGGTCCAGTGGGTGCATTCATGTCCGAGGGTTGCGTAATAGGCTTCGGCTGAATCGAAGGTTTCGATGTCCGGCATCTGCACGAAGTCATGGCTGGGCGAATAGAAGGCAGTGCTTCCTCCGTGACGGATCTCAGCGCCGGTTGCGGTGAAGAAGGCTTCGGCATGGGCGACGCGCTCAGGTGTCGTTTCTCTCGGTTCTGCCTTGGCGTAGTAGTGCGCTGGCAGGCCCTCGATCTGATCGACATTGAAGACGCGGTAGGATTTGAGGAAGCGGCGTGTGGATTCGGTTTCCTCACCGGTCGCCTGATCGGTTTCCGAATGGGTCATCGCGCCGGCATAGACGACAGGAGCGCTGGCCTCGCCCTTGCGGACATGGGCGCCCAAGGTTCGGGCTTGCTGGAAGGTCATCCAGATCGGTGCGGAATAGGCGCGTTCCATCGCATAGCACCAAAGGATGAGCGTGTTTATGCCGGAATAGGCTTCGCCGTTATGGCGGAGCGGCCGCGAGACGGGACCGGCTGCATGAGCGGCATGCCAGGGCTGTGTCCAGGGCTTCACGCCGGTTTCCAGCAAATTGACGATCTGGTCGGTGATGGTTGTGTAGACATCGGGACGTGATGTTTTCGAGCGGGGCATCGTGCTTTTCCTTTCCTGTTTCTCTGACGATGCGAGAGACAGGGCCGGAGGCATCAGCGGGGGTGTCAACAGCCAACACGGGCGGCAAAGCCGCTGGCGCGGGCCGGCTGTTGACAACGCCGCGCCTCCGGGCAGGCTCGCATGGTTGTTCAGAGGTGCAGGAAAGGCGGGGGAAAGCGTCCGGCGAGCGCGCGGCCCACCGTCCGTCTCAGCATCAGGTCAGACGGGTAGCGTGCCTGCTGGGATTCGGTAGTCGGGACTTGATCCTTGGCATGATTGGCCAGCCGCTCATGCGACCGTCCCTTTCTTTTGGTTCTCACGTCTCAATTGCGCCCCAGAAAACGCAACTATAGGGTTAGGACAAGCGAGCAAAACCCGGGGGCAATTCATGGATATTATGTACATCGTTCTGACAGCTATCGGATTGATGGCCGCTTGGATATTCTTCGGAAGGCGGCGAGCAGCGGGCGCGGGCAAGCGACCCCGCCGTGAGCAGGTGCCGACGCGGAAGCAAGACGCGTATCCGGAAGACCTGGTTGCAGATTTCGGTGACCTGATAGCGGAGGGGACCGCGATTTGTCGGGACATAACGGAACTGCCCGCATCCAAGGATGAGATTGGCAATGCCATACTCGCTATCCTTGCACGCAGCACCGCACCTGAAGATGTCCGAAGCGCGCTCGTGATGGCATATCTGAATCTGAGCGACTTTCAGCCAATGACAGAACAAGATCATCACGCGGTACAATTGTGGGACGAAGCGATTATGAGCCCGTTTGAGACTGACGCGGCAGCAAAAAAAATCAGCGCAGGCAGCGAAAGTATAGATCGTATTCTGCAGGTAGTTCGCACGGAATTTGAAGATCGGTCAGAATTTCTGCGCGCGAAGGGCTATTTAGAGCCGTAGAAGATTGGCGCTAAAGGATGACTGGTGCCCCGCCGTCTGTCCGGACGTGTGTCTGAGTGAACGGCTGATTTCAATGCGCCAGTAAACGCCTGAGCGCCCTAGTTGGCGCTACAGGCCATATTGAAGATGCAGTTGGCATAATCAAACACATCTGTTTCACCGCAACTGCATGCTTTGTTCGTTGTGGGTGGGACTTGCGTACAGCTACGTCCCGGTACGATGCTTTTATGGGTAATTTTCCACCTGCAGGCTGGGGTTGACGTTGAACAAGTAGAGTATCCATAGGTCCCGCTGAGTGTTCCATTGTTGCAGGTTCGCGTTTGGCTAGAGCAACTTGAACCACTAGGCACTGAGCTAGCCGCATATGCTGTTACACTCTGACCATGAACTAAAGATCCGCCCCAAGGCTTGGTACAGCTAGCAGGCGGCGAGTTGCAACCTCGGAAGCTCGCCGCGTCATGCGAGAAGGTTTGGGTGTTCAAGCTTCCGGGCTGACAGCAACCGGAGGCTGCTGTCCAATAACCGCTGCCTGGTACAATATTGCCATCACAATCTGCGCTCCGTCGAACGGTAATGCTTCCGCTGCCGCCAATACCACCCTGGCTACAGGATACATTAGTATAGGTGTAATGTGTGCCGCTGCAGGTAGGTGCTGCGACCGTGCAGCTACTCTTGGTGTAGCTGCCGCTTAGGCTGCCGTTGTTGCAGGTACGGGTTTGCGCAGCACAGCTTGAGCCATTAGGCACAGAGCTGGCTGCGTAGGCAGTAGCACTCTGGCCATGAGCGATACTACCGCCCCATGGAAAGTTACAGCTATTTGTAACAGAAGTGCAGCCGGGTATTGATGCCCCATCATGCTGCGAGGTCTGGTTTGCGGGCAAGTTTGGAACACAGCACCCCGATACACCAACCCAATAGCCTGAACCTGCAATCGGGTTTCCATTGCAGTCTATGTCTCTGCGAACATTAATTGTCCCGCTGCCACTCAGACCCCCTTTGCTGCATGATACAGGTGTAATGCTTCGGGTTGCGCTATTTGGCGGGCAGCCTGAACAGCTGCTGCTGGCTAAATAATCGGCAGGTGGCGTACCGATACAATTGCTACCAGAGACGGGAGCCCCCTCACGCTTACAGGTAACGGTACATGACTGACCGCAGGTGGCAGGATTATTACTGGTGTTCCAAGTTGCTGCACCACACGTGCGGTCCCAGTTAGCGCAGGCTGTGGTATTGCATTCTACGGTTTGGGTGCACTCGCCGCCACAATAGCTGCAATCCAATGTCTGGCCGGTTGGGGTGTAAACACATGACCGGGTTTGGGCGATCATGCCGCCACCACATGTCGCGCTGCAGCTACCCACAGAACTCCATTCCCCATAGGCGATTGGACAGGGGCCGACGTCGATATTGCCGGTACTGTCGGCATAGTCGAGAAAGCTTTCCCATTCTTCCTTGCTGCTAAATGGAATGAACAGGTCATCTGACGTCTGGAACCGGTTGGTGATGGATTTACAGCCCTTGCCATGCACATCGATGGAGACGCTCCCCAGGCGGGACAGGGTTGTCATGCCCGGCGTTGTAATGACGTCCTGAGCGGCATCTGCCTGCGTGGGCAGGTACGCAATGAGCGCAACCAAGACCAGGGCAAACAATTTCATCATATATGTGTGCTTATGATCCTAGCACGGAATAAAAACAGGCGCATACATTTTTATGCCAATCTGCGTGTGAGATTCATCCCGACATACGAACGACCGTTACCCGCAGGGCAGAGACTCGAATTTCGAGGCTCTGGGCGCGCAGCGCCTAGGGCGTGTGTTGCTTTGGCAACCGTCCTCTTTGAAAACAGTACTTTGAGGGTCTGATAGGTCGGGCGGCCTGACAGGAAATTCGATAGAATCGTGATCATGTACATCAGAAAGCATCTCCCTCTTGTCTTGGCGCTCCTGAGCGTTGCGAGTTTATGGGGCTGCGAAATGTCCAGGGGACTGGAACATGCCCACTACGTTCGGCTGCCCGATCCGGAAACTGCTGTAATTGGCGAAGACAATGCGGTCATCTGCGGGACAGATGAAGACCTGGGCAAGATGCGCCTGAACACGGAGACAATGCGCTATGAGATCTGTCGCTAGGTCGCGCGCTCATGCCTGGCCAATGCAACAAAGCATTGGCCGTTTACACGTAAGCTATGGTATAAAACAGATTATATGATAAAGACCGCCTACGGACTGATAATCTGCTCAATTGGTGTGGGCCTATCGGCTTATGGGCAGGAATGGATTGATCTGACGACGCATACCACCCTTACAAACGGTAAGCTTTGCTACACAGACGGAACCGACCTGATCTGTGATTCCACGACGCCAGCGGCCAATGCCGGGGGTTTGAACGCGACCCAGATCTGCGATGAGACTGGAAATAATTGCAAGGATGTCAGTGGTGGGTGGGGCGCCAGTGTTTCAGCAGACAGTATAGACTGGAGCGATATCAGCGATGCCATGACGCTAGATGCGTCAACCGATATTGCCACGGGCAGCAATAATCTCACCATCAATACGGATGATGTCATCATCGAGGGTTCCAGCGGCAATGTCGGAATTGGTACAAGTCCGACGAATGCGCGTCTGGACGTTGCCGGCGCCGTCAAGATCGCAGATGAAACCGACACTTGCTCGAGTGCGGCCGATGAAGGCAAGATCCGTTATGTGAGCGGCGAATTTGCCTTCTGCGAAAGCGCGTCAACAGGTTGGCAAACCATCGCCGACATTGCACCAGCTGCTGGCGGCGGTGGCGGGGGGCTCTTGGTCGCTTATGACCCGGACGATGAACTCTTAGGATACTATTTAACGTATGTCTCGGGCGGCGTGGGCTTTTACTATTTTTATAACCCGACAACCCGAGACATGGTTCTCCTGAGCACTGCAGATCTGACGAACGCTTCGCCAATGACGATTGACGCCAATGTCTATTTCAACGGGGCCGATTGCAGCGGCAGCATCCGAGGGATAGATAACACCGGGTCGTATCCCTACGGATATAGCTGCACCGGCGCTACACCCTGCACAACAGACGTCATTTCCAGGCAGGGTGCGAGTACTAGTGCTAGGACCTATGCGTCGAAGCGCAATACCGCCGGCGTCTGTGTCAACGAAACATCGAGTGCGACTGTGTATATTTCGACGAGCACAAGCCTCGTAACCATAAGTCCGATATGTCAGATTGTGTCGGGAGGCACAGTATCTTCGGGGTGCTATTTGGGCAGTGGCGGCTAGCCATTCGTAAGCGACTGCGGGTGTCAGCCGCTTGGCTACGTATCGATTGCTTAAACGCGTTTGTTTATTTCAAAGAAGAGAGGACGCTCAAAAGCAGGGCAAGTCCGGCAATGGCAATCGCAATCCACGACCGAGTATCGGCGGGCCGCGAGCGGCGCCGTTCGATTTCCTGCAGGCCCGCAATATGATCTTCGGTCCCTGGCTTCCATCCCGCGATGTACTTATAGAGGTCAGTGTCGGACAGGCGCCTCAGAGAGTTCGGGGATTTGTCCGGTAGGTGTTCAAGCGGGATTCGCGTAGCCATCTAATTGTTCCATACTTGAGGTCATCATTCATCGAGCCAGCACTCTAGCGCGATTCTGAACGATAGCGTGTTCTTACTCGTTCAATGGTCGACACCGATACGCTCATAATTTCAGCCGCATATTTGTTGCCTTTGGCTGTGGCCAGCTTTGCGGCCTCCGCCTCCTGTGTCGGAGTCAGGGCCGGGGGGCGACCAAACCGGACGCCTTGTGACATAGCGCGCTTTCTCCCTTCACTTGTGCGTTGACGGATCAGCGACCTTTCAAACTCAGCGACGCCAGCCAGCACAGTTACAATCATCTTGCCATGAGGGGTTGTCGTGTCTGCCCAGGGCTCAGCAAGCGATCGGAAGGCAGCGCCTTTGGTCGTTATTGCTTCCGTCAACGTAAGCATGTCGAGCGTCGAGCGGGCGAAGCGGTCTAGCGTAAGCGGTGCGACCGCCCCACCGTTATGACGGGTTCTCCTTCGACGTTGTTTCGGCGAGCTTTGCGTTTTGGTTTGGAGCAAAGCGTTGGAACAAACAGTGCAACATTTGTTGGCTTCCGCTGGGAGCAACATAAGCCGGCTTGAGGTTCTCGAGGGTCCGACGGGGCGTCGCAATTGGCCCGATGAGGTCAAAGCGCAGATCGTTGCCGAAAGCTTCGAGCCGGGCGTGAAGGTGAGCGCGGTTGCGCATCGCCACGGCCTGACGCCGCAGCATCTAACCGGATGGCGCCGGGCGGTGCGCGAGGGGCGACTGATACTACCATCGGCTGGCGAAGAACCCTTTGCCCATCTGGTCGTGGGCGATCTCCGCACGGCCGAGCATGAAGATCAAAGCAGGTGCGGGGCGATCAGCATCGAGACGGGCGGGATCGTCGTTCGGGTGCCGGCGGATATCAGCGCGGCCCGTCTTGGCGACATTGTCCGCGTCCTGCGCATCACATGATCCTGACCGGACAGGGCCTGAGGGTGGTCGTGGCGGTGAAGCCTGTGGACTTCCGCAAAGGCCATGACGGTCTTGCGGCGGTGGTGCAGTCGGAGCTGGGCCTCGATCCTCATTCGGGGATCATCGTCGTGTTCCGTTCGAAGCGGGCGGACCGGATCAAGGTTCTGACCTGGGACGGCGGCGGGCTGGTGCTGGCGTACAAGCGGCTCGAACAGGGCAGCTTTGCCTGGCCGCCGATCCGGGACGGGGTGATGAAGCTCTCGGCAGCCCAGTTCGGCGCGCTGTTTGAAGGTCTCGACTGGCGCAAGGTACGCGCGGTGAATGTTCGCCGTCCGAACCTTGTCGAATAAGCGAGTCACCGCGAACGAAGCAGTGTATAATATGGCTTATGCCCGAGACGCTCACTGCTTCAGAACTTGCCGGACTTCCGCCGAAGGTGCGGGCGGTTCTGGCGGCGCAGGCGGAGTTGATTGAGGCGCGTGCAGAACAGATCGCCGCGCACGAACAGAAAGCTGCCGCTGCTGAAAAAAAGGCCGCTGCGGCTGAAGAGAGCGCCGCCGCCATCGCCGACGAGATTGGGGAAATCAAAGCCCTGAACGCGCGGCTTGAGTACCTGGTGAAGGAGCTGCGCCGTGCGCTCTATGGCAAGAAGTCTGAGCGCCTTGATCCGGACCAGCTCGACCTGTTGCTTGAAGATCTCGAGACGGCGGTTGCAAAGGCTGAGGAAGAAAGCGAAGCGCGCAGTCGCGGGTGCACGGCGCGTGAGCCTTCCCGGCGCAATATCGGCCGCCTGCCAGACCATCTTGAGCGGATCGAACGTGTGATCGAACCGGAGAGCCTTGAGTGCCCGTGCGGCTGCGGGGAGATGGTGAGGATCGGCGAGGACCGCACGGAGCGGCTCGACTGCGTGCCGGCGCAGCTCCGGGTGATCGTCACGGTACGTCCCAAATATGCCTGCCGGACCTGCGAGGCTGGCGTGACGCAGGTGCCGGCCCCGGCGCACCTGATCGAAGGCGGCTTGCCAACCGAAGCGCTGATCGCGCAGGTCCTCGTCTCCAAATACGGCGATCATCTTCCACTTTACCGGCAGGCGCAGATCTTTGCCCGGTCCGGTGTCCTGCTGGATCGCTCGACACTCGCCGGCTGGAGCGGGGCCGCGGGCTATCATCTCTCTCCGCTGACGCGGCGGCTTGCTGAAATCCTCAAAACCTCAGGCCACCTGTTCATGGACGAAACCCGGTGCCCGGTGCTCGATCCTGGACGAGGCATGACCAAGAGCGGTTATCTCTGGGCGCTGGCCCGGGATGAACGCGGATGGGGCGGGACAGGTCCGCCGGGTGTGGTCTACTTCTACGCTGATGGCCGGGGCGGAAAGCATGCCGAGGCGTTCCTGAATGGGTTCACCGGAACGCTGCAGGTCGATGCCTATGCAGGCTACAAGCGCCTCGCGCGGAAAGGCCGGCCGGAGGGCGCGCTCGTGCTTGCCAACTGCTGGGCGCATGCACGCCGCAAGCTGGTGGAGATCAAGAAGTCCTCGAACTCGCCCATTGCCGATGAAGGCCTCA
>NZ_LADU01000029.1 GCF_000961795.1 Hyphomonas sp. BRH_c22
TGGTCGAGCGACAGGATGCGCGGGCGCAGGAGGCCGGACGGGCGGCGCGGCGGCGGCTGTTTTGCAGCGGCGCGCGGGGCGGCCTCGTCAAGACGGAAAGCGGGAATGGCAAGATGACGGCGCGGCCCCGGAATGGCCCCTGCCCGGCCAACTGACCGGACCATGGCTGGCCTTAGGGGGCGCAACCGGCGGCAGCGGGCGTTCCAGCACCTTCAGCACGAGCAGGCGGCGGACGAGGGCCTCAAGGCGGGCCAGGTCTGACGCAAGCCGGGCACGGACACGGCGCGTAAGGAAAGGCTTACACGGCGTCAGGCCGAGACCGAGCGCGCAGACCATGGCGAGCACCAGATAGTCTGCCCGGCGCCATGTGACGAGGATGAGTGACTGGAAGGGCGAGGAAGGCATCAGGGTCATGCCTTACAGCCTGCCACAGATATCTTTCAGGTTGGAAAGAGACCCACCTGTCAGACAGGCAGCGGACGAAATTGCGGTCTGGCTTCGCAGCATGAAGATACACCTGTTACGGGAAATCTTTCGACTTACGAAACGCCATAGGCGAAATGGTTAACTTGTGTTAATTGTTCCACACACAAGAAGTTATGGGAGGACGCAATGCATATACTGAGTTCACTGAAGACCGCCGGAATAGCAGCATCAATCGCGCTGGCTGGATGCGCGACATCGGCAATGGCACAGGAGCCTGCCACAGTCGCACCTGCAGCTTCTGCACAGGACGATGGATACCCGCTCACCAGCGGAGATTTCTGGGAAGTCACTGGAATTGACATCAAACCTGGTGGCGGCCTGTATTATGCAAACCATCTGGCTGACAGATGGAGAGCGTCGCAGGAATTTGCGAAGTCGAAAGGCTGGATCAAGGATTATAAGGTTCTGTCGAACTATCACAATCGCTCGGGCGAGCCGGACATGTACCTGATCACCGTCATGGAAAGCCTTCCCAATGGACCCGAGGGGGAAGCCCAAGGCGAAGCTTTCCGTGCATGGGCTCAAGCATCGACGGCGCAACTCGTATCCGAAAACCTGGACCGCGCGGAATTCCGCGAAGTCATGGGTACAAGCCTGTTGCAGGAGCTCAACTTCAAAGACTAGGCATCATCAGGATCGAGAACGAAGAGGCGGGCCTTCGCGCCCGTCTTTTTTTGGGACGAATTGAATCCAGTTACAAGACTATTTTCTTGACATGAGATTTTTGTCTCATTACTTTCCGCGTCATTGCTCGTATGACGAATGAAAGGACCAGGGCGATGGCACTTACACGGGAACAGATGGACCGGGCGATCGACGAACATTTCAGCTTCGAGGCAAGCGACGATATTGACGGCGTGCTGGCGACGCTGGCGGAGGACGCCGAACATGACGTGGTCGGCTGGCCGACCGGGCCTGTCCACGGCCGCGAGCAGGCGCGGAGCTTTTACGAAACGCTGTTCGGCGACCTGTCGGACGGCGAGGCGCAAAGCCTGCGCCGGTATTATGGCGAGGACTTCTTGGTCGACGAATCGCTCTGGCGCGGGCGTGCCACGGGCTGCCCGTTCGGGCTGGAGGGCCGTGGCCGTCCGCTAGCCTTCCGCCTTCTGCACGTGATGGAATTCACCCGCGACGGCGCCATTGCGCGCGAGAATGTCTGGCTCGATCTCGCCGCGATCCTCCAGCAACTTCCGCAGGATTGAGACTAGGACCCGCATGACCGAGGCCGACGCGACAATCCGCTCCAACCAGAAACGCCGCACGCGGCGCGAACTGCTCAGGGCGGCCACACGGCTGATGAAGCAGGGCCGCAAGCCGACCCTTGAGGAAGTGGCCGAGGAGGCGCTGGTGTCGCGCGCCACGGCCTACCGGTATTTCGGCAATGTGGATGCGCTGCTGATCGAGGCACCGCTGGACCTCACTTTGCCGGAACCGGATGACGTGTTTGACGACGCGTCCCCGCCCGACCCCGTGGCACGCCTCGACCGGATCGACGAGGTCATGAAGTCCATGCTCGCCGCCAACGAGATGCCACTGCGGCTGATGCTGGCAAAGTCGCTGGAGCGAAGCATCGCGGACGGCGCGGATGACGACATCCCGCCGCGGCAGAACCGGCGGACGCAGCTGATCGAGGCCGCATTGGCGCCGGCCAGCGCAGAGATGGCACCCCGCCAGCTTGCCCGGCTGACGGCCGCGCTGGCGCTGGTGTTCGGCATCGAGGCGAGGATCGTGTTCCGCGACGTGCTGCAGGTGGGCGACGCGGAGGCCGACGATGTGCGGCGCTGGATGATCCGCGCGCTTGTGGCGGCTGCCCGGACCTGACCGTCAGATGCTGCGGTGGGGCTCTGAATGGTCCCATTCGGCCATCAGGGTGCGGAGGGCCGAGACGAAGGCGAGCGGCTGGTCGAGCATGACATGGTGACGGGCATGCGGGATGGAGATGAACGGCACCTGGTGGCCGAGCAGCTTGCGCATGTAGTCGCCGACATCATCGGGCATCAGATCGCTCTCCTCGCCGCGGATGATGGCGATACGGCATCTGGCGGCCTTGAGCATGTCCGCCGGGGCGTCATTGGGCTTGAAATGGGTCCAGATCGACGGGTCGAATTTCCAGGTGAAGCCGCCATCGGCCTTCTTGAGGCTCCACCGGGCGATATAGTCCATCGCGTAATGGTTCTCGCACAGCTGCGGCGGCGCGAGGCGGAAACGGCCAAGCGCGCTGGCGAGATCGTCATAGACGCGGTTGGGCCGGCCGGAGCGCGGCGGGCCCTGATGGGGGCGCTCGGGCGGGTTCACAGGGCTGTCGACGATGACCATGCCGGTGAAACGGTCGCCATGCTCTGCGCCTGTGACCAGCGTGACGAAGCCGCCAAAGGAATGGGCGACGATGATGGGCTTCACGTCGGAATCGAAGAGGCCGGCATGTTCGGCCACGGCGATTTCCTCGGCGGCGAAGGTGGCCATGTCATAGGTGTCGCGCCAGTCGCTGTCGCCCATGCCCGAAAAGGTGACCGCGGCGACATTATAGTGCTCGGCAAAATAGGGGGCGATGAAATCCCACCAATGAGCATGCGCGCCATTGCCGTGCACGAGCAGCAGGCCCGGACGTCCGCGCTGGCCCCAGCACTGGTAACGGACCTGAGCGCCCTTCACTTCGACGGAATGGGTCTCATAGGGCGTGGCGACGGCCTGCTGGAACCAGTCAGGCGCCGGCGGCACGGCGCCCTTGTATTCCAGCAGCGGGCCGCCCTCGGACGGCATTTCCGCTGGCTGGTCGCGCACGATCCCATCGGCACCTGAACTCATGGCCTATCCTCTTAACCTGACACCCCTGTCATAAATGGGAGGGGGATGAAGGCAAGCCTGACGCCGGGGATGGGAGTGTAAGGCGCCCAAGGAAAGAGGGGCTCATCCTGAGCGAAGTCGAAGGAGAGCCCAGGGGCGGCGTGAATCGGAAGCCCGCGCCCGTCCTTCGACTTCGCTCAGGATGAGCGCTTGGAACAACGGGACATTGGGGTCATCTGGCCTGTCAGTATTTCACCGAGCAGCCATAGGGCTTGGATGTGGCAACCGCGACGGGCTCTCCGGCGGCGACGCTGTCGAGCGCGGCACGGACGTAATTGGTGGCACTTTCAATATCATCGACGCGGGACGACGGCTTGGAGTCAATGGCGCCTTCATAGGCGAGCGTGCCGTCGGCGCGGATAACGTACATATGCGGCGTGGTCTTGGCGCCATAGAGACGGCCGATATGGCCTGCAGTGTCGAGCAGGACATGGGCGGGCGCGGCGCTGCGGTCGTGGGTCAGCGCGTTCGCCTCATCGCCGGTGACATGGCCCTGCTTGCCGGGGGCCGAGGAGATGACCGAGAGCCAGACGACATCATCTGCGGCGGCATCGGCCTGCAGCGTCTGCATGTTGGATGGCGGCGCGGCGTAGTGCTTCTGGACGAAGGGGCAGCCGTCATTGGTCCATTCGAGGACGATTGTCTTGCCGGAAAAGTCTGCCAGCGACACAGGCTGGCCATGGGAATTGGTGCCGGTGAAGCCGGGCACAGCCTCGCCGGGCGTGACGAGCGGGCTGGCATCGGCGGTCGAGGCAATCAAGGCGCCGGCCGTCAGGGCGACAGCGGCGGCCATGCCGGCGGCGAGTGAAAGATTGCGGCGGCTGAACATGAACAGTCTCCTTGTTGGCTGCTTCCCCTCCGATGGCAGTCTGGCTCAACCCGGGCCGAGAAGTCCAATCACAAGGTCTTTAGACAGGATTTCCGGCAGAATGTCCGGCTCGCTCGCACCGGCGGGATACCAGAGATACATTGGCACACCGGCCCGCTCGCGATACTTCAGTTCGGCCGCGATGACCGGGTCCTTGCGGGTAAAATCTGCTACGAGGAAGGCAACATTGGCGTCGGCAAAGGCCTGCTGCACGGCATCTGTCTTCAGCGTGGTGAGCTTGTTGAGCTGGCAGGTGGCGCACCATGTGGCGGTGAAGTCGACAAAGACCGGGCGCCCTTCACGGTTCAGTTCCGCGACACGTTCCGGGCTCCAGGCTTCGGTTTCGAAACGGGCCGCATAGGCCGTGGGCGTGCCTTCGATGGCGCCGGGCGCGGCTGCGCGCACGGCCGGATAGGCAAAGCTGGCGGCGAGAACGGCTGCAGCCGCGACACGGGCCCAGTTGCCGCCGCGCCGGGCGAGCCAGATGGCAAAGACGATGGCGGTCGCGCCGGCAACGGTCCATGCGACGGCACCATGGCCTGCGAGTGCGCCGAGCACCGAGAGCAGCCAGGCGGCTGTCAGGAACATCGGGAAGGCGAAGAACTGCTTCAGGGTTTCCATCCACTTGCCGGGCTTGGGCAGCAGGCGCTGCAGGCCGGGCATGAAGCTGAGGAGGAGGAAAGGCAGCGCGAGGCCAAGGCCCATGGCGAGAAAGACGACGAGTATGGCAGCAGCAGACTGGCCCATCACCGCGCCAAGCGCCGCGCCGAGGAACGGACCAAGGCAGGGCGCGCCGACGACAGCGGCCAGTACGCCCGTGAAGAAGGCCCCGGCGGCGCCCTGGCGGCTGGCAAGGGTGCTGCCGGTGTTCTGGATCGACGTGCCGAGTTCGAACAGGCCCATGAGCCAGAGGCCGATGGCAAACATGATGAGGGCGAGAATGGCGACGGTCGGCGCATTCTGGAGCTGGAAGCCCAGCGTGGCCGAACCGGTTGCCGCGCGCACCGCGATGATGGCACCGGCGAGGACAGCGAAGGAGACGAGCACACCGCCCGTGTACCAGAGGCCATGGCTGCGCAGCTCACTGGCGTGGCCGCTGGCAGCCGCCGAGACCATGCCCATGGCCTTGATCGAAAGGACGGGCAGGACGCAGGGCATGAGGTTAAGGATGAGGCCACCAATCAGGGCGAAAAAGGCGAGCGTCAGGAGACCCGCCGCGCTGCCCCCTGCCCCGGACCTGCCGGAGCCGATTGCGGCAAGCCCGGCCGTATTGCCGAAGGCGGCGCCGTGTGCGGCGGAGAGTTCGTAGCCTGCGCGTGTGCCGCCCGGCTGTTCGATGACCAGAACGCCTTCGAGCGGGCCATTCGGGATGTCGGGGCCGGCCGGTGTGAGGGAGAGGGTTGCGCCATCCGCGCCGAAACTGGCGGGCTGTCCGGCCGGGTGGCTGATGTCGTGAGCAAAGGGAAAGAAACGCAATGCGGCGTCGCGGGTGAGGCCGGGTGCGCGCAGGCTGAGTTTCCAGGGCATAGCCGATGTGTCGAGCCGGGCTTCGCCGGCAAAGGCGGTGGGCGCCCTAGCGATCCAGTCGGAAATCATCGTGCCATGCAAGGGGTTTGGCACCGGTTCGCCGACATCAAGCGTGAGCGAGACTTCGGCGGATTCGGGTATGCAGATGTCTTCGCAGATCAGGTAGTCAGCCAGGACATCCAGCCGGAGCTGGCCGGACGCGTCTGCCGGGATCATCAGCGGGAAGGCCAGGATGACCTGATCGCTGTAGCCATAGTCCATGATCTCGCCCTCGACCACGGGCAGGAGATCCGGGATGGGCCAGATGAAACTGCCAATGGCGCCGCCGGGTATCGTGCTGGTATCGCGATGGATGAGTTGGGGCGGCAGGCCGGCATCACCGGCATTGCGCCAATAGACGTGCCAGCCCGGCTCCATCTCCATTTTAAGGGCGGCCATGATGGTTTCACCGGGCATGACAGCGCTGCGTTCGGCAATCAGCTCGACGCGGGCATGGCCGCCATCGACAGGCGCAGCAGCGGCAGGCGCAAGCGCGCCGAGCAAAACGGTCATAAACAGGCTGGCAAGAAGACGGATCATCAGGAGGCTTTCATCGGGACAGCCGACCATATGCCTGCGAATGGCGCAGGAATGAAGTACCTCGCTCATTCGTGAACGCGCCGCGAGCGGCCTGCACCACAAAGAAAAAGGGCGGCCCTGCGAGGAGCCGCCCTTTAAACTGTCCATCTGAACGGATCAGGCGTTCAGCGGTGCCGGCGGCGACAGGCGAACCGCGCGCTGGATGATTTTCGGCCAGTTGAGCAGCGAGACCAGGTGGGCATAGCAGGCCCCCACAGCGCCATTGTTGCGCAGCTCAAGATACTTGGCGTCCGGAAGGGCGTTCAGGCGCTCTTCGGAAATGGCGTAGTAATCGGCAATCTTCTGCTGGTCGCCGATCGGGTTGCCCTGGTTGTCGCGTGGCTGGAACGCGACGGTTTTCTGTTCCATCAGGTCGAGTTCCATCAGCATCTTGACGAAATCGGCCGTGGCGCGGCGCTGGCGCTCGAATTCCTTGCAGAATTCAACGGCATCATTGGTGAACTTGGACGGCTGGCCATTTTCGAAGAAAGGCACTTCCGGCTGGTTGGAGACCATGGGCGCAGCCCGGTCAACGCACAGGACAAGGCGGTCGGAGGAGTCGTCCGCGGCGAACACGAACGGATAGCGGCGCACGAAAGCCGGGACGTAATGGTCCTCGCCGACGCGGCCCTGCTCATCGACGAACAGGTTCTGGCCCTGGCGGACACCCATGACGGCGACGGGCGTGCGGTCATTGCCGACGAAAATGATCGGATAGGACGAGGCGGCGAGACCGAATTCGGTCACCGTGACCGGCACGGCGTGCGCCTGGCGCAGGAAGCCGAAGGGCTCGGGAATCTGCTTGACGCCGAGGCCGCCATGATCTTCCGGCGACAGGGGCTGGGGCTGCTGATAGAAGAGGACCTGGCCGGTAAGCGGCGACTGGCCACCAGTTTGCTGTGTGGTGTTCACGTGTGGGCTCCTGAATTGTTGCGCGGAGCGTTACCGGAAATAGAGGCTGGCCACAACACCCGAACCAGCTTGAACTACAGCGAAGACAAGGTGAAAAATACGTCATGTTCATCCAACGACTGATCCGTTCCAATCCCCGCGTGCAAGCCGGGCTGGGGGGCCTGTCGCTGGCCCTGTGCATGGCTGCCTGTTCGCCGTCTGTCGATGATGCCGGAACGCCGCGCCGGATTGCCCGGCAGGTGGACCAGCTGATGACGACACTGGCGCAGACGGAGCTGGCCCGCGACCCGGAAATGGCGACGCGGCTGGGCCTGAGCGAAAAGGCCGTGGGATATGAGTTCAACCGCTACCTGACCGACCGGTCGCAGGCGACCTATGAGCGGGTGCGTGTCTCGCGGCTGGAAATGCTGCAGGCGCTGGCCGAAGCGCCCAAGCCGGCGCCCGGCAGCCCGCAGGCGCGCCACCTGGAAACCCTGATCAAGGCCTACGAGACTGCCGAAAGCCTGTTCGTGGCCGGGCATGGCCAGACCGGGCTGGGCGTGGCCTATCCCTATGTCGCCGACCAGATGCGCGGCGCCTATATCGACGTGCCGGAACTGATGACGCGGGCGCACCCCGTGCTGACGGCGCAGGATGCGCGCAATTACGTCTCGCGCCTCGGCGCCCTGCCCGATGCGATTGACGATGAGCGCCGCCGGCTCAACGCGGACGCCGCGGCCGGAATCATTCCGCCGGACTTCATCCTGCGGCGCATGGCCGTACTGGCCACCGAGATGGGCGCCGGAACGGCGCAGGAGCATATCCTTGTGGTCACGCTGGACAGCCTGCTGGGCGGACCGGAGGACCTGTCAGAAGACGAGCGCGCGAAACTGGCCGCGCGGGCCCGGCAACTGGTCGAGACCGGCATCCTGCCCGCCTATACCCGTTTTGCCGACGACCTGATTGCGCTGTCGGCACGGGCGCCGTCCGATCCGGGCGTCTGGCACTTGGCGGGCGGCAATGCCTATTATGATGCCGCGCTCGCGGCGTTTACATATGACGATGTCAGTGCGGTCGAGCTGCATGCGCTTGGCCAGCGCGAAGTGGTGGCGCTGACCGATGAGCTGAATGCCGCGCTGACCGAGGCCGGCTTTGCCGAAGGGACGGTCGCCGAGCGCCTGCAGGCGCTGGCGGCGATGCCGGGGCAAATCTACGAGGACAGTGACGAAGGCCGCGCCGCCCTGCTGGACCGCCTGCGCCAGCTGGAAATGAAGGCGGAGTCCGAGCTTGCCGGCGAGATCCCGTCCTTGCCGAAGACGCGGGTCGCGATCCGTGACGTGCCGGATTTCCTGGAAAGCGCATCCCCGGCCGCGTTCTACAATGCCGCGCCCGCCAATGGCTCGGCGCCTGCCCTGTTCGAGATCAACCTGTCCAGCATGGCAGACTGGCCCGACTTCACGCTGGCAACACTGGTCTACCACGAGACCGTACCCGGCCATCACCTGGAAAGCGCGGTTGCCGCCGAGCGGGCGAACCTGCCGCTGGCCCGGCAGATGATCTGGAATGTGGCCTATGGCGAAGGCTGGGGCGTCTATGCCGAGACGCTGGCGGATGACATGGGCCTGTATGACGATGACCCGCTGGGGCGGATCGGCTATCTGCAATCCATGCTGTTCCGCGCGGCACGGCTGGTGACCGATACCGGGGTGCACCGCATGCGGTGGAGCCGCCAGCAGGCGGTCGATTACATGACCCAGGTCACCGGCCAGCCGGAAACGGCCATGGCGCAGGAAGTTGACCGCTATGTGGTCTGGCCCGGACAGGCGGCGGCCTATTGGGTGGGGCGCCAGCGCATCCTCGACCTGCGCGAGCGGGCCGAGCGCGTTCTCGGCCCGAAATTCGACCGGGCGGCCTTCCATGAAGTCATCCTGGCTGGCGGTCCGCGGCCGCTCGACATTCTCGAACAGGATGTCGAGGACTGGTATGGCGCGCAGGTCGACCGGTCGGAATAATCTGAAGAAATCTCCAAACAATCCGAAGTCCGCCCTATTCCCGCCACCTCTGCTGCGCCATTCTGGCAGCAAGGACGCATAATGGAGGGACGACCATGAGACTTCGCGGATTGATACTGGCCAGCGTGGCTGCAACAGCGCTTCTGGCAGGATGCACCACGGACAGCGGCGCGGATGACGGGACGGTTATCGCAGAGGCGCCTGTTGCGCCGCCGCCTCCCCCGCCGCCTCCGGCGCCTGCAGCCGAGATGGACGGTATCGTCGTGACAGGGCGTGCGGCGGGCGGCCAGCTGGCGCGCAGCATGCCGATGCAGCAGGTCCAGCCGGAACCGGAATTCCGGGACGAATACGAGGATGTCGACGCCAACCCGGTCAAGCTGACCAGTGAAGAGCCGGTCTCGACCTTCTCGATTGATGTCGACACGGCCGCCTATGCGAATGTGCGCCGGTTCCTCAAGAGCGGCAGCCTGCCGCCGAAGGACGCGGTGCGGATCGAGGAACTGATCAATTATTTCGACTATGACTATCCCCAGCCCGATGCGGGCAGCGACCCGTTTGCGACGCAGGTGACGATGATGCCATCGCCCTTCAATGCGGGGCGCGACCTGATCCAGATCGGCATCCAGGGCCGTGACATTGACCGCGACGCCCGGCCGCCGGTCAACCTGACGCTGCTGGTGGACGTGTCAGGGTCCATGTTCTCCGAGGACAAGCTGCCGCTGGCCAAGCAGGCGATCAAGCTGATGCTGGAAGAGATGGCGCCGACCGATACGGTAGCGATCGTCGTCTATGCGGGCGCGGCGGGCGAAATCCTGGCGCCGACTCCGGTGAGCGAGAAGCGCCGAATCGTCGCGGCGCTGGAAGACCTGCAGGCCGGTGGCTCGACGGCCGGGGGCGAAGGCCTGCGGCTGGCCTATTCCCTCGCCGAACAGGAGCTGAAGAAAGACGCTGTCAACCGCGTGATGCTGCTGACCGACGGCGATTTCAATGTCGGCATTTCCGACCCGGAACAGCTGGAAGACTTTGTCTCGCGCAAGCGGGAAACCGGCATCTACCTGTCCGTACTGGGCTTCGGACGTGGCAATTACAATGACGCGATGATGCAGAAGATTGCCCAGAAGGGTAACGGCACGGCGGCCTATATCGACACGCTGAGCGAGGCCCGCAAAGTGCTGGCCGATGACCTGTCCGGGAATATTTTCCCGATTGCGGATGACGTGAAGATCCAGGTCGAGTTCAATCCGGCGCGCATCGCCGAATACCGCTTGATCGGCTACGAGACCCGGATGCTGGAACGCGCCGATTTCAACAATGACAAGATGGATGCCGGCGACATTGGCGCAGGCACGAGCGTGACGGCAATCTATGAGGTTACGCCGACCGGTTCGGATGCGGCGCAGATCGATCCGTTGCGTTATGGCGAGGCGGCCAAGGCTGGCAGCACGCAGGGCGAATATGCCTTCGTGAAGCTGCGCTACAAGGCGCCGGGCGCCGACACGTCGAAACTGCTGACCTATCCCGTGACCGGAAAGGACCGTGTTGCCAGTGTGGACGAGGCGCCTGAATGGGCGCGCTTTGCCATGGCCGTGGCAGGCTTTGGCGAGATGCTGAAAGGCGGAGACGCCCTTGGCACCGGTTTCGGATGGGAGGCAATCCGAACGCTGGGGGCGGGCGCCAAGGGCAAGGATGAATTCGGCTATCGCGCCGAGTTTATCGAGCTGACCCGGCTGGCTGAGACAGCCGACGCGCAGGCCGCACTGAACCGGCCTGCCCGGGAAGAATAGGGCTAGGCCGCGATCCGGCGGGAATGGTCGGTGAAGCAGACGGTGCTGAAGCCTTCTTCAATGTCGTTCACCATCAGCTTGCGCGCCGCGCCGTCGAATTCGTGGGCGAGGAAGACGGCGTTCGCGCCGTAACGCTCGGCCTCTGCCAGGGCCCAGATGGGTTGGAGGTCGTGCGGGCGTCCCGTCAGTTCAATCACCCGGATGAGGCGCCATCCATAGGCGTCCGGGGCGGCGAAAATTGCCACGCCGGGGCAGCGTGCCCATGGCCCGTCCGGCGCCATGCGATTGAATTCCCAGGCCTTGCCTGACCGTCCCCGAAAGCTGACTGCAATACCCATGTTCCTGCTCCGTTCTGATATTCTGTTCCTAATATGTTCCAGAAGAACGTGCAAGAATTTTTTGGTTAACAGGGGGTTAACCAATCGGCGTGAATTGAACGGGTCTATTTAACCACGGTGAAACGACGGGTATCGAAGACGCGCAGAACCTGTTTGAGTTCGCGGCCCCGGCGCAGGATCTGGCCGGCGGAACCGTACACGGCATACTGGCCCTGGCGGTTGGCGAGCGCCGGTTCCTTTTCGATCCGCCAGGTCGGGTTTTCGGCATGGCGCCGGAAGATGGCGAAAATGGCGACGTCCCGTTCCATGCCGATGGCATAGTCGCGCGCCTCGCCCGCCACCACGAGCCGGCCATAGACATCGAGGATCGGCTGCATCTCGGCTTTCTGGAAAGCCACCTTGGAATCAGGCGCGATCTTGCGCGAAAATGTATCGCTCATGTCATCCTTTTTTGTTCGCGTGTGGGGCGAGTGGGCAAATCTGTAGTCGCCTAAACGCATTGTAATTCAAATGGGGCGAAAATGCCGTTATTTGGCCTTGCGTGGAACACCGGCGCCCGCCATCTTCTAGGTGTCGGGCGGAGGTGTATACCAAGCACCCCGGACCCATCAGCCCCCCCAGCCCCCTGGGGCGCTTGATCAACTTTCGCCCGACACCTCCCCCTCTCAAATCAATGCCCCTGTCCGCGTTCGGACGGCTTTGCGCCGGGCCGGACCGCCTTGAACGCATCCAGCACGGGCGTGACCAGTTTTCCGGCCGTTTTGCCCAAACCGGAGGCCTGCTGCAGACGCCGGGAAATATAGGCGTCGAGATCAGCCGGATCGGGGCCGTCCAGCCAGTACATGACGATGCCGGGAATCGTGGCGGCGAGCAGGCCGCGCTTGGAATAGCGGTTGTAATCGGTCGCCGTGTCCCCTGCGGCCGTCCACACCATGTCGGCGACCGACCAGGTGCGCTGGACAGCCGGGCCTGCGCTCCAGGGCAGGAAGCCGCGGGCCGCAGCGCGCCGGACCGCCTCGCGGTGT
>NZ_LADU01000028.1 GCF_000961795.1 Hyphomonas sp. BRH_c22
CCACCGCGCCCTCCCCGGCCAGCGAGGCGGCCCGCCACCTCGCCGCCACCTATCCCGCCCCCCTCTCGCACCTGCGCCTCGCCCGGCGCGCCTGCCTCATTGTCCCGCTCCTGATCCTGCCCATTCTCGCAGCCGGGCGGTTCAGTCTCGGAGTCATCTGACATGCGTGGTTACTTCTCGATCGGTTCGGAACGCATTTCCAAGCCAATGAATCTCGGCGCCCTGATGCGCACCGCCAATGCCTTCGGCGCCAGCTATGTCTTCTCGATTGATGCCGACCACCGCCTGCGCGACGCCTATCAGGCCGACACGTCGAAGTCGGCAGGCCAGATCCCCTATTACCAGTGGGATTCCATCGATGACATGCAGATGCCCAAAGGATGCCAGCTGGTCGGAATCGAGCTCACCGATGACGCGGTCATGCTGCCCACCTTCCGCCACCCGCCGCAGGCCGCCTACATCCTCGGGCCGGAAAAGGGCAACCTGTCGGACGGGATTCTCGCCCGCTGCGCCCATGTCGTGAAAATCCCGACCAAGTTCTGCATCAATGTCAGCCTAGCGGGCGCGATGGTCATGTATGACCGCCACCTCTCCATGGGTGGCTATGCCCCCCGCCCCATCATGCCGGGCGGCACAAGCGGCGAAGGCAAGCCAGCCGGCCGTGGGCGCCGTTGAGACGGAAAGCGCAGGACAGGTCCCCGTCTCTTTGATATATTTTGCGCAACAAGGGGGGCAGTTGAATGACACAAGACGTCGCATGGCCGGCAAAGACGCGCGAACTCCACAGCCATCATTTCGATTCCACGATCTGGAACGAGTTCAAGTTCCGCGATGACGACATCATCATATCAACCTATGGCAAGGCCGGGACGAGCTGGACCCAACAGATGATCGCCCAGATGATGTTCGGCGGCGACCCGGAACTGGCGGTTGCGGAAATGTCGCCCTGGCTCGACCTGCGCGTTCCGCCGAAACAGGTGAAACTGCCGGAAGTCGAAGCCCAGACACATCGCCGCTTCCTGAAGACCCACCTGCCCGTCGACGCGCTCGTCTTCTCGCCAAAGGCCAAATACATTTATATCGGCCGCGACGGACGGGATGTTGTCTGGAGCCTCTACAACCACCACGCCAATGCCAATGACCTCTGGTATGACGCCCTCAACAATACGCCGGGCCGCGTCGGGCCGCCGATCGACCGCCCCCCGGCAGACATCCGCCAGTACTGGCATGAATGGATGGACAAGGACGGCTTTCCGTTCTGGCCGTTCTGGGAAAATGTCCGCAGCTGGTGGGCAATCCGCGACCTGCCGAATGTCATGATGATCCACTTTTCCGACCTGAAACGCGACATGCCGGGCGAGATGCGGAAAATGGCCGCCTTTCTCGATATCGAGATCGACGAGTCCCGCTGGGACACGATTGTCGACTATTGCTCATTCGACTGGATGAAGGCGAACGCCACGAAAAGCGTCCCGCTCGGCGGCGCCTTCTGGGATGCTGGTGCCGAGGTCTTCATCAACAAGGGCGTCAATGGCCGCTGGGCTGACACGCTGAGCGCCGGGGAATCGGCCGCCTATGAGGCGCGGGCCCGGCAGGAACTGGGCGATGCCTGCGCCTTTTGGCTGCAAACCGGCCAGCACGTCTGATCAGCGCGGCGGCACCAGCGGCTTGTCCGTGATGACGGCGAGATTGCCGGCGCCCGGCACGAAATTGGCCTCGAGGCGAATGCCGTCCGGGTCTTCGAACAGGACCGAATAATAGCCCGGCGCCCACGGCCCGTCATACGGGGCCGTCACGATCCTGGCGCCCATGTCCACCAGCGCGGCGTGCAGCGTATCGACATCTTCCCGGGACCGCAGGCGGAAGCACATATGGTGCAGGCCGACGCGCCACTGGTCAAAGCCCGTGTCCCGGTGTTCTGCGGCGGCTTCCCGGATGAGGACGCCCGTGCGCCCGCCAATGCAGTAAAACGTACTTTCATCGTCGTACTGGATCGTCATGCCGAACGTGTCATGCAGCAGCGCGCGGTAGAAGGGCCGGCTGCGATCGAGGCTTTTCACCGTCAGCTGGACATGGGCGATGCCATTGATGTCGATCATGCCTCATGCCTCCCGCGCAATGCCCGGCAAGTATGCGCGACATTGGAGATCATGGACATGCAAAAAACGGAATTACTGGCCCAGCAGGCGCTGGATCATGCCCAGCGGTCCGGTGAATTTCAGGCCGCCATCGCGCAGGGCCAGCGCAAAGCAGATATCGCCCTCATCGCCCACCGGACGGTGCGTATCGTCCGGCCCGTTCACGACGAGGTCACCAGGGCCATAGCTGCCGAGCGCGTCGCTGAAGCCCCCCGCGATCACGAGCGTCAATTCGATTCCGGCATGGCTGTGCCGCGGCACAGCCGCGCCCGGTTCGATCCGGTAGAGTTCCACATGCATCGGACTGTCGATTTCGAGCGACATGCGGCGGATGCCCGGCACCGAAGCCTTCCAGCGTGACGATGCACCGGCGGCCCGCCGGATCGGCTCTGGCAGCGCGGACACGTCTTCAATGGCGCCCGCACGCGGCGCCGCCGGTGAGAGGGCGTCGATGAGCGCCATCGTGCTGTCAAGCGCGCCAGCCCGCATGGCAGCCGGCTCGGCTGTCTCGAGCAAAGCGCCTGACACGGCTTCGCTTGCCGCCACCAGTTCGCACAGGTCAGGGCGCAGCATGGCCTGGGTTTCGACCAGCAGGGCAAAGGCGGGGTCCAGCGAACCGGCCCCATAGGCGCTGTAGAGCTCACTCATCGGATAATCATTCCGGCGGGTCATGTCATGGCTTCCTGTGTCGGGCCGAAAATTCTATTCGGGTGCATCAAGGCCTCCCCGCATGCGCGCAAAGGCCAGCCTGATGCGGCTCTTGACGGTGCCAAGCGGCAAGTCGAAGGCTTCCGCAATTTCCGAATGCGAGAGGCCATCATAAAAGGCGGCTTGCAGCAGGACCAGTTGTTCCTGCGGCAGTGTGGCGAGCTGCGCGCGGACCTGTTCTTCCATCTGGCCGCGTGAGACGGCCGCGTCGGGCTGCTCGGCGGCGGGCGGCTGAAGCATGGGTTCATCCGGTTCCAGCGCCGGCTTGTTCGTGCGCCGCTGCACGTCGATCCGGCGATTGCGGGCGACGCGGAAAATCCATGTCGAAACCGACGCCTGCTTGCGGTCATACATGCCGGCCTTGCGCCAGACGGTGACCAGGACGTCCTGTGCCAGTTCTTCCGCTTCAGATTCCGACGCGCCCAGGCGCAGCATGTAGCCCTTCACGCGGGGCGCAAAGAACTCGAACAATTCGGCAAAGGCCTCGCGTGACTCCTCGTCCGCGATGCGCTCCATGCAATCGGCATGGCGCTCGCGCTGCTCCAGGTCAGCCGTGCGGACGATTGTTGTGCTCAAGTCTGGTTCCTCTGGCCCTGTATCCGGCAGTATCTGCCGCCTGCTGGTGAGGCGCAACCATGCATGATGCTATTCGCCGTAACTGCAACGGGTTCGAGACCGTCGTAGTTTGGCCTTAACTCTCATGCCATAAGACAGTTGTTGCAGCCTTCCATGGGGATTTCGAATTGAGCATGAAACAGGAACTTTCACGTCGCAATCGATATGCCGCGCTCGGGGTGCTGGCAGCCATCACAATCCCGTGCGCAGCCGCCGAGCCGACAGCCATCGGCCGGTTCAACGACTGGTCGGTCTTCACAGACACCGCCGGCGGCGAAACGGTCTGCTACGCGGCCACCACGGCCACGGACAAGGCGCCCCGCTCGGCCGATCATGGCGAAGTCTGGTACTATGTCACCAACTGGAAATCCGGCCGCGCCCGCAACCAGCCGAGCCTCAAGGTCGGTTTCGACCTGCGCGAAGACATCACCGCCAAGGCCAGTATCGGACGTTCCTCCTGGACCCTGTTCTCGGTCGGACAGGAAGCATTCGCGGATGATTCCGATGACCGCCGCATCGTCGATGCCCTGAAAAAAGGCTCGGAGCTTCGCATCGAGGCCGTCTCTGCCCGCAACACGCAGGTTGCCTACCATTTCTCGCTCAAAGGCTCATCCGCCGCGATCGACAAGGCCGCCGCCATCTGCCGCTAGTCCGTGTCCGGCAAGGCGAACTGGCCCATCCGCCGGCCTTCCGCCGCCCTGTAAGGCGCCAGGATTTTCGGCAGATCCGCCGTGTAGTCGCCACTGGTTCGCAACGGCCCGGCCAGGCGGACCGTACGGGATGGATAGTCCAGCACCGACATCAGCAGCGGCACACCCGCCGAATGGGCAATATGATAATAGCCGCTCTTCCAGGCGGCATTGCGCGACCGGGTCGCCTCCGGCGCGACAGCCAGGAACAGCGTGTCGGCCGCATCGAACGCCGCGTGCATCTGTGACACGATATCGCTCGATTTCGAGCGTTCGACCGGGACGCAGCCGCTGCGCTTGACCAGCCAGCCAAGCGGCCCGTCTGTCAGCGATTTCTTGCCCATATAGCTCAGCTTCACGCGATACCAGCCTGCCACGGCCAGCATGTCGAACCCGTCCCAGTTGGATGTGTGCGGCGCCGCGATGACGACCATCTTTGGGTCCGCCGGCCAGTCGTCCAGCAGGCGCCAGCCCCCCAGCCACAGGTACAATCCACATAGCCAGTGAATGATCTGCGACCCGAAACCCCGGTAGGGCGCGGGCCGTCCGAACCGTTTCGAACCGGGTTTTGGGGCAGGGCCGGAATTTGACATCGCGACACGTTCCACGGTTCGGCCCTGAATGGCCAGAGCGAATGTGGCCAGCGATGAGCGATTCCTCTATGACCGCATCCAGACTGAACGGAGAACCCATCCCATGAATATCGGCTTCATCCTGTTCCCGAATGTCACCCAGCTCGATTTTACCGGCCCGCTCCAGGTGCTTCACCGCATGCCGGGCGCGGTGACGCATATCCTGGCGAAGTCTCCAGACCCCGTGCCGAGCGATTGCGGCCTGTCCCTCGTCCCGACCGGCACATTTGCCGGCGCGCCAGGGCTCGACATGATTGTCGTGCCCGGCGGCTTTGGCGTGGTCGAGGCGCTGGGCGACGCCGAAACCGTGGACTTCATCCGGGCATCCGGCGCGTCGGCCAGCTATGTAACGTCTGTCTGCACCGGCGCCTTCCTGCTGGGGGCCGCAGGCCTGCTCGACGGCAAGCAGGCCACCACGCACTGGGCCTATACCTCCCTCCTGCCCCTGGTCGGCGCGGCCCATGCGCCCGGACGCTGGGTGAAGGATGGCAATACCTATACGGGCGGCGGCGTCACGGCGGGGATCGACTTCGCTTTCGGCATCATGGCCGATATCTGCGGCCAGCAGGTCGCCGAGGCGATTCAGCTTGCCGTGGAATATGACCCCGCCCCGCCTACGCAGACCGGCCACCCATCGCGCGCCAGCGGCAAGCTGATGGCCATGATGGCCACGCGCTATGATGATCCGGTCAAGGCGATGCGCGCGGCCATTTCCGGCTGACGCCATGAAAAACGCCCGCTGGCGCAGGGCCGGCGGGCGTCAATTCATTTGGCCTTATCGGGTAGCAATCAGCTTTCGGTGATTGGCGTCAGGATGATCTCGACGCGGCGGTTGGCGCGGCGGCCAGCTTCCGTCGAATTGTCGGCGATTGGCTGGGTTTCACCGAAGCCGTACGCCTGAAGGCGAACCGGGGTCACACCCTGGTTGATCAGGTAGGACTTCACCGAATTGGCGCGGCGCTCGGACAGGGCCTGGTTGTAGGCATCGTCACCATCGGAGCTGGCGTGACCGATAATGTCCACGGCGGTCGACGGATAGTTGACGAGAGTCGTCGAAACATCGTTCAGTGACGCGTAGAAGCCCGGAAGGATTTCAGCGCTGTTCACGTTGAACGTGACGTTCGAAGGCATGGTCAGGGCAATCTGGTCGCCATTACGTGCGACTTCGATACCGGTACCGGCCGTTGCGGCACGAAGCTCACGCTCCTGCTTGTCCATGTAGGCGCCTGCTGCGCCGCCAGCGATCGCGCCAACAGCAGCACCGATTGCGGCGTTGCGGCCATCGTCGCCACCTGCCAGCGTACCCAGTCCAGCTCCGGCGATGGCGCCTGCGGCCGAGCCGATCATGACGCGGTTACTTGGGCCGGTTTCACAGGCAGCGGGGATCATGGCAAGCGCGAGCGCGCCCAGAACGAGATATCTCATGGAATTCCTCCAGTTTTTGGGCGTCGTTTCGCAGTCAGCCCCGTTGAAAGCGTTATACTAATACGCGTTGCCGGGCTTTCGGTTGCACGTGTGGCAAATTAAAGGCTGCCACATTACATCGTGTCCATATTGCCCTGCCCTCGGCGGTTCCTGCGCCGATTGCGCCATGCTATAGCGCAAATCGATGACAATCACACTTGATCTCTCGCAACGGCCCGGCCAGCCCAAGGGCCCGCAATCCCTTGCGGGCATGCCCCTGCCTGTGCTGAAGGCAGAACTTGAGGCCATGGGGCTCGACCCGAAAAAGGCCTCCATGCGCGCCAAACAGGTCTCGCGCTGGAGCCAGTATTTCGGCGCAACCGGCTTTGACGTCATGACCGATATCGGCAAGGAGCTGCGCGCCGAACTGGCCGGGCGTTTCACGCTGGACCGGCCGGAAATCGCGGATCATCAGGTGTCGAAGGACGGCACGCAGAAATGGCTCGCCCGTTTCGCGCCGGGCGT
>NZ_LADU01000111.1 GCF_000961795.1 Hyphomonas sp. BRH_c22
TGAAACCGCCGGGCTAACAAATCTGGTGGACCACTGCTGAGGGGCAGGCCAGCGTCCCCAGTTAGCCTGCTTTCCTAATAAAATGATCTGTTCTTTGGTGTGGCGTATGACTGTTTGCATAGCCGTCACTTGGCCAGTAGACCAGTGGTGAACGCATTCACGGGCAGGTTTAATTCGGACCTGCCCCAACCGGAAGAGCAGTATTGGCGGTATCGCACCTTGATGATATGAAGCTATTCTATGCCGTGGTCGAATACGGCGGGTTTCGGCCTGCGGCGCAACGCCTCGGCTTGTCGGCCTCGACGGTCAGTGATGTCGTACGTCGGCTGGAGGAAAGTCTTGGCTTGCGGTTGTTGAACCGCAGTACCCGCGGAGTCATGCCAACAGAGGCGGGCCGCCGTCTGTTATTGGGCCTCAAGCCTGCCTTTGAAATGATTGACCAGACAGTGAGCGGCCTGCACGACGATGCAGAGCAGCCCGCAGGTCCGTTGCGGTTGACGGTACCCGCGATTGTCGCGCGTTATGTACTGCCACAGCTTCTGCCAGGCTTCTTGAACGCCTGTCCAGACGTACACGTCGAGGTGATGGTGGACAATGCGGTGGTAGACATCATTGACGGCGGGTTCGATGCGGCGATCCGTTATGAGGAGCGCGTGGCAGCCGATATGGTCGCCGTTCCAATTGGACCGCGCCAGCAAAGATATGTCGCCGCCGCGGCGCCTGAATATCTTGCAAGCAGGGAGCGACCGGAGCATCCGAAGGACCTGTCGAACCATCGTCTAATCGGACATCGCATGGACAATGGAACCATGGTGGCGTGGGAGTTCGAGCAGGGGCGGCGTGTCATTCGCGTTACACCTGACGGGCCTTTGGTCAGCTCATCGGTAGAGTTGCGGGTGGCGGCGGCTGTGGCGGGCGTCGGCCTGATCTATACATTTGAAGATGTCCTGCGAGTGCAACTCGAAGTCGGCACCCTGAGCCCGGTTCTTGAACCATGGTGGCAATCCTTCCCCGGCCCAGTCCTTTGCTACCACGGCGACCGCCATGTGCCAGCCCCGCTTCGGGCTTTCCTCGCGTACATTCAGGCAATCGGCTAAACCATCTCAACGGCGCCATTGTCCGGTCAGGCGTACGGCCTGTTGGCTAATGAACGGGTACCCGCGCAGACTGCGTATGCCTAAATTCATGAGCATGAACCAGGAAAGTGACAATATGGCACCAGATGCGGCAAACGTCGTCTCTGACGAACTTGTCGAAATACGCGGCTTGCGTTTCCATTATCGCGATTGGCCGTCGAAGCGTGCCGGTGCGCCAAGTCTTGTTCTTCTTCACGGCTTTACAGGCCATGCGCGGTCTTGGGATCCGTTCGCCGAGGCCATGACTGATCGCTATCGCGTATTGTCTCTGGACTTACGCGGCCACGGTGAAACCGGCTGGGCTGGCCCAGGCGGATACAACATTGATGCGTTCGTCGCAGATATTGATTGCTTTGCGCAAGCGATGAAGCTTGAGAGCTTTTCTCTGGTCGCTCTGTCCATGGGTGGCCTGGCAGCAATGGTTTATGCGGGCCAACGCCCGGCGGCGCTTGCGTCTTGCGTTCTCATTGATTTCGGCCCGGAGATTGACCTTGCCGGCATTGGCCGCATTCAGTCCAATGTACATGCTCCCGACACGTTCGCCACACGCGATGAAGCATTTGCCGTTGCACGCGCTGACAGTGATCGGCAGCCTGAAGCCGCGCACAGATTACGTTCCGATGCCGGATTGATGCGGACTGAAGATGGCCAGTGGACCTATCGTTATGATCGTGCCTTGCGTGTTCCAGGCGAGCTAAATCTGCCGAACCCGGAAACAATCTGGCAAACCATTTCTCACATTGAAGTGCCCACCCTGATCGTGCGGGGCGCGCTCTCGGATATTCTGTCTCCAAAGGTCGCGCAGAGGATGGTCGAAACTATTCCGGATGCGCGTTTGGAGACCGTCGCCGCCGCGGGGCATGGCGTGCCCTATGACGCGGCCGAAGATTTTTTGGCGGTAACCCGCAATTTTTTGAAGGGATAACGATCAAATGCCAAGCACTGTACTTGTAACCGGCGGGACCGGGTTTATTGGCGGCTGGACGATTGCAGAGTTGCTCAAGCGCGGCCACAAAGTGCGCACGACACTGCGCAATCCAGACAAAGCCGACTGGCTCCTTGCCCAGCTATCTCGAGAAGTTGACCCGGGTGATCGTCTTTCTTTTTTCAAGGCTGATCTATTGAGCGATGATGGTTGGGACGCTGCTGTGGAAGGGTGTGACTATGTGCTTCATGTCGCCGCGCCAGTTGGTGTTGACGCACCGCGCAACCCCGATGACCTGATCATCCCTACGCGTGACGGCGCGCTTCGCGTCCTCAAAGCTGCATGCAAAGCAAACGTAAAACGTGTGGTGCTGACGTCTGCGATTGAGGCGTGCAGGCCTCCACTCAGGAGCCCCGACGGCGTAAGCGACGAGAGCCTTTGGACTGATACGAAAGATCGTGGCCTCGGACCGTATCGTATCGCAAAAACGCTGGCGGAACGCGCTGCCTGGGACTTCATGAAAAGCCAATCCGAGCCAACAAGTTTGACCACTATTTTGCCAGCCGCTGTCCTTGGCCCGGTATTTAGCGATCAATACCCTCATGCGTCGCAATTGGTTCAGCGCATGCTGCTGGGAAAGCTCCCGGCCCTTCCACCCGTTGGGTTCTGCGTTGTCGATGTCAGGGATGTGGTGGATCTGAACATTCGCGCCATGGCGGCGCCCGAAGCTGCGGGGGAACGCTTTATCGCAGCGAGCGACTGGATTTGGATGGCCGACCTTGCGGAAACATTGCGCTCCGAGCTGGGTGAAAGCGCCAGCAGGGTCCCCACCCGTCGTGTGCCAGGTTTCGCATTGCGACTTATGGCTCTGCGCGACCGACCAGCGCAGTTCATCGCACCGCTCTTGGGGCGCAAGCACGTCTTTAGCGCCGCCAAAGCGCAGGCGGTGCTGGGATGGCGACCACGCTCGGCGGCGGAGACGGTTATTGATTCAGCGCGCAGCGCCATTGCGGTCGGTGTAGTCTGAAAAAATAAGGCGCGTGGGCGCAGCGCCGAGGCGATCCATGCATACCCGCCGTCGTGAACGACGGAGTCCAGCTTAAAATGAAAGGTCCGCATGACTCATCCAGACAACACGCAAGATCGCCGCAACGGCCGCAATCGGTTGGCGCTCGTCACCGGTGCATCCTCCGGCATCGGCGGAGCTTTTGCCCGGCGGCTCGGTGCTGACGGATACAACATCGTAGCCGTCGGACGCCGCCGTGATCGGCTCGAAGAGCTTGCCGCCGCGCTTCCGGACGTCAAGGTTATTTCCCTGGTCGCTGACCTCGGCACCGAAGCAGGCGTGGAGGCTGTCGCCGATGTGTGCGCGAGAGAGGAGATCACCATGCTCGTCAACAATGCCGGCGTTGCGCACTATATGCCATTTACCGAGCTGCCCGCCAACAAGGCGAGCGAGCTTCTCCACGTAAAAGTCGTTGCTCCAACGATGCTGGCGCGCGCTGCGGCGCCCGGTATGGTCGCGCGCAGTGAAGGCACAATCATCAACGTGTCGGGCATGCTTGCGTTCAGTGGGCCCGCGCCTATCGAAACGCTGCCGCTTCGGCGCGCTGTATACACTGGGGCTTTGGCTCACATTGTGGCTTTATCGCAGGCGCTGCACGAGGAGCTGAAGACTCAGGGCCTGCGGATACAAGCGCTATGCCCGGGTGTGGTTGCAACCGAGTTCCACGAACGTCAGGGTCTCGACCTCAGTGCTGTGCCTCGCATGTCGGCGGACGATGTCGTGACCGCCAGCTTACGCGGGCTGGCCATCGGCGAGGTCCTTTGTGCTCCCGGCGTCGAGAGGGTCGATCTACTCGACGCGGTGTTTAAGGCCGAACTCGTAGCATTCGCAGCGCAGGCACCGAGACTAGCGGAGCGTTACCGCGCCCCATAATAGACGTGCTGCTGTTCGCGCCAAGAAGGGCGAACCGGCTCTTGCAGAGGCTGCTGCCAATGTCCTTGCATAGGTTTAAGCTACCTTGCTGGACGAAGGAGAGCGACATCTCTTCCGTGCAGTATCCCACGTCGATAGGCCGAAAAAAATGCAATAAAGCTTGACCTGCTTCCGTAAAACTGGACCATTCGATTTGGGAAAATTCTCGTTTAGCATGGGGGCTGCGGAGCGAGGAAGTCCAAGTCCAATTTCACGAGGTCACGTCACTTCCATGTCTGGACGCACATTTACTCGTGATTTGAAAATTGGTGCTGTCCAGTAAATCCAACTTTTGGCTCAGAAATCTTATCCAGAGAGATATCCTTCATTCTGGCAATCAACAACGCTTCGGTTTCGTGCATGGTCGCAGATAATGCTGCGTTGACGGCGCGTTCAACCTTGCAGTTGGGCCTGTTGTTTCGTAGCCCAAAGGCAAACACATCCGAATGCCCCAGCGCTTCATAGACATCAAACAGGGTGATTTCTGAAAGAGGACGCGCGAGCGTCCAACCGCCGCCGCGGCCTTTACCCGAACGCACGTGGCCTGCGTTCCGCAATCCGGCCATCGTGCGGCGGAACACCGCCGGGTTTGTCCCCATCGTCTTGGCCAGCAACTCGGAGGTCAGCGGTTCCTTTACCTGATCGAGATGTACTAGCACGTGCAATACGCCGGAAAGTCGCGTGTCCCTGTTCATTAGATTATCCTTGGGGTCCCTCTGTTTGATGCAAACGGGCCAGTTGACGAAGTAAGATCTATAACGTATCTTTAAATGATACATTAGATAAAGCGGCCATGCAATCCCATCTAGGAGCCTATAGGCTATAGCCGGTCGACGGTCGTTGATCCCCGTCCAAGGTTGGCCCGAGATAGTGTGGGCGAGCTCAGCGACGATCGGCAATGTGCTGATCTTGATCCTGTCGAGAGACCCGAAAAAGTCTCGAGTTTCTGAGGGAGACACTACAAATGCAGTATGACGCAATCGTCATCGGCGGAAGCTATTCAGGTATAGCTGCCACGCTTCAACTCGTCGGCGCTCGACGCCCCGTCCTTGTCATCGGCGCGGGTCTGCGGCGCAATCTTTTCGCCAGCCATTCGTACGGTTTTCTGGGTAAGGATGGGTACGACCCATTCGAGATAGCAAACAGCGCGCGGCGGCAGCTGGCGGCCTATCCTTCACTCACTTGGGTGGAAGGAGAAGCGGTTTCGCTCGAAGGGGAAAGAGGCAACTTTGCCGTGAGAACCGGTGACGGAATCATCTACCAGGGCGCGCGCATCCTCTTGGCAACTGGCGTCAAGGATGAGTTGCCCGAATTCGAGGGCCTGGCCGAACGTTGAGGCAAGTCGATCTTTCACTGTCCCTATTGCCATGGTTACGAGCTCGACCAGGGGCGGATCGGCGTCATAGCCACGGGCTCAAACACCAGGCGGAGCTTCTTACGGAATGGGGAGAAGTGACACTGTTTACCAATGGCTCCCTTATGCTCGAAGCAAGTGTGCGGCGGGTACTTTGGGACAAAGACGCCGACATTGAAGAGACCCGCATCAAAAGCGTTGAAGCGACCGCTGACATTCACCTCTCGGATGGTCGATGTCTGACCTTTGCCGGGCTCTTCATTGCAACCCGCACCGTGCCGACGAGCTTACTGGTTGCGAATAGTGGCTGCGTTGTGGAAGAAGCGCCCATAGGCGGTCAAATACTGACCGACGCCACCAAACAAACCTCCGTTCCAGGCATCTACGCCTGCGGAGACGTTGCTTCCATGCCTCACTCCGTGTCGCTCGCTGTCGGTGGTGGTGCGATGGCAGGTATGCTCTTGCACCGGTCACTCGTTTGGCCGGATGCGTATTGAGATTCCAGAAAGGAAGAGCATGCCGTTTAAAAATACTTCCGGGGACGCGGAAAGCTATGCTGACAGAGTCGCGCGGCATGTGCCAGGCCTGAAAGATATGCACCGCATGGCAGGCTTGTTGCTTGCCGAACGGGTGCCGGAACGAGGCCGGGTTCTGGTGCTTGGGGCAGGTGGCGGGCTGGAGTTGAAGGCTTTTGCAGAAACCTATCCGAACTGGCGCTTCGACGGCGTGGATCCGTCTTCCGAGATGATTGAGCAGGCAAAGCTTACGCTGGAGGAAAAGGCGCGCCGCGTGACCTTCCACCAAGGCTATATCGACGATGCGCCCGAGGGGCCGTTCGATGGCGCAGCTTGCCTTCTGACCCTGCATTTCCTGCCAAAGGAAGAACGCATCCAGACGGTCCGCGAGGTTCTGAACCGGTTACGCCCCGGCGCACCGTTTGTAGTAGCGCATCACAGCTTTCCCCAAAGTGGACCCCGGCAAGCTCTCTGGCTGCGCCGCAATGCCAATCTGCTCATTTCTGCTGGTTTTCCCTCTGAACATGCCGAGAAAAATATTGAAGCGATGCGGGAAAAACTGCCCGCCTTGTCTCCAAGCGAGGACGAAGAGATCCTGAGTGAAGCGGGGTATGAGAATATTCAATTATTCTATGCGGCGTTCACGTTCAAAGGCTGGGTGGCCTACCGTCCGGATTCATGAGTGGCGGCAATTTTCGGCGATCAACTCGCGTGCGCCCAACCAGCATCCGTGCGCGCTGAGCACATTCTCGCCTGTGATTTGACGCACTGCTGCGCCGTTGGTTCAATCTATCATTCCCATAATTATCCATGCGCATCGCAGTCTTTCTAGCTGGATTCTAGCTGAGGCCAGTTACCGGGCAGAACTGGGGTCGATGAGGCACCCAATTCATTGTATTTTAATGAGAAAATATGGAGCGGGTGAAGGGAATCGAACCCTCGTCGTCAGCTTGG
>NZ_LADU01000119.1 GCF_000961795.1 Hyphomonas sp. BRH_c22
GCCATCGAACGCATCAAGCCAGGCCATCCGCAGCAGAATGGCCGGCATGAGCGCATGCACCTGACCCTGAAGCAGGAAACCACCCGGCCGGCCTGCGAAAATCACCTGCAACAGCAGGTGCGGTTCGATGACTTCGTCAGGGAATATAACACAGAACGTCCGCATGAAGGCCTCGCCATGGCGACCCCTGCAGAGATCTACACGCCGTCATCGCGCATCTATGACGGCCTGCCAGACATCGATTATCCCTTCCATGATCGCGAGGTCCTGATAACCGCCTGCGGCCGGATCTGCATGCATCGGAAAAAAATCAACATCTCCACCGTGCTCGCGGGTCAGCGTGTCGGCGTAAAGGAGGTCGACGACGGCATATGGCTCGTCTCCTTCATGCACTATGACCTCGGATACGTTGACCTCGAGCAGAGAACCCTGCAGACAATCGACAACCCGTTCGGAGCAAAAGTGTAACCCATCTCTCCGGTACATACTGTTACCTATGTGTCCGGGCCGGACAAAATCCTGCTGGCGACCCCTGCAGGACTCGAACCTGCAACCGTCGGATTAGAAGTCCGGTGCTCTATCCAGTTGAGCTAAGGGGTCCGGTCAGTGACGCGCCCTTAGTGCGTCCAGGGCTGCTTACGGTCAAACGAGAAATTTTCGCTGTATGATTTGACCAGCCGCTTGCGCTCGCGGGCTTCTTCAACGCGAAACGTCATGCCTTCGCGCTGAGCGTATTCGACAGCCTGTTCCTGCGTGTCGAACTCGAGGCGAACCTGGCCCGACGTATCGTCAATGCTGGTCCATCCCATCAGCGGATCTGCGCTGCGGCGGGCACCGGGTTTGACGAACTCGAGAATCCAGGCCCGGGTGTTTCCACGGCCAGACGTCATCGCGCTCTTGGTGGGTCTGTAGATCCGCGCTTCCATCTGCCAGCCTCGTGTCTCGAGAAAGTTTTTGGTCGGAGCGAGAGGATTCGAACCTCCGACCCTCTGGTCCCAAACCAGAAAGTTGGTGGAACGAGCCTTTCGCAAGACCCCTATAAAAACAATGCATTAAGTGGGTTTGGACCCCGCCTGCCGCAATACCTCCAAACGCCAAGCCACCAATAAGCCACCGTCTGAGTTACAATGCAGCCGGAATAGCGAGGCTTGGCCCCGTGCGCAACCATTATGGTGTTTTAGGCTATTGAATTGCCCCCTCCAAGAATTCCACTGCATTAGGCGAAATTTTCGACAGAGCAGGTCAGTTAGCCTGTTCCCATGAGTGCTTGAACGATTTCCCGTGGTTCATCCCCAAGTCGCACGGTGCCTTGGCGGAGCCGCTCCTGCCAGGCTGATCCTCGCGCGGCGGCCTCATGGAGGGCGGCCGCCAGATCGTCCTGCCTGCGTTTGGCAACGAGCGCTTCGATGAGAAGGCCAGCCTGAATGATATCCTTGTCGGACTTCACGGCACTCTCGCCAGTGTCCTTCCGCATAGTTGAAACAATCAGCTTGTGGACAGCATACCGCTCCGGAGATGGAACATTTACGAGCGCTCCGAAGCGCGTGAGCATTGCGGCTTCGACCGTGTCTCTTAGCAGGAAGTCCAGAAAGCGTAGGGGCAGCGCATCGGATCTGAGGCTGGGCAGGTTCACTGGCGCGTCCCGGTCGGCGCCGCGATTGGTCGTCAGGACATCTACCCGGTATCCGCCAGGGCGAGCGTAGGTCGCTGCTATGTTGGGGCTTGCAAGGGAGGGAACCGGCGCGAAACCCGGGTCGACCGACTTCAGGACGTCGATGAGTGAGACGCCAAGTGTGTCGTTAAGCGCAACCGACACGCCATAGTCTTGCGCGAGGTCCAGGTCACCCGTTCGTATGGCAACGCTCGGCAGCTTCACACCGAGAAGGCCGGCATAGGTCTGGAACGCGATTGTGCCGACGATCACGCCCCTCAAACGGAACACGCCCGCATCCGCGAGGGCCTCGATCACGGCTCCCGTGAGCCCATCTGGTTCGGGCAGGCCTGCGCCGGAAAGCGAGCGACGGATCGCCTTGCGCGTATCGGCATGGGCCTTCGCACTCATCGCGCTGTCGATGGCGGTACGGCGCTCTGGTGTGTCAACGCCCAGATACCGTTCCGGTGGACGTCCCTGTGGGGTCGTCGGCTCCTGAACGTACCAGTAGTCCTTTCCAGAGATGGTTCTCTTTCGGAAGGTTGAGCCTTCCGGAAAGTCGGACGCTGTGGCCAGTCGTAGCTGGTCTAGCAGCTCGGCGTAACTGGTCTGGATGACGAGGGGAAGTTCCTGGATAGCCATTTACCGGCAAAATACAAAAATGCCGGTAAAAGTCAATACTTGCCACTTTATGGCAACTAGAAGACCTTCAAACACGGCCAGAATACTGGGTCGAGATTGTGACCGCACCCCTGCTAAAACGTGTCGCTGGTCGTCGACGCCTGAACTGTATTGGTCACCACAGCCTCGGCGAATTGCTGTCGAATGTAATCTCCGGGGTATCTTGGGCGACCGGCACGAATGGAGAAGGGCGGCCATTGTCCGCGTACCCGGCGCTTTTCCAGACCGGACACGGTCCACCCGGTAAGGTCGGCACATTGTTTCGGTGTCAGCCAGCTGGTTTCGCTGGTGAAATCGGCTTCTCTAATCTTATCCTTTGCCATTGGTCATACTCCACAATCTGATGTTGATCCGGCAGCGCCGCAATCAAGATTTCTTTGCCTTTCGGAATCCGGTGTCACTCGCCAGAAAGGTTTCCAGCATCAGTGGAACCAGCGCCGATGCCGGAACCTCCACTCCGTGGATCTCCGAATGGATACGCGCATAGTCATCAAGCTCCGTCGCCAAAGCCGGATCGACCAGGATGGCGAGTTTCTGCGGTGTCCGATCCGGTAGCGGCCCGATCTTCAAATTGACTTCACTCATGGTCAGTCTCCTCCTTCATAGGGTTTCAAAACAATATCCTTGTTGACGAGCACGCCGAGCCGCCAGCCGGGCCGGATCGTGATCGAGGGCTGGACGTCGAGGTTACGTCGCACGATTTCTTGTCCCGCCTCATTGGCGCCGGTCTGGGCTGAACGGCGGAGCGCCCGGGCGATGTCACCCTCATCGTCGCTGGCAAGTTCTGAGCCGACGCCGAGCAGGGTCGAGAGCGCGACGCCCTGCAACAGCTTCCAGGAATGATAGTCGACTTTGTCTTCGAGGCCTGCATATCCGCGGGCATCGACGCCCGCGAGATTGTCGATGCGGATGGATGACCCGTCCGGCATCACGATCCGGCTCCACACAAGCAGCGCCCGCGATTGGCCGAACGCGATGACGCTGTCATAGCGCCCGATCAGCCTCGCGCCCTGAGGCACGAGAACGCTCTCTCCAGTGACCGTGTCATAGACCGGGCTCGTCACCTGCGCGATGACCTGACCCGGAAGGTCGGAGTTCACCCCCGTCAGCAGGGTTGCTGGAATGATCGTTCCCGCCATCAGCTGGTAGGGAGAAACCGGTGTCTCCAGCCGATGCGGATTGTAGATCGACGGATCCGTCTCGGTGCCCAGAAAATCCAGCTTGCGGACTTGCCGGTTCGGATCCTCACTGAGAGGTGATCCAAAAGCGCTGCCATCAGATGGTGCAAACGCCGAGAGGTCCGGAAAACTGATCGAAGCCGCTACTGGACTCGCAACGCTTCCTCCCACGCTTTGCGACCCGGAACTCGATCCAACCTGGAAAAACACCCCACTCCCGCGCGCCGCATCGGAAAGCGCGGCTTCACGTGCTCGCAGCTCTGCCTCGACCGCCGCCAGCTGCTCACGCATTGGATCCACCTCGGACGCATCTGCCGCCGGCAGACCCATCCGCCCTTCACGCTGCGCCTTCAGGATCGGCGTGCCGAGGTCTCCCGGCAGCGGTGGCCCGAGAATGTCCTCTTTCGGCGCGATCTCGCCGTAGGATGCCGGCAGCGCGGCAAGGCCATCTGCAGTCGGATTATGCCCTGTATTGTAAAGCTCCCGTGCCGGACCGTCAGCGCCGCCCTTCGGTCCTTGCAGCGCAAAGGCGAGCGAGCCGAGCACGATCGCGCTGCCGGTCCCGAGCAGGATCATCAGCGCCCGCTTGGAAAACCGCTTTACAGGCCTCGGCGCACCGCGGATTTCGAGCGGTTGGGCTGGAGGAGAAACGGCCTCTGTCATGGCTTCGCGCTGCCAATGTCATTGCGTGCGATCTTCACGACATCCTGGCGTTTTTCGCCGAGACGCAGTTCGGCGCGGGCGAACAGGCGGTCAACGACATAATAGTCGCCGGACATGCGATAATTCACGAGCTGGGACTTGCCGTCCCGGCCGATGACGAAGAGAGCCGGGGCCTCACCCTGGTCGAGCCGAGCCGGGAACTGGATATAGACCTTGCGACCATCATCGAACACGCGGTCCGGTCGCCAGTGAGGAAAATCGCCATCAAGGTCGTAGCGGAACTTCAGCCGGTCGAGCTGCAACCCCGCAGACGACGGCGATTCCGACGCACCTGCCGGCCCAGACCGCGCCACCCGCGTTACCAATTGCTGGTCGGCATAGCGCCAGGAGACAGCCGCCATATAGGTTTCTTCGAACGCGCGCAGTTCAAGATGGTAGGCGCGAAGGCTCGTCGTGATGATGAGGTTGGTCTTCAGGCCCGCCTGCGTCGGCTTGATCAGGATGTGCGCCTGGGCGTCCGTTCCGGTCCCTGAGACCGTATCCCCGAGTACCCAGCGAACTGTGTCACCGGCTGAGACGGACACGAGTTCCTCGCCGGGCTGCAGGACAATGTCGGTGACCTGCTCCGGCGCGCAATAGACCTGGTAGAGCACACCGACCGTATAGGGATAGACCTGGATTGCGTTCATGTAATTGTCGAGCGAAGGCTCGATCGCCGCCTTGCCGTTTGCGGTCTCAATGGCCTGGTAGGGCTTGAGGGATGGCGCCTCTGCCTCCGTTGGCATGGGCTTCAGCTGTCCGGGCATCGCGCCAGTAACGGTCGTCGGCGTATAGGTCCGGTAGACGACCGGGGTCGGGGAAACGTCCGCGCCGGCGATATCGATCTCTTCCGCGTCAGGAGCGAGATAGCGGTCTTCGACATAATCCGGCTCATCAAGTGTGATGTCGGGACCGACGGCGGCAGGGAACGTCTCGCAGGCCGCAAGGACCGTCGAGGCGAGGAGGATCAGGGCAAGGCGTTTCATGGGGGAGTGCTCCTATTGATGGTCTTTCGACCAGTTGAGGCCGTGGACGTAGAGGCCGAGGGGATTGGCCCGGAGGGCTTCTTCGGTGCGCGGCGGGTCGATGATGATCGAGAACACGCCGGTATGGTTCGACTGGCCGGTCTCGGTGCCGTTCCGGTAGGCGGTCTCGCGCCAGCGGACGGTGAAACTGTCGTCCGACGCCCGCACGACGCTCGCCACGTCGACAGACACAGAGCGCCGTCCGAGATCCGCAAATGGATCATTCTCACGGGCATAGTCGTTCAGCGTCGCAGCGGCCCGGTCGGTCGCATAGGCATAGGCCTTCAGCCAGTTCTGCCGGACGACCACCGGATCGATGGAGATGGACCGCGTATTCTTCACAAATTCTGCGAGGTGGAACGCGATCTGCGCATCGGTCGGTTCATAGCGTCCGTCGGCCGGGCCGACGGCGCGCACGGCGCCTTCGCCGGTCAGCTCGACCACATAGGGCGTGACGAAGGACTGGGTGGAGCGCCAGACAAGGCCGCCTGCGAGCAGGAACGATAGGGCAAGGCTGCCCAGTGCGGTCAGCCGCCAGTTTGCCGCCTGCACGCGCGCCGACCCGATCCGGTCGTCCCAGGCCTGCGCGGCGCGCTGGTAGGGGGTGACCGGTTCCGGTGTCTCGCCATAGCGGGTGGAAGTTCGCCTCCAGAGCTTCATGTCAGTCCTCGTCATTCCTGAGTTGTATCGAAGTCCCGCCGCCGGGCCGGTCGCCGTCGCGCACGGCAGAGGCCGCCATCATCCCGGCATCACGGGTTGACTGGTCGCGGCGGATACGCCGGGCCCAGTCCGGGGATGAGTTCTGCCCATTGGCAGGACCTGCATTTGGCGCGCCCGTACCGCCCGTCGCCGCAAAGGCAGCGCGTGCTCCGGCCTGATGACGCTCACTTGGAGTTCCAAAGGCCCGCCGTGCAAAGCCCTTGGCACCCGAGGCGGCGGCGCGAACGCCTGCGCCTGCGACACCGCTCATGCCCGCCATCTTGGCGGCGGCACCGGTCTTGCCGGAAGCGGCAGAATTCATCTGGTAAGCCGTACGGGCGCCGCCTGCCATGGACGCTGCCGCGCCGACCGCGCTGCGCGTGCCACCCGCAGCCGCTCCAATCCCCG
>NZ_LADU01000072.1 GCF_000961795.1 Hyphomonas sp. BRH_c22
GCCCCCCCGCCGCCGCCGAACGCCGCGCTCCACCTCCTGTCACCCCCGCACCCCCACCCCCGCGCGACCTTGACCCCATCAATGCCGCCCGCCGGGAAGATGACGAGGCGAACCTGCTGGTCGAAGCCGCTTTCGGTGACGCTGACGATCTTGAGCGGATCAATGGTGTCGGCCCCATGCTGTGCGAACTGCTGCATGAAATCGGCGTGTTCTACTTCTGGCAGGTCGCCGAGTGGAGCGCGCAGGACGTGGACTGGGTCGATGAAAAGCTCATGCATTTCAAGGGCCGTATCCAGCGCGACAAATGGGTGAGCCAGGCGCAGGAACTCGCCGCCCTGCCGGGATCCGCCAGACGCCCCGGATCCTGATCAGCTTCCCGCCTGCGCGCCAACACCCTCCGACATGTCCTGAAACTGCGCTTCGGCCCGCACACGCGGCAATGCTTCGGGATGCTCGGCCTGCAGCCAGGCAATCATGTGCTCACGGATATGGCAGCGCAGGTCCCAGGCCTCCGGCGAATTGCGCGCACTGGCCAGCGCCCGGATCGTCAATGTTGCATTGTCTCGCGTTTCGGTGACCTGCAGGTTGACGACATCCCCATCCCACAAGGGTGTGCCCTTGCATATTTCGGTCAGCTTCTCGCGCATGGCGTCAATCGGCGCGGTATAATCGACATACCAGAACACGCTGCCAATGATGGAGGCGGTTTGCCGGGTCCAGTTCTGGAAGGGCTTGTCGGTGAAATAGGACACCGGCACGATGAGACGGCGCCAGTCCCATATCTTCACGACGACATAGAACAGGCCGATCTCTTCGATCCAGCCCCATTCCCCTTCGATCACCACGGCGTCCTTGATCCGTATCGGCTGCGTGAAGGCGATCTGCAGACCCGCGATCAGGTTGCTGAGCAGCGGCCTTGCCGCAATGCCGAGTGCGAGACCTGCAATCCCGGCCGATGCGAACAGGCTGACGCCTATTTGCCTGACGCCGGGAATGACGGTGAAGGCGGCCGCCAGCGTGACAATCGCGCCGAGCACGACCCAGACACGGCGCGTCACATCCAGCCGCGTCGCAAGCTTGCGGGCCGTCAAATCGTCCGGCTGGTCCATTTTGAGGTGTGACAGGCGGCGCTTGGTGAGGCCATCGACAAAGGTCGTTATGGCCCAGCCGATTGCTCCGACGAGGAGCACGCGCGAGAGCACGGCCAGCGGATCGATCAGGTAGTCGGGCAGAATGAACCTGGGCGGCAGGACATGAGGGCCGGCACCGCAAATCAATGCGCCAAGCGCCAGCAGCACCGGCGGACGAAATCGTTTCATCCAGCGTATTCGAAGCCGAAGTGGTTGCCTTGAAGCGATATGTCCGTCCTTCTTGCTGCTGAATGCCGAAGATGATGCTGTTAGTCTCGGCCCATGGGGTCAACCCGTGCCAGCCGTTCAGGTTCCCAAAACGGCAACCTGATGACCCGCGCCCGGTTCACGCACAGATATTGGGCAACCACCCTTGCGCACCCCGCTTGACACGGGCCCCAAGTCCGGCGACCCCAGCAGCGTGAAAACCGACACGTCCCTCCCCCCGGTTCGGGGCAAGATCCTGCAGAATGCCAGTCTCGCGCCCTATACGTGGTTCAGGGTGGGCGGCCCGGCCGACTGGCTGTTCCTGCCGGCCGATGCGGAGGATTTGTCGCTGTTCCTTCGTGAACTCGACCCGGCCGTTCCGGTGACCACGCTGGGCGTCGGATCAAACCTGATCGTGCGCGATGGCGGCATCGAAGGCGTCACCATCCGGCTGATGGGCAAGTATTGGGGCGAGGTTTCCGCAGTCAACGCAACCACCCTGTCGGCCGGGGCAGGTGCCCTCGACCTCGCGGTCGCCAGGGCGGCGGCGGCCAATGGCACGCGCGGCCTCGAATTCCTGTCCGGCATTCCCGGCTCGATCGGCGGGGCGACACGCACCAATGCCGGGTGCTATGGCCGCGAGTTGAAGGACGTCCTGAACAAGCTGGAAGGCATCACCCGCGCAGGCGAGCCGGTCGCCTACCAGGGTGACAGGGCCGAATACGGTCTTCCGGCCTTGAAGATGGACTATCGCCATTCCGAATTGCCGGAAGACTTCATCGTCACCCGCCTCCTCCTGTCCGGCGATGGCACAGACGATCCGGACGCCATCCTGGCCGACATCGAAACCCTACAGGCACGGCGCGCCGAAACGCAGCCCATTCGCGACAAGACGTCAGGCTCCACCTTTGCCAATCCTGACCCGCCCGGAACGCCCGATCAGCGGTCAGCCTGGAAGGTCATCGATGCTGCCGGGTGCCGCGGCCTGCGCGTCGGCGGCGCGCAGGTTTCGGAAAAGCACTGCAATTTCCTGATCAATACAGGGAACGCCACGGCGGCAGACCTCGAAGCGCTCGGCGAGTTCGTCCGCGCACGCGTGCTTGATACGCAAGGCATAGACCTGCGCTGGGAAGTGCGCCGGATCGGACGGCTCCAGCTTCCTGCCTGATCCGGGCTAGAAAGTGCCGTTCAATTCGAACGTGAAGATCGGTCCGAAATGGCGGGTCCGCGATTCAGAGCGTACGATCGCGCCGAGCCGGTTGGGCTCGTAAATATCCCTGCGCAGCCAGTCATGCTGGTCCAGGAGATTCGCGACGACCAGTTTTCCCGTCAGCCCCATCAGGTCCTTGTGCTCGACATAGGCGTACGAGAAGGGTGGCTGACTGCCTGAATGAAAGCGCTCATTGAGCGTGTATTCAGGATTTCCATTGTACGATTCCAGATAGACCCCGACAGCCCAGTCCGTTTTTGGAATGTCACGGCGCAGTTCCGCAGTGAAGTGGTAGATGTCGCTGCCATTGATCGGTCTTTCGACACCGGTCAGGGGATCTTTGACACGGGAATCGCGCCACTCACCGCCAAATGTCAGTTCGGTTCCCGGCAATCCAAGCTTCGCAAGCTTGAGCGTCGCATCCAGATCGGCGCCCACACGCCAGGCTGTATCGATATTGCCCGGGCCATCGCCGGTTCCGATCGGAATCCTGTCCACGATGTCTTCAATATCCGATCCGAAAAGGGTCAGTGTCGCAGCGCCCCAGTCCTTCAGGTCTTTCTCCGCCGTGATACTCAGCTTCCAGGCCTGCTCCGGCACGATCTCGGAATTGCCTTCGCTGCCATTGCCCTGGTTCAGGTTCACCGAGGAAATGAAGTCGAAGAAATCGAGCTGGCCTACTTCCCGGTCGATCCGCGTGACGAGTTGAAGCGTTGGATCAACCTGCCAGGACAGGCTGGCAAATCCCTTCGGGCGCGTGAAGGTGCGCAGGTTCTCCGCATCACCCGACTGGGACAGTTCCGACATTTCCACGCCCAGCGAAACCTGCAGGTTGAGGCCTGGCGAGAGCAGACGGCCATGTGTGACCGACACTTCTCCGCGTTGCTCCTCCACGCGCGAGTTGGCATTCGGCAAGGCCACTTCGGCGAGCGGGGCGCCGCCGGTCGAACGGAACAGGGCCGCTTCCGCATCCAGAAAGTTGAAGGCGCCTTCGAGAGAGACCTGCCAATCGCGGCCTTCCGACGGCACCCAGGCATATTCACTGCGAAGAATGTATTCGCCCTCTTCGACGGTCTGCTCGAACACCGATTCCGACATTCCCGTGCCATCCAGATTTCCGCGCAGAACATGGTCGACTGTCGGGCTGTCTTCGCGGCGGACGAGGGCGATTGCCTTAAGGCGTCCCGGTCCGAAGCCACGTTCATAGTCGGCCCCGATCTCGGCAAGGGTTTCATCTTCAGAGCCCTGAAACAGGCGGCGTCCAACTGCGCCGCTCACAGGGAACAGCTTTGACACTTCTTTCTCGTCGGGCTGGTAGGCCGCAAACTTGGCACTGAGGTTTGCGACGGCGCCGTTGTCCGGGCTCCACGCGAGTGATCCGGCGAGCGATCCAGCTTCCACGTCATGGGTGAAATCCTCCTTCCGCGTTTCGATCACGTTTCCTGCGCCATCGGTGATCCGTTCCGGCCCGGCGCTGGCGCCGCGTTCAGGATCACTCTCTGCTGCCAGCGCCCAGCTCAGCGCGCCTGCCTGGCCTGAGACCGTCCCGCCGAAATCATTAAAGGTCGGGCGCAGGTTCTCCCGGCTGCGCACTTTCCAGTGCCATGTGCCCGAAACGCCTCCTGAATCCCGGGTCGTCACGTTCACGACCTGGCCGGACAGCCCGGGGATGCCCAGCGCGGTTCCGTCGAGCACTTCAATCTTGTCGACATTTTGCGTGGAAATGCGCCCGAGCATGGATTCCGCATCATTCGATTTACCTGAAACCCGCTGCCCATTGATCAGGACATTGCCGGTTGCCTGGCCGAAACCGCGCGAACCGCTGTCCCCGCTGTCTATGGAAAAACCGGGAATCCGCTGAACGATGTCGAGCGCTGTACGCGGAGCAAACTGCGCAAAATCCTGCGCTGAATAGACCGTTTTGTCGGTTGTACTGCTTGCGGCCGCCAGGTCGGCGGCGTGCGCATTCGGCGCCGCGAGGGCCAGAATCACGCTTGCATACATCGGCGCACGGTGTTTCATTCGGCTCTCCCTCAACGGTGCATTTTTTTCTGGAAAACAACGGGACTGGCCGTCACTTTCATCGTCTATCGATATGCACTGACTACGCATGTAGTCATATGTTGGCAATGCCTGTTTGGTGACTTTTTCGTAACTTGAAGTGGATCATGATCGGGTTTCGCCTGACTCGTGCCGCTTTCGTGCGGCACAGGCGAAGGCAAGCGGCAGAAAATCCGCACACAATAAGCAAGAAGGACTGGCCATGAAACGCGTAGCGGTCATTTACGGAGGCTGGTCTTCCGAGCGGGAAGTCTCCCTGTCATCCGGCCGGCAGATGGCCAAGGCTGCCCGCGCGGCAGGCTATGACGTGATCGATATCGATGCCGGACGCGATCTTGCGATCCAGCTTGCAGAGGCTGCGCCGGACTGTGTCCTGAACGGGCTTCACGGCCCGTGGGGGGAAGATGGCTGCGTGCAGGGCCTGCTCGAATTCATGGGCCTTCCCTATTCCCACTCCGGCGTCCTCGCCTCGGCGCTGGCCATGGACAAGCTGAAATCGAAGTCTGTCTATCGCGAAGCAGGCCTGACGGTTGCCGAAGACAGGCGGGTCACCCGCGCAGAGGCGGCCGCCAGCCACGCCCTGAAGCCGCCCTACGTGGTCAAACCCGTCGCCGAAGGATCCAGCTTCGGTGTCCTGATCGTGCGCGAAGGCGCCAATACGCCGCCGCAGGAATTGCTCGGGGCCGGATGGCATTATGGCGACAATCTCATGGCCGAGGAATTCATCCCCGGACGCGAACTGACCGTCGGTGTTCTGGGCGACCGGGCCCTCGCTGTTACCGAGATCACGACCTTAAGGGACTATTACGATTTTGATGCGAAATATCAGGCGGGCGGATCGCAGCATGTGATCCCGGCAAACCTGCCTGCACACGTGACCGAAGCCGCAATGGACGCAGCGCTCAGGGCACATCAGGCGTTGGGCTGCCGGGGCGCGACGCGATCCGACTTTCGCTATGACGACAAGAGAGACCGCCTCGTGATCCTGGAAACAAATACCCAACCTGGCATGACGCCCACCTCGCTTGTCCCCGAGCAGGCCGCTTTCGTTGGCATGTCCTTCGAAGCGCTTGTTGTCTGGATGATCGAGGATGCCTCATGCCAAAGGTAAACCGGAACCAGTCAGTCCCTTCCCGCTCGCGCCGCCGCCCTGCCACCATCGTCGATGAGACGACAGGCGAGGAGGTCCGCGTCTCGTCCGTGCTGTTCGGGCTTGTCATGCTGGTGGCGATTGTCGTCGCCACGGCCGCATGGATGGGCGGATCCCTTTCGCAGATCGAAACGCGCTTCGGCGGGTTTCTCGATGACACCGCCCGCATGGCCGGCGTCTCGGTGAACGATGTTTCCGTGCTGGGCCTGGAGCAGAATCCGGCCCTTGCCGACGATGTGCGCGCTGCGGCCATGATCGAACCCGGGGAGAACATGTTCCGCGCAGATCCCCAGCTGATCCGCCGCCGCGTCGAATCCACCCGCAAAGTGCTGAACGTGCGCGTTCACCGCCTGTGGCCCGGCCAGATCGTGATCATCGCCGACGCGGCCGAACCGGTCGCCCTGTGGCATGACGGCAAGGACTGGACAGTGGTGGACGGCCTCGGCCGCATCCTGCCGGACGCCAACTCGACCGATTTCAAGACACTGGTGCGCCTCGCCGGTCAGGGCGCACCCAGTGCCGCGCCCGCTTTGGTCAAGGCGTTGAAGGATGCGCCGGATGTCTCCGCGCGCCTTGCCATCGCAACGCGCATTGCTGACCGGCGCTGGGATGTCCGCCTGGTGAACGGCGCAACCGTCCGCCTGCCGGAAGACGACGCGATGGAAAGCGCCCTCGCCCGCCTGACAAAATTGCAGACACGGACAGCCCTCATGCAGCGCCCGGTCACCATGATTGACCTGCGCAACAAGGGCCGGGTCTACCTGTCCCCTGCCCAGAGTGCCGGAACCCGCAAACTCGCAGAGGCAGCCCGTTCCTGATGGCAAATGTCCAGTCCAGACGCATCGCCCTCAATGGCTCCCGCAGCACTGGCACGGTGGCGGCGCTGGATATTGGCTGTTCCAAGATCACCTGCCTGATCGGGCGCAATGACGGGTCGGGCCCGCGCCGGTTCCAGATCCTGGGCGGCGGGCGTCAGCAATCGCGCGGCTTCAATGGCGGTGCCATTACTGACATGGAGGGGCTTGAACGTTCCATCCGCCTTGCCGTTGAAGACGCCGAGCGCGAAGCGGGCGAACAGATCAGCGAAGTCATTCTCGGCATCACGGGCCCCAAACTCGCCTGCACACTGGTCACGGCATCCATCGACATTGGCGGACGTGCGATCACCCACAAGGAAATCAAGCGTCTCCAGGCCCTCGCGCTGACCAGGATCCCCACCAAGGGGGTCGACGTTCTGTCCGCCTGGCCGGTCGCTTACCGGGTTGACCAGCAGGAGGGGGTCCGCCAACCCGCAGGCATGTATGCCGAGCAGCTCGGCATACTTCTCTCGGTCGTCACGGCGCCGCGCCCCATCATCAAGAACCTCGTCGAATGCGTGGGCCGCGCGCATCTCGGGATTTCGGCCCTTGTTCCCTCTTCCATCGCCAGCGGGGCGGGCACCCTGATCGACGACGAAATCGATAATGGCGCGATCTGCATCGACATGGGCGCCGGAGTGACCGCTGTGTCAGTCTATCTCAATGGTTCGCCGGCCTGGCTCGGCCTTGTTCCGGCTGGCGGAACGCATGTCACCAGCGACATCGCCCAGGGTATCGGCACGACATTCGCGGCAGCCGAGCGCCTGAAATCGGTCTACGGCACAGCCAATCTCGAAGGCCCCGGTCTGGCTGAACGCATCGAGGCCCCGCGCCTTGGCGATGATGGCCGCCTGCATGGCATGCGCATGGAAAAAGGCGCCATCGCCGAAATCATCGCACCGCGTATCGAGGAAACCTTCGAACTCGTGCAAAAAATCCTCGATTCCAGTGGTGTACGATCCGTACTTCCACGCCGCGTGGTTCTGACCGGCGGCGCCAGCCAGCTTTCGGGCGTGCGCGACGTTGCCACGCGCATCCTGAATGCGCCCGTCAGGCTCGGCCGTCCGACCATTGCTGAATTTCTCGGGGAAACGCTGGGAACACCTGCTTTTTCTACAGCGTCAGGTCTGCTACTGTATTCCGAACTGGGGTTTGTGGACGCTGCGCGGGCTGGCGTTGCGTCGAAGGAAAGCGGAGCGGAATCCGGGCGCGGAGCAGTGAACAAGGCGTTCCATTGGCTGAAAGAAAATTTCTGACGCCTTTTGCGCTCACTTAACTGTCTTTTAGCCGTGTGGGGCCAAGGTGCCTCTCATACCGGTTCCTGAAATGTATATTGAGGTACGCGAATGACACATGAACTCAAGCCCAGGATCCTCGTCTTCGGGGTTGGCGGCGCAGGCGGCAACGCAGTCGACAACATGATCGAGGCGAACCTGCAGGGCGTCGAGTTCATCGTCGCCAATACGGACGCGCAGGCCCTGTTCCGTTCCAAGACGGAACAGCGCATCCAGCTCGGCCCTGAAACCACCGCAGGCCTTGGTGCCGGCGCCCGCCCGGAAGTCGGCGCAAAAGCCGCCGAAGAGTCGATCGACGAAATCAAGGGATACCTTGAAGGCGCGCACATGGTTTTCATCGCGGCAGGCATGGGCGGCGGCACCGGTACCGGCGCTGCACCTGTGATCGCACGCCTCGCGCAGGAAATGGGCATCCTCACGGTCGCGGTCGTGACCAAGCCGTTCGGCTTTGAAGGCGCCCGCCGCATGGCGCTGGCAGACCTCGGCCTTGTCGAAATCCGCGACAATGTCGACACGATGATCGTCGTGCCGAACCAGAACCTGTTCCGCATCGCCAATGACCGCACGACCTTTGCCGAAGCGTTCCGCATGGCGGATGACGTTCTCTATTCAGGCGTCCGCGGCATCACCGACCTGATGGTCATGCCCGGCCTGATCAACCTCGACTTTGCCGATGTCGGCTCGATCATGCGCGGCATGGGTTCGGCCATGATGGGCATGGGCGAGGCAGAAGGCGAAGGACGCGCCCTGGAAGCTGCCCGGGCAGCGATCGACAATCCGCTGCTTGACGAAGTCAGCCTCAAGGGTGCCAAGGGCGTCCTCATCAACATTACCGGCGGCTATGACATGACGCTGTTCGAACTCGATGAGGCGGCCAACGAAATCCGCCGCGAGATCGACCCGAACGCCAACATCATCCTCGGCTCGGCTTTTGACAGCGAGCTGGAAGGCAAGATCCGCGTATCTGTCGTCGCAGCAGGTCTCGACACGGAAGCCAGTACTCAGCCAGCACCGGAAACGATCCGCGACACCGTGCGCCAGCCCATCGCCGAGCCGATTGCCGACGAAGTCGTCGAGGCGCAGGCGCCAGGCGAAGACCGGCCTGTGGTCATCACCGGCCATGCGCCGGTGCTCCGCTCTGAAGAGAGCGACCCGCGCTCGGATTTTTCGGGCCAGCCATTGCCTGCAGACCATTATGAAGGCGCAGAAGGCGAGGACGAAGTGACCGCTGATGCCGTCTTCGGAACGCGCAAGGAAGCCCCTGCCCCGGACAAGGCCCGCCCGGAACAGGGTTCTTCCGGGTTTTCCCACCTGTTCGGCTGGCGCCGGAACCCGCAAGGCGAGAATGACGACGCACCCGGAACATCCGTGCCGGCCCAGATCATCTCGTCTCCCGACGACCATCCGGAAGCTGCCCCATTCGATGATGCCGACCTCGAAATACCGGCTTTCCTGCGCCGATCGGCAAATCACTGATTTTTCGGCGGAAAATGCAATCGGCACAATCGCGATTGTTGCAAAAATTTTTGATATTTTACAGGGCTGTAACGTGAGTTGCAGCCCTTCTTGTAACACGCCGAAACAAGGCGTGTTTTGTGCTGGCGCTTAACCACATCCAGATTGAGCCTTTAGCGGAGGGTCGATGCGGTGTTGAGTGGCGTGCAGATGCAACAGACAATTGAACGTCCGGCCGTATGTGCCGGAATCGGCGTTCACAGCGGCGAAAAAGCCCGGCTTGTTCTGAAGCCTGCACCTGTCGGCACCGGCATCGTGTTTCGCCGGACGGATCTGGATGCCGCCGATATCGAGATACATGCGCACGCCGATTCGGTGTCCGACACGCGCCTTGGCACGACATTGACGAACGAGGCGGGGGTTTCTGTCGCCGTTGTCGAGCACCTGATGGCGGCACTTGCCGGACTGGGTGTGGACAATCTCATCATCGAGATTGACGGTCCGGAAGTGCCGATCATGGATGGTTCATCGGCCGTCTATTGCGAATTGTTGCTGCAGGCCGGCCTGAAAACGCAATCGGCCCCGCGTCGCCGCATCCGGATTCTTGAACGCATCGAAATTCTTGACGGGCCCAAGCGCGCCACCCTGTCACCCTCGGATGACACTTTGCTCACACTACGCGCCCGCATTGAGTACGACGATTCCGTCATCGGCATCCAGCAGATGGCCCTTCGCCTTGCGCCAGGCATGTTCGCCCGCGACCTGGCCTTCGCACGCACTTACGGATTTGCCCGCGACGTAGACATGCTGCGGTCCATCGGCCTCGCACGCGGCGGCTCGCTGGATAATGCAGTCGTGCTGGAAGACGGTGCAGTGGTAAACCCGGAAGGCTTGCGCGCCGAAGACGAATTCGTGCGCCACAAGATGCTCGATGCCGTCGGTGACCTGATGCTGGCCGGCGCGCCGATCGCCGGAAGCTATGACGCCGTCCAGCCCGGCCATGCCCTGAATAACGCTTTGGTTCGCAAACTCCTCGCCACTCCGTCGGCATGGTGCTGGGAAACAGACGCGGACCTTCACACCCGCAGCAGTGAACGCGCGCGCGCCGCCGTCTGAAGCAAGGGCCTGCATTGCCTATTCATAATCGGCCGCCTGACAATGATCCTTGGAAATCCGGCGCAGTTCAGGCTAATCAGGCTGTAGACATTCACAGCTGAAAGTTCCCGACCGGCATGTCCCTTCTGAAACTCCGCCCGAGCCTCCTGATCCTGGCCTGTATTGTCGCCGTTTCCGGGTGCCAGTCTGCCAATAAACGCAAGCAGGAGCTCGCCTATATCGAGCGTCCGGTCGAGCAGCTGTACAATCAGGGCGCCCAGGAACTCGACAAGCGCAACTTTGACCGCGCGATTCTCCTGTTCAACGAGGTCGAGCGCCAGCACCCCTATTCCGAGTGGGCCCGCAAATCGATGGTCATGACCGCGTATGCGTCTTACCAGGCCCGCGACTATGATGAAGCCATAGCGGGCGCTCAACGATACCTGAGTCTCCACCCGGGCGGCTCGGAAGCTGATTACGCCTATTATCTCATCGCCGTGAGCTATTTCGACCAGATTGTCGATATCGGCCGCGACCAGCGGACAACCGAACTCGCCCTGTCGGCCCTTCAGGACGTGACACGGCGCTTTCCCAACAGCTCCTATGCGCGCGATGCGAGCCTGAAGATCGACATGGTCAATGACCAGCTTGCCGGCAAGGAAATGGAGATCGGCCGCTGGTACCTGCGCTCTAACCAGACGCTGGCTGCCGTGAACCGGTTCAAAAAGGTCGTCACCACCTATGACACGACCTCGCATACGCCCGAGGCTTTGCATCGCCTGGTCGAATCCTACCTGACCCTCGGCCTGCGCGATCAGGCGCTCGCAGCGGGCGCCACACTCGGGTACAATTACCCGGGCAGCGACTGGTACAAGATGAGCTACCGCCTCCTGACCAAGGAAGGCCTTGATCCCGAGGCGGATTCGGCGCCGCGCCGGACCCTGATTCAGAAGATCATTCCGGGCGGCAAATAGGTCTTACGCATCCGCGATCAAGGCGAGCCATTCTGCTTCCGTCAGCGTTTTCACGCCGAGGGATTCCGCCTTGGTAAGTTTCGATCCGGCGCCTGGCCCTGCGACCAGAATGTCGGTCTTGGCCGAAACCGATCCTGAGACCTTGGCGCCCAGCGCACTTGCCCTCGCCTTGGCCTCGTCCCGCGTCATCTGTTCCAGCGTTCCGGTAAAGACGACCGTCTTGCCGGCGACCGGGCTGTCGCTCGCTGCGGCGGTTTCGTCCTGCACCATGACCTCTGACAAGAGCGCCGACAGCATCTCCCGATTGTGAGGCTCCGTCACGAACACGCACAGGGCGCCGACAGCGGCCCCGCCAATGCCGTCAATCCCCATCAATTCGCCAAAAGCCTCGCTGTCAGGCCCCTGCTCAGCCGCATCTTCCACAGCCGCCCAGAATGTTTTCCAGGACAGGAAATGGCGGGCAAACTGGTTGGACGTCGTCTGACCCACATGACGGATGCCCAGACCATTGAGGAACCGGGCGAACGGCACATTCCGGCGCGCGTCAATGGCGGCGATCAGCTTGGCCGCAGATGCAGGCCCGAACCCGTCCCATTCCGCCAGAGGCGGAAGGCCGGCCTCGGCAATCCGCGCCGTGAGCCGGAATATATCCTGCGGCGCCCGCACAACCCCCTTTTCGTAGAAAAGCTGGACCTGCTTGGCCCCGAGACCATCAATGTCCAGCGATTTCCGGGACACGAAATGCTTCAGCCGCTCCACCGCCTGCGCAGGGCAGACGAGGCCCCCGGTGCACCGCCGCCGCACATCGGTCTCGCCCTTGTCGTCGACATCGCGCACTGCGGCTGACCCGCAGACAGGACACGCATCAGGCATCTCGAACGGCGCACCACCCCCGTCCGCGACCACCCGCAAGACCTGCGGGATCACATCACCTGCGCGCTGGACTTCGACAGTGTCTCCGACCTTCACCCCGAGACGCGCGATTTCGTCTTCATTGTGCAGCGTTGCATTGGACACAACGACACCGCCCACCGTCACCGGCGTCAGACGCGCGACAGGGGTCAGTGACCCTGTGCGGCCAACCTGGATATCGATTCCTTCCAGAACCGTCGTGGCCTTTTCGGCCGGAAACTTGTGCGCAATCGCCCAGCGCGGCGCGCGGCTGACAAAGCCGAGCCGCTGCTGCCAGTCGAGGTGGTCTACCTTGTAGACGACACCATCGATATCGTAGCCGAGGCCTGCCCGGCTCTGCTCGAGATCCCGGTAGGCCTTGATCAACCCATCGACTGAATCTGACCGCGTCATCAGGGGATTCACCTGGAACCCCCAGTCAGCGAACCGGGCGACCGCTTCGGTCTGCGTGGCCGCGAAGGGCGCACTCGCGGCGGCCCAGGCATAGGCAAAGAACCTGAGCGGGCGGGATTTCGTGATCCCGACGTCCAACTGGCGCAGGCTGCCGGCGGCGGCATTGCGCGGATTGGCAAAGACCTTTCGTCCAGCCTCGGATTCACGCGCATTCAGCGCCGCGAAATCGGCATGGCTCATATAGACCTCGCCGCGAATCTCGATGCGGTCCGGCCACCCCTTGCCGTTCAGTTTTGCAGGAATGTCTGAGAGCGTCCGGGCATTCGCCGTGACATCCTCCCCGACCTGCCCATCGCCGCGTGTGGCCGCGCGCGTGAGCTGGCCATTCTCAAAGGTCAGGCTCAGCGACAGGCCGTCAATCTTGGGCTCGGCGGTCAGGGCGACAGCCTCTCCTTCATCCAGTCCGAGAAAGCGGCGGATCCGGGCCACGAATTCCACGACGTCCTCATCGGAGAAGGCGTTGTCGAGCGACAGCATGGGCGCGGCATGCGCCGCCTTGGCGAAGCCCTCCCCCGCCCCGGCCCCGACCCGGTCAGCCGGGCTGTCGGCGCGCCGCAATTCCGGAAACCGTGCCTCGATGGCGAGGTTGCGCTGGCGCAAGGCATCATATTCCGCGTCTGTCAGATCCGGCGCGTCATTACGGTAATAGGCTTCGTCCGCCTCGCGGATCGCCTCAGCGAGCCGCGCAAGTTCTTCTTCTGCGGCTTCAGGCGTCAGCGCATCGACGGGGACCGGCTTGATCATGCATCCTCCAGCAACCTCCCTGCGGCGGCTCTGGCCTCTTGCGTGACCTCGGCGCCTGAGAGCATTCGGGCAATCTCTTCCTGCCGCGCACTGTCATCTAGCCCGCGAACGCGCGTCCCGCCAGACTTTTGGTCATGGTCTTTTTCAACAAGCCACTGCGCCGCTGCCGAGGCTGCGACCTGAGGGCTATGCGTGATCGCAAAGACCTGCTTTGCGCCCGCGAGGCGGACGAGCCGCTCGCCAACGGCTGCCGCGACCGACCCGCCAACCCCCTGGTCGACCTCGTCGAAGATCAGGGTCTGCGCCGAGCCGGCTTCGGCCAGTGCACATTTGAGCGCGAGCGAGAACCGGGCAAGTTCGCCGCCCGACGCGATCTTGCGCAGCGGGCCGAACCCGGCACCGGGATTGGTTTCTGCCTCAAACTCGACCCGGTCTGCGCCCTGTGCGCTGCCTTCGCCATCCGGCAGCGCATGAACGCCGATCAGGATCGTCGCCCGGCCGAGTTTCAAGGGGGCAAGCTCTTTTGCAATGGCCTTTTCGAGCTGGGTTGCGGCCGCCTTGCGCGTGGCTGTCAGCTTTTCCGCCGCCTGATGCCAGCGCGCCCTGGCGGAGGTTTCCGCCTTGCGCGCGGCGATCAGTGCATCCTCGCCTGCCTCGGCGAGATCGAGGCGACTGCGCAAGCGCAATAGCAGGTCCGGCAGCAATTCCGCTTCCGTGGCATGCTTGCGGGCCAGTGCCCGCAAGGCGAACAGGCGTGCTTCTGCTGCCTCCAGTGCCTCGGTATCGTGATGGATCAATCGCTCCAGACCGAACACGGCCGCGCTGGCTTCCCGCGCTTCGATCAGCGCCCGTTCGACAGCCTCGGCTGCAATCCTTGCCGCTTCCGGCAGGGATTCCGATGACCCGTCAAACCCGGGCAGGCGGCAAATCCGTTCGAGCGCCCGCGAGGCCCGCGAAAGGGCCGCATCGATATCGGCGCCGTCAAGCGCCGCTTCGGCTTCGCTGACAGATTCCGTTACCCGTTCCGACTGCATCAGGCGCACGCGCTGCAATGTCAGCGCTTCGGCCTCGCCGGCCACCGGGGCCAGGCGTTCAAGCTCCTCGACCGCCTGCATCAGCCATTCCCGCGTGGCGATCGCGTCGGCTTGCTCAGCCTCAAGCCGGCTGCGCGTCTCGCGCGCCGCTTCGAGCGCGTCAAATGCATCGGCACATGCGCCGAGCAGTTTTTCGTTTCCCGCGAACTGATCCAGCAGGCGCCGGTGCATCGACGGACGCATCAGGGCCGATGCCGCATGCTGGCCATGAATCTCGACAAGCAGTTCACCAACCTCGGCGAGGAAGGCCGCGCTGACGGCCTGGTCATTCACGAAGGCCCGTGCAGGCCCACTGGCCCGCACGACGCGTTTCAGGGTCAGTGCCTCATCGACCGACGCCTCGATACCCTGCTCCTGCAGCGCATTCCAGACCGGGTGGCGGGCCGGCGGACCGAACTCGACCGCCACGCTGGCCTGTTCGGCGCCAGCCCGGATGAAGGACCGGTCAGCACCGGCACCCATGGCCAGCGACAGGGCATCAAGAATGATCGACTTGCCGGCACCCGTTTCACCCGTGAGCGCGGTAAAGCCCGCACCGGCCTCGATATCCAGGCGGTCAATCAGAACGAAATCACGGATCGATATGGACAGGATCATGCTTGTTCCAATAGCATTGGAACAAAACAAGAACAACTAGAATCTTCCGCCCGGGATCAGAGCGGTGCGCAGGCAGCCTTCAGCCAGGCCTTCACGTCGCCGTCGAGCTTGCCGGACAAGAGGTCCCGGACGCGCGCATGATAGTCATCGACCCAGGCCCGTTCTTCGCCGGACAGGAGGCCTGTCACGATCAGGTCGCGCGAGAGCGGCGCGAAGGTGAGGCATTCAAATCCCAACATGTCGATTTCGCCGCCCGAAACCGGAGCAGGCGGTGTGACATATTGCAGGTTCTCGATGCGGATGCCGTACTGGCCCTCGCGGTAATAGCCCGGCTCGTTCGACACGATCATGCCGGGCGCCAGCGGCACGGCATTCCACGGCTTGGCAATCCGGTGCGGGCCTTCATGGACGCCGAGATAGACGCCAACGCCGTGTCCGGTGCCGTGCTGGTAGTCGAGCCCGGCCTGCCAGAGTGCGTGGCGGGCCAGCACATCCAGGTGCGTACCGGTCGTGCCCTGCGGGAAGCGCACGGCAGCCAGCGCGATATGGCCCTTCAGCACCAGCGTGTAATGGCGCCGCATGTCGTCACTGGCTTCGCCGATCGGAACGGTGCGGGTCACGTCAGTGGTCCCGTCGAGATACTGGCCGCCGGAATCCACGAGGAAGAGCGAGCCGCGCTCAAGCACGCGGTTCGACGCTGTCGAGACACGATAGTGCGGCAGCGCGCCGTGCGGGCCAGCGCCCGAAATGGTCGGGAAGGACAGGTCGTTCAGCGCGTTCAGTTCTTCGCGGAAGGCTTCCAGCTGCATGACGGCGTCAATCTCGGTGACCTTGCCGCTCTGGGCCTCTGTATCGAGCCAGTGCAGGAAGCGCGTCAGGGCCACGCCATCGCGCGCGTGCGCGGCTGTCGTGCCAGCGATCTCTGCCGCATTCTTGCACGCCTTCGGCAGGGCGACCGGGTCGCGTTGACGCAGAACCGTCGCGCCCGCCGCCTCCAGCGTGTCGAAAAACCAGGCCGACGCAATGTCCGGGTCGACGCTGACCGTCTTGCCCTTGAGATCGCCGAGCGCAGTTTCCAGCTGTGACAATGGCCGGACCGTCACGCCATTGCCGAGATGGGCTCGCAGATCGTCGCTGACCTTGGCTTCGTCGATGAAAAGATCGGCCGACCCGTCAGCGCGCAGGATCGCGCGTCCGAGCGGCAGCGGCGTACAACTCACATCGCCGCCGCGAATGTTGAACGCCCAGGCGATTGACGCAGGCGACGTGATCACCGCGGCATCGGCCCTGTCCGCCTTGAGGGACTGGCCGATCAGCGCGCGTTTCTCGGCATGTTCCATGCCGGCATACTCAACGGCATGCGCCACCACGGGCGCCGAGGGCTGGTCCGGGCGGTCGGCCCAGGCCCGGTCAATCGGGTTTTCGGCCACAGCCACAAGGTTGGCGCCCGCAGAGTCCGCCGCCTGTTTCAGCAGCGCCACTTCATTCGGGCTGACCAGTTTCGGGTCATAGCCGATGGTCTTGCCCGTCATGTCCTGCATTTTCAGCCAGCCGAACGCGCCTGGCTCCGGAATGCCCTGGATTTCAAACAGGTCCGGGTCGGTCTGGTCTGCCGCCTGGATCGTGTAGCGGCCGTCCGCGAACAGCACGGCGCGATCCGTGAAGATGAATGCATTGCCGAATGAGCCGGTAAAACCGCTGACCCATGCCAGACGCTCATTGGCATCAGGCAGGTATTCATTCTGGTATTCATCATCGTGCGGCACGTAGAGGCCGTCGAGTTTCATGGCGGAAAGCTCCTTGCGAAGGAGCGGCAAATGGGCCCGGCCGTCTTGCGGCCCGCCCTTGATGTCAAATGTCTGTCTCATGCCTGCAGTCTTACCGCTGCAGCGTGATCATGGAAAGGCGGGAGGTCAGGGTTTTCGGAAGACGAGCGTTGACCAGCCATCCTGCTTGATGCGCCGCTGAAAGCTGAGGCCGCGCGACGCGAAGGCGTTGCGGACCGGCGCGGCCTGGTGGTGCAGCAGGCCGGACAGGATGATGGTGCCACCAGGGGCAGTAAGGGGGGCGATGGTGGGGGCAAGGCCAATGAGGGGCTTCATCAGGATGTTGGCAAACACCGTGTCATAGGGCCCCCCCTGACGGATACGCGGCGTGTTTGCCCCTGTGATGTGCAGGGCCGTGAAACCGGTGACATGGTTCTTGACCGCGTTCTCGTTGGCGACCCGCACGCTGTCGAAATCAATGTCCGTGCCGATGGCCGAATGGGCGCCTGCTTTCATGGCGGCAATCGCAAGAACGCCTGATCCTGTTCCAAGATCGAGCACTTTACCGATGGCGCGCCGGCGGCGCACCTCGTCCAGTGCCAGGAGGCAGCCGAGCGTGGTGCCGTGATGGCCCGTTCCGAAAGCGGGGCCGGCCTCGATAAGGACCGCAATCTTACCCGGTGCCATCTTGGCGAGGGCATGGCTGCCCGCGACAAAAAACGGCCCCGCAGCAACAGGCGGCAAGCCTTCGAGCGACAGGGTGACCCAGTCACGATCTTCAAGTTCCTCGATCCGCGCGACCAGTTCAGGGGATACTTCCTGAATGATTTCAACGCATGCCTCAGCCTCTTCGAGCGTTTCGGTGAAGGCATCGAGCCGCCATGCGACCCGGCCGTCCTCCTTGGCATCGACAGCTCCGGCCGGTGAGGGATCGGCCCAGGCAAGCGCATCCCACGCAGTTTCGATTGGCGCCCGTGCGCCTTTGGCGGTTATCTGGTACATGGCGCAGGCGCTTAGCAGGCAAGGCGTCCGGGCGCCAGAGGCGTGATTAGCAGGGGTGTAAGGCATGTGGGGCAAGTGGGCGGTCGCGGCCATGCTGGTGGGGGTGACGGGGTGCGTCGGGGGTGAGCAGGGGCACGCGGAGGGTGTCATGGAGCCGTGGCGCCCGGTTGCGCCGGAGAATCTTGTCCTGCTCGAAACCACGACCGGCACCGTCGCCATCGAACTCGCCGCAGAGGCCGCGCCGGCCCACGTCGCGCAGTTTCGCGCGGCGGTCCGGTCCGGCGTGTTCGAAGGCGAGTATTTCTATCGGGTGATTGAGGGACACGTTGCGCAGGCGGGTCTCGAGTTCGAGCAGCGCCTCACCGACTGGCCGCTCCTGCCGCTGGAAGCCGAACGGACAACGCCTGCTGACGGATTTGCGCCTCTCGGGAATGCCGACCTGTTTGCCGCAACAGCCGGCCATCGCGGCGGCTTTGCTATCGGCCGGGAGGGCGAGCAGGAATGGTTGCTCAACTGCACGGGCGCGCTGGGCATGGCGCGCGATGCGGGGCCGGATACCGGGTCGATCGAATTCTTCATCCCTTTGGGGCCCAGGCGCTATCTTGATCGCAACTATACCGTGTTCGGCCGCGTGATTGACGGCATGGACAATGTGCACCGGCTGAAGCGGGTCGATCCGGAGGCCGAGGAAAACTACCCGGGCCTGTTCGAGAAGGGCGAAGCGGCATCAAAGGCAGCCTTCGCGGCGCGCGCCGAGCGGCTGTCGGGCAATGAGATCGTGTCCATCGCTCTGGCGGCCGACCTGCCGGCGGATGCCCGGCCAGCTTACGAAGTCATGGCGACACCCGGCGCGGAATGGGACGCCCTGAAAACATCCAAGCGCGACTATTCCGGTATCGACGCCTTTATTCACACGCCGCCGCGCGTGCTGGACGTGTGCAGCCTGCCAGTTCCGGCCCGCCGCGTAATGCTGCAGAATGACGACTGACCGTCTCGAAATCGGCGGCCCTGATGGATTTCCGGTTGTTCCCGCAGCCGTTCTGTCGAATGAAGTGCAGCAGAGCGCAACGAAGCGCCAGTAAATGCCAAGGGAGGCTGCATTGACCGGGGTCATGATTTCCATGAGGCGCGCAGGCGTGCTCGCACTAATGGCGGGGCTCGTCGCATCGCCCGCCTTCGCTGACACGGGCGACACCGCCTGGATCCTGACATCGACTGCGCTGGTCCTGTTCATGACCCTGCCTGGCCTCGCGCTCTTCTATGGCGGCCTTGTCCAGTCGAAGAACCTGCTTTCGGTCCTGATGCAGTGTTTCGCCATTGCCTGCCTGATGAGCCTGCTCTGGCTGGCTGTCGGCTATTCGATTGCCTTCGGCCCGGGCGGCAGCGGAATCTTCGGCGGTTTCGCCAAAAGCTTTGCAGCGGGCATCACAGCGGCGCCGCTGGACGGCCAGACCATTCCTGAAGCCCTATTCATGATGTTCCAGATGACGTTCGCGATCATCACGCCCGCGCTGATCCTTGGCGCGTTTGCCGAGCGGGTGAACTTCGCGGCCGTTCTGATCTTTTCGGGCCTGTGGATGCTGGTCTGCTATGCGCCGGTGGCGCACTGGGTATGGGGCGGGGGCTGGCTGGCGCAGCGGGGCCTGACCGATTTTGCTGGCGGTGTGGTCGTCCACACGACAGCGGGCATTTCAGCGCTGGTCTTCGCGCTGATGCTGGGCAAACGCCAGAATTTCCCGAAAGATATGCACCCGCCGCACAATCCGGCCTTCGTGATGCTGGGCGCGTCCATGCTGTGGGTCGGCTGGTTCGGCTTCAATGCCGGTTCGGCGCTGGGCGCCAATGGCGATGCGGCGCGCGCCATGCTGGTGACGCACATGTCGGCCGCGACCGCCTCACTGGTTTGGATGTGCATCGAATGGGTCAGCTTCAAGCGCCCGACCCTTGTCGGCATCGCAACCGGAATGGTGGCAGGTCTGGCAACCATCACCCCTGCGGCAGGCTCTGTCGGCCCGGTCGGCGCCATCGTGATCGGCATACTGGCGGCTGTGGTCTGTTACGGCGCCGTCGTGCTGATCCGCAACCGGATGCACATTGATGACAGCCTGGACGTGTTCGCGGTTCATGGTGTCGGCGGGGTACTTGGCACGCTGGCCATTCCCTTCCTCGCATCCGTCGGCCCGATGGCGCCGGGCCTGGGGGAGGCATCCATCATGGGCCAGTTTGGCGTGCAGCTGCTGGGCGTTGTGGCCGTCGCTGCCTATTCGGCGCTGGTCACCATCGTATTGCTTGCGGGCATCAAGCTATTCGTGCCCTTGCGGGTCAGTGCCGAGGCCGAAGAGGCGGGCCTCGACGCATCCAGCCATGGCGAGAGCGCCTATCACTACTAGGCCCCTGCATGGCGGCCGGACTTGACACCGGCCGCCGCGCCTTTCACCGATACGGGGATGGCAATACCGTTCAGCACCTGTCCGGGCCTCGCACGGTTGCAGGGCATCGCTCACGGCTTTTTCGGCCGTCAGGGCGGCGTCTCCACGGGCCTCTATGAGAGCCTGAATGTCGGCGAAGGTTCAGGCGACAGGCCGGACGCGATTGCCCGCAACCGCTCGCTTGTCGCCGCCACGCTGGGCGCGCGCCACCTGTTGTCCTGCTACCAGGTTCATTCCGCCAGCGTTGTTCCGGTTGATGCGCCCTGGACAGACCGGCCGCAGGCGGATGCCATGGTGACCAACCGGCCCGGCATTGGACTGTGCATCCTGACGGCAGATTGCACGCCGGTCCTGTTCGCAGATGCCGAGGCCGGCGTGATCGGCGCGGCGCATGCCGGCTGGAAGGGTGCGCTGGGCGGCGTGCTGGAAGCCACGGTGTCGGCTATGACGAAACTGGGCGCCGAGCGCGCGCGCATCCACGCGGCCATCGGCCCGACAATCGGCCAGGCAAGTTACGAGGTCGGACCCGAATTCCGGGACACGTTCATGACCAGCCAGCCCGGCAGCGAGATGCTGTTTCGCCCCGGAAAGGGCGACCGGTTCCAGTTCGACCTGCCCGGCTTTGCGCGCCAGCGGCTGGACACGGTGGGCATCGGGGCCGTCACGGATGTGGGCCATGATACGTGCGCAATCGAGGCGGAATACTTTTCCAACCGGCGCCGCAATCATCGCGGCGAAGCCGATTACGGGCGCAACGGGTCAGTGATCCTGCTGCGGGACTGATCGCGCAGCCGCAGAGTGTTGCTGATTCAGCGCGCATGCCGGTTCATGGCCTGCGCACTGCATCCTGCCGTCTTTTGCCGGTTGCGACTCGCAGGACTTTGTTTCAAAAGCCACTTGGGTGCCGGGCAGTCAGGGGTAATGAGACAATGAAACTTCTAACGTGCAACGCGAACCGCCCCTTGGCCGAAGCCATTGCCGACTATCTCGACACACGGCTTACACGTTCAGAAGTCAAATCCTTCGCCGATCAGGAAATATTTGTCCGCATTGACGAGAATGTTCGCGGCGAAGACGTGTTCGTGATCCAGTCGACCTCCTACCCCGCCAATGACAACCTGATGCAGCTGCTAATCTGCATGGACGCGCTGAAGCGCGCCTCGGCCCGGCGCATTACGGCTGTGATCCCCTATTTCGGATACGCGCGCCAGGACCGCAAGACCGATGGCCGTACGCCGATCTCTGCCAAGCTGGTTGCCAACCTTATCTGCTCGGCGGGGGCTGACCGCGTGCTGACTGTCGATCTCCATGCCGGCCAGATCCAGGGCTTTTTCGATATTCCGACCGACAACCTGTTCGGCGGACCGGTCATGGTGGACGATATCAGGGAACGCTTCGCAGGCCAGAAGATCATTGTCGTGTCGCCGGATGTGGGCGGCGTGGTGCGCGCCCGGTCGCTGGCCAAGCGGATCGATGCCGATCTGGCCATTGTCGACAAGCGGCGTCCGGAAGCGGGCAAGTCGGAAGTGATGAACATTATCGGCTCGGTCGAAGGCGCGCATTGCATCATGCTGGACGACATGTGCGACAGCGGCGGCACGCTGGCCAATGCAGCCACCGCGCTGAAGGAGCATGGCGCAACGGGCGTGTCGGCCTATGTCACGCATGGCGTCCTGTCGGGCGAAGCGGTCAAGCGGATCGAGAATTCGGTCCTGGACGAACTGGTGATGACCGACACGATCCAGCCTTCAGAGGCAGCGTTGAAATCGAAATCCATTCGCATCCTGCCCATCGCGCCGCTGCTCGGCGAAGCGATCCGCCGTATTGCGAACGAGGAAAGCGTCTCGAAACTGTTCGATCGCTAGACCGCTATTTGATTGCAGATTGTCGGGTGCTTATTCCACGGTCCAGCCGCGGGGTGTGCGGCGGGCATTGAGCGTCATCGGCTCGTCTTCGGATGGCGCCCTGGGCGCAGGCATCGGGCGGCGGCCTGTAAAACGCATGACAAGGGCTGCCCCGGCGAGCATCAGTCCGGCGATGGCTGTCATCACGGCAAACATGCCAGCGGCCACCACAAGCAGCATGCCGATCATGACCTGAAGGAAAAGGGCGATCCCGCCGCGCGCGGCGCCAGCGAGATTGAATGGGAACAGGCCTGATGCGTTTTGGGTCATGTCAGATCCTTCTATCGCCTGCCAACATGGCGGTATGATGGCAGCGCGTCAATGAGGCGCCATGCCAATGGCGTGCCATTTGTTGCATCTGCCTAGGTTCTGTACTCATAAACAGGATTCCCAATTGAGTGGGTTCATGATTCCCTTCTCGTGAGAGGAGATGGATCATGGCCCGTTTTGATTTGAGCGATGCCGAGTGGCAGATCGTTGAGCCGCTTCTGCCGAACAAACCGCGCGGGGTTGCCCGCGCCGATGACCGGCGGGTGCTGAATGGGATTTTCTACATTCTGCGGACCGGCTCGCCCTGGCGCGACCTGCCGGAGCGCTACGGCCCTTACACCACGGTGTACAATCGCTTCAACAGATGGGCGAAGGCAGGCGTCTGGCTCAATGTTTTCAATGCCTTGGCGGAGCGATCTCCCGAATCTATGGCCTTCATCGACAGTTCGATCATCCGGGCCCACCAGCACGCCGCAGGCGGAAAAAAGGGGGCCCGGATAACGCCATCGGTCTCTCTCGTGGGGGACTGAGCACCAAGATCCATGCCGTGGTTGATGAGGCGGGCCTGCCGATCCGCCTGTCCCTGACGGCCGGTCAAGCCTCCGACAAGGCCGCCGCGCCTGCCCTTGTCGA
>NZ_LADU01000033.1 GCF_000961795.1 Hyphomonas sp. BRH_c22
ACACCGCGATAGCGCAGGTGGATCGAGAGGAGAGGCGTGCGGCCGATCAGGTTGGCGAGCGCGCGCAGGCGGGGGTGGGGGGTGGCGGGCATCGGGCGGTGGCGGGCGGCGGTATTGACGGAGGCGAGTGCGGGCGACGGCATGGCAGGGTCTCCATCTGAGTGAATTACGTATAATTTCAGATGATCAGTCAAAATTCATCGCCATTACCCAAGTATTTTGCTTGAATACGATAAGAATTTTCGGACATATGACTGTATGGAAGAAAAGATTGATGATGTGGACCGTATCCTGCTGCGCGCCTTGCAGGCCGATGCCACCCAGTCGCTCGAATCGCTGGCCGGGCGCGCCGACATTTCGACCAACACGTGCTGGCGGCGGGTCAAGCGGCTGGAAGAGAGCGGCCTGATCGCGCGCCGGGTGGCGCTGATCGATCCGGACAAGCTGGGCCTTGGCCAGACGATCTTTGTGGCGATCCGCACGCGTGACCATTCGGCAGACTGGCTGAAACGGTTTGCCGACGCCGTGCGCACCATTCCGGAAGTGGTGGAATTCTACCGCATGGCCGGGGATGTCGACTATTTGCTCAAAGTGCAGGCGCGCAGCGTGCAGGACTATGACAGGGTCTACAAGGCGCTGATCGCGCGGGTCGATATTGCTGATGTCAGTGCGACCTTTGCGATGGAGTGCCTGAAGAACACGACCGAACTGCCGGTCTAGCGCAGCATCGCCGTTTCAGTCCGGGCAGGGACGTGAAGCATGCGGCCGAGGCCGAGGCAGGCGGCCAGCGGTTCGCCTTTCGGTGTCTCTTCCACGTTGTCGGGATGCTTCAGATAGGTCAGCAGGTCGCCCACCGCACCGCGCTCCAGTTCGTCGAGCGTGAGGTCATCGGTGACATCGCCGAGCCATGTGGACTGGCGGCAGGAAAGCTGTTCGGCCACGATGAGCGGCTCTGCGGCGCCGCCGGTGCGGATGGCGCGCCAGGCGGCCTTTTGCGGCGCGCTGCGGATCAGGATGGCGGCAGGCAGGCCATCACCGGCAGGAACGGCCAGCCAGAGCGCCGTGACATCGGCGCGCTTGAGCGGTGTAGTGTAACGCACTGAATAGATCGTTCCCGAGGCGAATTTGTGCGCTGAAAGTCTGGCCGCGTCGGTGGCATCGAGGCCTGACAGCCAGTCTGAAACCGCAATATTGCGGGCCTCCCGGGCGCGGCGCGCCTTGCCGGCGACCATCAGGGTGACCGACTGGTCCATGCGTTGTGACGGCTTGAGCCGGGCGCCGGCCTTGAGCGCGGCGTCATAATGCGCGGCGGCGCGCTCGGCATTCCCGAGATCAAGCGCGGCGCGGGCGGCGACAAGGTGAGCCTCGCGGATTTCCAAACGGTCCGGGCAGTCATCGATGAAGGTTTCGGCTATGCGCAGGAAATAGGCCGGGCTGGCCTCTTCAACAGGGCGGGTAACGGCCTCGTGAAACCGTCCGGCATCGGACAATCCGCAGCGCGACTCACCATGGGCATACTGGGCAAAGCCGATCAAGGCGCAGACACCGGAGGCGATGATTGCCGAGGCGAGTTTCAGGGCAAAGCGGTCTTGGGTCATGTCGGTCATCCTTGCATTGCCGCCAGGCGATGACCTCACCCCAGGAGGAAAACCCGTTCGAATGCCCACCAGAGCCCGACGGCGCCGATCAGGGCAGAGACGGGCCACACCAGGACCGGACGGTAGAGTTGCATCTGACCGGCCCGGCTGAGGACACGCTTGAAGTAGAGCGAGGCTGCAAAGGCCATGCCGATCACGGCCAGCTGTCCGAATTCTACGCCCACATTGAAGCCGAGCAGGGCGGGAAGAAACACATTCTCCGGCAGGCCAAGATCGCCGAATGCACCGGCGAACCCCATGCCGTGAATGAGGCCAAAGCCGAAAACCAGCAGCGGCCGCCAGGATTGCGATTCCTCAAACAGGATATTCTCGAGCGCCGCCCAGGCAATGGTCAGCGCGATCAGGGGCTCGATGATCGACGGTAGCGGCGTGAGGACACCGGACGCCGCAAGCCCAAGGGTGGCGGTATGGGCAATGGTGAACGCCGATATCTGGACCAGCAGCGGCCGGAGGCGAAGGCTGGACAGGAAGAGCGCCAGAACGAACAGGATATGGTCGGCGCCCATGGGCAGGATGTGCGCGAATCCGATGCGGATATAGAAGGCAAATGTCGCAAATCCGGACCGGCCGAGATTAACCGTGTCTGCCCGAGATTGCGCGTCTGCTGCGGATTTTTCCGGCGGCGCATTTTTTTGGTCGATCCGCGCCAGTTCGCGGCAAAGCGCCGGATCCATGCCGCCATTCGGGGTGCAAAGTTCGTCTTCGGGATGGGCACTGGCCTGAAGCGGGGCAGCCGTGCCGATAACCATGAGGCAGGCCATCGCGGCGACGAGGCGCCAGAGCGTCCTCATGGGCGCTCGTCTATGTGGTCCCCGGCGTCCCATGGTCCATCATGCGGGGAATGATCCGGGCCGTGCACCGGCAGGCTGGCGATCAGGACGGCGATCGTAACACCTGCGCCAAGCGCGAGGAAGCTGCGCAGCGGCGGTTCTTCCTTCAGCGGCTCCATCAGCGGACCGGTCGCCACGTAGAGCAGCAGCCCGGCCGAGATGGCAAACAGGTTGCCAACCATTTCCGGGCCCAGACCGTACATGAACGGTGCCGAGGCGATGACGCCGAGCGGCGTCGTTGCGGCAGCGGCCAGGAAAGCCAGCAGGAAGGCCCGGCGATTGCTGAAGCCGTGACGGCGCAGGATGGCGAAGGCGATGATGCCTTCCGGGAACTTGTGCAGAAGCAGGGACATGGCGGCATAGACGCCGGAACTGAAGCTGGCGGCGAACGTGACGGAATAGATGATGCCGTCGATGAAGGAGTGCAGTGCGACCGCCATGACCGGCGTGACGGCGGCCGCCTGGCCAGCTTCACCGCTCTCGGGGAAAAACACCCGGATGAGAAAGCTGATCATAAGGCCGCCAAGGAAGCCCGTCAGGATGAGGGCAGGGGCATGGCGGCTGAGGGCGAAGGCTTCCGGCGTGATGTGCAGCAGGCTGAGCGTGACGAGCATGCCGCCTGCCGCAAGTGCGAACAGGCCGGAATGGCGCTCGCTCCAGTCACCCCGCGCGGCAACCGCGATCAGGGCGACCGTTGTCACAAAGGCAGCGATCAAGCCGAAAAAGAGAGGGGCCTGCATGGACTGGAGCATGGGGGCGGATGCGGTCTCGCGTGGGGCCGCAGGGGGCCGGGAAGGGGCTCAGGATGTCAGTGTGGCGAAATGCGTTGACGCCAGCGGTCTTCAAAATGTTATATAGTCGCATTATACAAATCGCGAGAGCAAATTTGCGGTTCGCGCAATTTCCTGCAGTGTGCCCCTAGGAGGCTTATCGTCGATGCTTACTTCACCGCGTGCCCGTTTATGCCTTCTGATTGGCGCTGCTGCCCTGGTGCTTGCGGGTTGTGGCCGCGATCCGGCGCCCGCCGCGCCTGAGGCCCCGCTTGCGCCAGCCGCAGAGGACATGCCTGCCGCAGACGCGGCGGTTCCGGATGCGCCGGATACGCCACAAGCGGCTGGGGACGAGGCCTCCGGTGGCGGAGAGGCGCATGTCCACGGCGCGGGTGAATTTGCCGTGGCGGTGGACGGAAACCGGTTAACGGTGACGCTTGACGCCCCGCTGGCCAATTTCGGCCTCGGCGAAGGCGATGCGGACGCCATGGATGTCAGCACGGACATCAGTGACGGGCTGGTGAGCTTCGCAGGCGATGCCGATTGCCAGCCAGGAGACAGGAACGTCACAACACGCACGGTCGGTGGCCATAGCAGCCTGACACTGGAGCTTGGCTTTACCTGCACCGACATATCAAAGCTGGAAGGCGTGCGTCTGAATGCCTTCACCACATTCCCGCATTTCGAGACGGTTGACGCGGTGTTCATCGGCCCCGATGCGCAGGTGGCCAGTGTGCTGACGCCGGGCAATCCCGAATTGTCCACGCGATAGACTGAACGGCTGAATGACTGATCCGGCAATCCAGATTGAAGGGCTTCGCTTTGCCTGGAAAGGCGGCGCGCCGGTGCTTGATGTCCCGTCATTTACGCTTGCGCGGGGGGAGCGCCTGTTCCTGCGCGGTGCGTCAGGGTCCGGCAAGTCGACGCTGCTGGGGGTGATTGCCGGCGTGCTTCAGGCCGAAGCAGGCCGCGTCCGCGTTCTGGGTGAGGACCTCACGGCCTTGTCCGGTGCGGCGCGCGACAGGATGCGGGCCGATCATCTCGGCGTTATCTTCCAGATGTTCAACCTGGTGCCTTACCTGTCGGTCATCGGGAATGTGACGCTGCCATTGAAATTCTCGGCCCGGCGCCGGCAGGCTGTGGCGGGCCCGCCCGAGGATGAGGCGCGGCGCCTGCTGGGCCGCCTCGGCCTGACCGACGCAAGTTTGCTGGAGCGGCGCGTGTCTGACCTGTCTGTCGGCCAGCAACAGCGTGTCGCCGCCGCGCGCGCCGTGATCGGCGGGCCGGAGATCGTCATTGCGGATGAGCCAACATCGGCCCTCGATTCCGATGCCCGCGACCGTTTCATCACGCTCCTCTCCGAAGAGACGGCCCGGACCGGAGCGGCGCTCCTCTTTGTCAGCCATGATGCGTCATTGGCGAGCCTGTTTGATCGCGCCGTGGACATGGCTGAGATCAACCGGCAGGGGGCGAGCGCATGACGGCGATCCTGTCCCTTGCATGGAAAAGCCTGATGAACCGGAAGGGATCGGTGATCCTGACTCTGGTGGCCGTGGCGCTTTCGGTGGGGCTGTTCCTGGGTGTGGAAAAGGCGCGGACAGGTGCGCGCGAAGGCTTCGGCAGCACGATCTCGGGCACAGACCTGATCGTTGGCGCGCCGACGGGCAGTGTGAACCTGCTGCTGTACTCGGTGTTTCGCATGGGGAATGCGACGGCGGAAATATCGTGGCCGACCTACCAGCAGATTGCCGCGCGCCCGGACGTCGACTGGGCCGTGCCGATCTCTCTGGGCGACAGTCATCGCGGGTTCCGGGTGATGGGCACGCAGGCCGCCTATTTCGATCACTACAAGCATGGCCGCGGTCAGGCGCTGGAACTGGCGAAAGGCGAACGCTTTGACGACTTGTTCGATGCGGTCATCGGCGCCGATGTCGCGCGTGACCTTGGCTATGATATCGGCTCGCCGCTGGTTCTGAGCCACGGGCTGGGCGCAGCAAACCTTGACGGCGGCCATGGCAACCGGCCGTTCCGCGTCACCGGCATACTGGCGCCGACAGGGACGCCGGTCGACCGGACGGTACATGTTTCGCTGGAGGCCATCACGGCGATCCATGTCGGCTGGGAAACCGGGGCGAAGAACCCGCTGGCCGATACGATTGACGAGCAGATGATCCGCAGTTTCGACCTGACGCCGAAGAGTGTCACGGCGATCTTCCTGGGGCTGGAGCGCAAGGGTACGATCCTGACGACGCGCCGGGCGATCAATACCAACAAGGGCGAGCCGCTGATGGCGATCATTCCCGGCGAGGCGCTGGCAGAATTGTGGACCGTGACGGCCCTGGCCGAGCGCGCGCTGATGGCCGTGTCGGTTTTCGTGATTGCCGTGGGCCTGGTATCGATCCTGACATCCATCCTGACAAGCCTGAACGAGCGGCGGCGCGAAATGTCGATCCTGCGCGCGGTGGGCGCGCGGCCCGGGCACATATTCAGCCTTCTGGTACTTGAGGCGGGCCTTGTCGGCTTTCTTGGCGCTGTTGCGGGGATTGCCCTTATCCATGCCATCCTGCTGTTTGCAGGCCCGGTCGTGGCGGCGCGATATGGCGTGTCGCTGGCCGGGACGGGGCCGGGACTGACGGACCTCTATACGCTGCTGGCGGTGACTTCGGCAGCCTTGCTGATTGGCATGGCGCCGGCATGGGCCGCCTTCCGGCGGTCGCTGGCCGACGGCCTGTCAGTGAAAGTGTGACTGTTCCAACCGATGAAACCCCCTAGTGAGACCCATAAGCGGAGCCTATGTAGATGCGCATGAGATCAATCCTTTTCCCGCCCTTCGCCGCGCTGCTTGCGCTTGTTGTTGCCTGTGGCCAGCCCGCAGAGCCGGAAACGCCTGCCGTGCCTGCAGCAGCAGCCGAGACCGGACCAAAAGTTGGCGACAAGATTGGCGAAAGTGACGCCGAGAAGGCTGCGCGGAAAGCGGAAAAGGACGCCGCCGCGCTGGCCAAGGCAGCCGAAGCCGCCCGGATCAAGGCTGATCTGGAAGCGCGCGGTGTGCGCGATGTCTCATGGGAAGAGCTGATGCCGGAAGGCGAGGAGGAGCGCCTCGCCCAGATGTACCAGGCGCAGATGTCAATGCTGTATGGCGGCGCGGGAATTGCTGAAGGTTCGGCCGCTGACACATCGGTGCAGATCGGCACGTTCAATACGGTTGCGGAGCTGAATGGCGTGAGCGTGCGCATTCCGGGCTATACTGTGCCGTTCGAATACGGCTCCAAGGCGGAGATTACCGAGTTCCTGCTGGTGCCGTATTTTGGCGCCTGCATCCACTCGCCGCCGCCGCCGCCGAACCAGACCATTTTCGTGAAGACGGATACGCCGATCAAATTGAAAGACCTGGCCCAGGCTGTCTGGATCGAAGGCACGATGCTGACGAGTACAAAGCGATCCGATCTGGCCGACGCGGCCTATACGATCGAGATGACCAGCATCGCAAAATACGAGTACTGACCGCATGATCCGGCCCGAAGCCATCAAGGTTGTCGCCTGGGATTTTGACGGCGTACTCAACCGGAATATCGAGGATGGTATCTTTGCGTGGTCGCGCAATTTCGAGGCTGACCTTGGCCTGTCTCTGGAGTCGTTCAGTGGTTTCCTGTTTCAGGGACGATTCCAGCAGGCGATGGTTGGCGAAGCCTGCCTTGTGGAAATGGTCGGGGAGTGGGCTGGATCAAACGGCGCGGCTGGCCGCGAAAACGAAATTCTCGACTACTGGTTCACACGCGATGCCCTGCATGATCCGGCCGTCCTGCTGATGGTGGAGACATTGCGGCAGCGCGGTGTGTCCAATGTCATGGCGACGAATAATGAGGTCCATCGCACGGCATTTATCGAGTCGACAATGGGCTTTGCCGATCACATGGACCGGATATTCGCCGCAGGACGCATGAGGGTGGCAAAGCCCGACCCGGGCTATTTCCGCCATATCGAACAGTCGCTGGGAGTCGCCGGAGAAGAAGTCCTGCTCGTCGATGACATGGAAGAGAATGTGAAGGCGGCGCGTCAGCTTGGCTGGCAAGCCTTCCACTTCACCGAAGGCGCACATGAGGCGCTGACGGCCGCACTGAAGCTGTAAAAAAGAAGGGCAGCCAATCGGCTGCCCCTCTCATACTCTACCTGGTACTCTACTGATCGAAAGCCTTAAGGAAAAAGTCCTAACGCTTTACGAACTCCTGTGCGGGAGCCTATTTGGCCCCTTTGGCCAGCAGGTTGCGGATTTCCTCGAGGAGGACTTCCTGGCGTGGCGGTTCGGAAGGTGCGGCTTCTTCCTTTTTCTTCATCGCATTCATGCCCTTGATGATGAGGAACATCACGAAGGCGACGATGATGAACGAAATCAGCGCGCTGATGAACAAGCCGAGTTCAATGATCGCGGCAGGCTGGGTGACCTCGCCCGCTGCGTTGACGACTTCCGGGGATATTGTGAAGGTCAGGGATGACAGGTCCATGCCGCCCATGATGGGCGCCAGGAGCGGCAGGAACACGCCCTGGATGAACGCCGTGACAACGGTTGCGAAGGCGCCGCCCATGACAAAGCCGACGGCCATGTCGATGAGGTTGCCCTTCATCGCAAATTCCTTGAATTCCTTAAACATGATCTGCCCCTCCCAGGATTTGATATACGATACGCCAGTCGGAATAATTCAGTCCGTTCGAACAGGGGGTCAAGCCTGTTCGGCAGCAGGTACCTAGCGCGCCTCCGGGTCCTCTCCGCCATTGACGCGGGCGCGCAATTCCTTGCCGGCCTTGAAGAAGGGGACCGCCTTGGCGGGAACCTTGACGGGCTCGCCCGTGCGCGGATTGCGACCCTTGCGGGCATCACGCTTGCGCACCGAGAAGGCACCAAATCCCCGTAGCTCGACCCGGTCGCCCCGGGCAAGCGCTTCGCCGATCTCGTCCAGAATCACATTCACCACACGCTCCAGGTCTTCCTGGCGCAGGTGGCTGTATTCAGAAGCGAGTTTCGTGATGAGTTCAGACTTTAGCATGTTGTTGTTATTAAACGCATTTGCGGCGGGAGCCTAGGCCCCCGCCGCAAACATTTCATCGAATTTAGGAAGCGGTTTCCCGCCCCTGAATCGCTTAGGACATCAGGCCTTCGGCCTGGCCCTTCCAGTCGTCGCGTTCCATGCGGCCCTGGAAGCTGAGCTCTTCCTCGAGCTCGGCAATCTGGGCATCATCAAGCGCAGCAATCTGCCAGAAGTGGAAAATGCCGGCTTCGTGAAGCTTCTTCTCGAACGCCGGACCGACGCCCTTGATCTGCTTCAGGTCGTCAGCATCGCCTTGCGCACCGGTGAGGCGGCCACGCGCGTCAAGCGATGATGCATCGCCTGCAGCTGCAGGCGCTTTCGCCTTTGGCTCGGCTTTCGGTTCAGCCTTGCTGGCCGAAGACGAGGCCAGGGCCGCGCCGAGGATGTCACCCAGCGAGGCGCCGGCATCTGCCGAACCGTACTGTGCAACAGCATCTGCTTCTTCCGCGATCTCGAGGGCCTTGATCGACAGCGTGACACGGCGCGAGCCGCGATCCACGGTGAGGACCTTGGCGTCAACCTTGTCGCCGACAGCGAAACGCTCAGGGCGCTGGTCTGCCCGGTCGCGGCTGAGATCGGAGCGGCGGATGAAGGATTTCATCGCCGGTGAGCCGAACTCGACTTCGATGCCGCCCGAGGTGATCTCGGTGACGGTGCAGGTGACGATGGCGCCGCGCTTGATGCCCGAGCCGCCGTCTGCAGGGGCTTCGATCGGGTCGCCGCTCAGCTGCTTGATGCCAAGCGAGATACGCTCTTTCTCGATGTCGACATCGAGAACGCGCGCCTTGACCATGTCGCCCTTGTTGAAGCCTTCAATAGCTTGCTCGCCGGACTTGTCCCAGGCGATGTCATTGATGTGCACCATGCCGTCGAGGTCTGGGCCGAGGCCCACGAACAGGCCGAACTCGGTGATGCCGCGGACTTCGCCTTCGATTTCCGTGCCGACCGGGTGTTCAGCCACGAATGCGGTCCATGGATTGTCCATGGTCTGCTTGAGGCCGAGCGAGATGCGGCGCTTGTCGCTGTCGACGTCCAGCACTTCCACGTCAACTTCCTGTGTCGTGGACAGGATCTTGCCGGGATGCACGTTCTTCTTTGTCCAGCTCATTTCGGAGACGTGGATCAAGCCTTCGACGCCGTCTTCCAGTTCCACGAACGCGCCGTAATCGGTGATGTTCGTGACCTGGCCCTTGAGACGGGCGCCAACCGGATAACGCGAGTCGATGCCGTCCCACGGGTCGGAACCGAGTTGCTTCATGCCGAGCGAAATGCGCTGGGTGTCGGGGTTGATCTTGACGATCTGCACTTCGACTTCCTGGCCGACTTCAACAACCTGCGACGGGTGGTTGATGCGCTTCCAGCTCATGTCGGTGACGTGCAGCAGGCCGTCGATGCCGCCGAGGTCAACGAACGCACCGTAATCGGTGATGTTCTTGACGATACCTTTGCGGACATCGCCTTCTTTCATGTCGGACACGATTTCGGCGCGCTGTTCGGCGCGGCTCTCTTCAAGGATGGCGCGGCGCGAGACAACGATGTTGCCGCGTGTGCGGTCGAGCTTGAGGATGGCGAACGGCTGGATCTCGCCCATAAGCGGGCCAACGTCGCGTACCGGGCGGATGTCCACCTGGCTGCCGGGAAGGAAGGCGTTGACGCCGCCGAGGTCGACGGTGAAGCCGCCCTTGACGCGTCCGGAAATGGCGCCCTTGACGGGCTCTTCCTTGGCGAAGCTGCGCTCGAGCTTGATCCAGCGCTCTTCGCGGCGGGCCTTGTCGCGCGAGAGGACAGCGTCGCCGAGGGCGTTCTCGATCCGGTCGAGATACACGTCGATGATGTCGCCGGGCTTGGGCTGGTCATCTTCGAGTGCGAATTCCTTGGTCGGGATGCGGCCTTCGGTCTTGAGGCCGATATCGACGAGAACGTTTTCGTTCTCGATGCGAATGACGGTGGCCGGAATAACCTGGCCTTCCTGCATTGCGCCCGCGGCAGCGGACGATTCGAACATTGCCGCGAAATCGTCGGTTGATGGGTTCATCTTGTCAGTCATTGTGTCTCCGGGGTACGGGGCGAACGGTTCAAGGCGGGCCTGCACCATTGCAGCCCGCGTCGGAACGACCCGTTAGAGTGGTCTGTCATCTTCAGAGCGGTACCGCCTGTTTGGATTTGAGCCCTTTTGAGGCCCTTCAAACGGTCTTTCCACGGGCGAGAACGGCCTCAACGGCTGCAATCGCCTTCTCCACTGCCGCGTCTATAGTCAGATCAGTCGTATCTATCAAGATGGCATCTGTTGCGATCGTGGCGGGGGCATCCTTGCGGGACTGGTCGCGTTCATCGCGGATCCGCATCTGCCGGATGACTTCCTCGAGGCTGATAATCTGCCCGTAGCCGAGATATTCCCGCCAGCGCCGGTAGCCGCGCTGTTCGACATTGGCATCGACCCAGAGTTTCACATCGGCGTCCGGAGCGATCACGGTGCCAATATCACGCCCGTCCAGAAGGGCGCCGCCGGGCTGGGTTGCGAAGCTGCGCTGCAGGTCGAATAGGGCGCGGCGGACTTCCGGTACCACGGCGACCTGGCTGGCGGCCTTGCCAGCTTCGCCCGTGCGCAGTTCGGCATCCGAAAAGGCGGCCGGATCAAGCGTGGCCGCGATGCGCTGAAGGCCTTCGGCATCGTCAAGGGCGACGCCCTGCCGAATCGCGGCAACGGCGGTCGCCCGGTAAAGGCAGCCGGTATCCATGTGGGGCAGGCCATACTTCGCCGCGAGGCGCTTGGCGATTGTGCCCTTTCCCGAGGCGGTGGTTCCGTCAATGGCGATGATCATGACGGCGGGGATTGGGGGAGCACAGGCGCCAAGTCAAGCATGTGCGTTCAGGTGGTTTGCGCCGGCTCCGCGACGAAGCCTTTCCAGCTCTTCATGTAGGTAAGGAATGCGGTCCCAAGTCCCTCGGCCTTGAGATGGTCTTCCGGAACGGGCAGGGCAATGGGCACGAACGCCGGGTCGGCCTCCACCTTTTTCGGGAAGTCATGGTGCACGATCGCTGCCCGGCCGATAACCACGAAGTCGAGGCCCTCGTCCATTGCGCGCTGGGAGTGCGCGCCGGTCGTGATCTTGCCCGCCGCGCCGAGGCGGCAGGTGCCGCGCGGCAGTGCGCTGAACCATTGCAGCAGCGACTTGCCCTTGAACGCGGTGTCTTCCGGCTCCTTGAAAACATCCCAGAGGGACATGTCGATATAGTCGAGCTTGCCGCCCTGCATCAGGTCACCCGCAAGGTGCAGGATCTCGCCGATGTCCATGCCGAACCGTTCCGGCGACAGGCGCACGCCCACGGAAAAATCTTTCCCGCAGGCCGCGCGCACGCCGTCGAGTATCTCGTCGAGGAAGCGCCGGCGGTTCTCGAAACTGCCGCCATATTCATCCGTCCGCAGGTTCACCTCGGCGGAGAGAAACTGGCAGATCAGGTAGCCATGCGCGCCGTGCAGTTCCACGCCGTGGAAACCCGCCGCCTCCGCCCGCCGCGCCGCCGCGATGAAGGCGTCGCGGGATTCCTTGACTTCATCGAGGCTCAGGGCCCGTGCGCTGAATTCGTCGTTGACCGACGGGCAATGCGGTGCCTCGCCGATCAGCTCCCTGGGCGAGCGCATCCCGGCATGGTGCAGCTGCACCACCGAATGCGTGCCTTCGGCGTTCAGTGCTGCCGCCAGCCGCGAGAGGCCGGGCAGGTGTCTGTCATCAAAAATGCCGAGCTGGCCGGGAAAGCCCTGTCCCTTAGCCTGCACATGCGCCGCGCAGGTCATGGTCAGGCCAAAGCCGCCCTCGGCCCGGAGGGTCAGCCAGCGAAACTCGTCATCGCTGAGCACGCCGTCAGGATGGCTCTGGAGGTTTGTGAGGGGCGCCAGCATGAAGCGGTTCTTCAGGGCCGGGCCGCGGCGAAGGGTCAGGGGGGAATGGAGGAAGGTCATCTGCCCATGAAGCCTCACAGGCCCCGCGCGTCAATTTCTTCCGCTAGGGCAGGGGCGGCGCGGGTCTCAGGTCACTTGCCCCTCCGAAATATCGGCGCCCAGCGTGGCCATGTGCCCCAAAAAGTCCGGATAGCTGGTGGCGATCATGGATATGTCATCCACGCTGACAGGTTTCTGCGCGGCGGTGCCCAGGATGAGGGCGCTCATGGCGATACGGTGGTCGTGACGGGTTTCGACCAGGCCGCCGCCGGGGGGCGGGCCGCCGCAGCCCTGGACCACGAAGCCGTCGTCGCGCTCTTCGGCCTCGACACCGTTGGCGCGCAGCATGTCGACCACGGCTTTCACCCGGTCGGTCTCCTTCACGCGCAGTTCTTCCGCGCCGGTGACCACGGTCTCGCCGGTGGCGAAGACCGCGAGCACGGCGAGGATCGGGAATTCGTCGATCATGGAGGGCACGAGGCGCTGGGGCACATGGCGGCCGATCAGGGCGGCGCTACCTGACTGGATGTCGATCAGCCGTTCGCCCGCGGCCTCGCCCGTGTCTTCCGCGCCGAGCCGGGCGCCCATGAGTTCGGCGAGGTCGAAGAAGCCGGAGCGTGTCGGGTTCGACATGACGCCTTCGACCATGACATCCCCGTCCGGCGAGATCAGGCCTGCGGCGATCAGGAAAGCCGCCGAGGACGGGTCGCCGGGAATGGCCGCCTCGATGGCCAAGAGTTTCTGGCCGCCGCGCAGCGAGATCGTGCGGGCCTGGCCGTCGCCGCGGGTGACTCCGACATCGGCGCCGAAGCCGCGCAGCATGCGCTCGGTATGGTCGCGAGTGGGCTTTGCCTCCTCGACGCGGGTCGTGCCATGGGCATTGAGGCCCGCCAGCAGGACGGCGGACTTGACCTGTGCGGAGGCCTGCGGCGGCGCATAGGTGATGGCCTTGAGGGCACTGGTGCCGGTGAGGCGGAAGGGCAGGCGGCCATGGGGTTCGGCCGTGTCCGTCAGGCCCATGCTGCGCAGGGGATTAAGGATCCGGTTCATCGGACGGGCACTGAGGCTGGCATCCCCGCAAAGCTCTGCCGTCAGGTCATAGCCCGCCATCAGGCCCATCATCAGGCGCGAGCCGGTGCCGGAATTGCCAAAATCGAGCGGGGCGGCAGGTGATGCAAGCCCGCGTGGGCCGGTGCCGGCCACTGTCCATTCGCCCGCGCCTGTGCGTGTCACGACGGCACCGAGCGCAGCCATGGCGGCGCCGGTGCGCAGGACGTCATCGCCCTCCAGAAGGCCGGTGAAATGGCTGGTGCCGTCAGCGATGCCGCCCATGATGAGTGCACGGTGGCTGCACGACTTGTCTCCCGGCGCGCGGATAATGCCTTTCAGGCGGCTGACAGGGCGGCTGGTCCAGACCATGGGGATATTCCGTTTGCGCAGTTCTCAGGAGATTCGGGCTTTGACAGCGCGCAGCGTTCATGGCAAGCGCCCGCCAGACCAAAAACATTGAAACACCGGAGGGAGCCGCCCCGTGTCGAAAGACAAACTCGGAACCAAGCAAGTCTGCCCTGACTGCGAAGCCCGCTTTTACGACCTCCACAAACGCCCCGCTGTTTGCCCCAAATGCGGAAACGAATTCGATCCCGAGGACGAGGTCATCAAGACCACGATCACCAAGGTGAAGGCAAAGGCCGCGCGCGCCGCCGTCAAGTCCGACGATGATGACGACGATGACGACGAGGAGGATGACGATCACGTCATCGCCAAGGGCAAGGGCGATGATGACGAGGCCGATGACGACGAAGACGACATCGAAGACGAGGACGATGCCAAGGAACTCGGCGGCGAAGAAGCTGAAGTGATCCTTGAAGGCGCAGCGGAAGACGACGAGGAAGAGGCAACCGGCGCCAAGGTTCCGGCCGGCTTCTCCGAAGAAGGCGTCGACGACGATGATGACGAGGACGATGTCATCCTTGATGACGATGACGATGATGCGTTCGACATCGATGCGGATGATGACGATGATGATCCGCTCGTTCTTGACGATGAGGATGAAGATTAGGGCTTGAAAGGCGCGCCCGGCGCGTCTACTTCTCGCCCTTCCCAGAATGGGGCCATAGCTCAGTTGGGAGAGCGCTTGCATGGCATGCAAGAGGTCGTCGGTTCGATTCCGTCTGGCTCCACCATTCTTTCCTGTTTTAAGCGGGTTCCGTATCGGCTCTTCGGGCCTCACATGAACCGGGCTCAGGGCTGATTTCACGCAAGACAGCAGGACCACGGCCCGGCGCAGCGCCGCCGATCAGCGTAACCAAAAAGTGAACAAAGTCTCATTCCTGCCGCATCACGGCGCTTGAAGCGGCCACATTGATCCCCCACCTTGATAGGGAACGAAGGGTCTGCCCCTGAGGCACAGCCACCGGCTCTGGCGTTCGGTATCTGTCTCGTGACGGAAAGGATTGGAACGATGACGACTGAACTGAAAACGAACCCGTTTGAAAGCGACGCCTTTGTCTACATCCGCCACCTGGATGAAGACGAATTGCAGACGCTGATGCCCGCCAATGCAATGAGCCAGATCAAGGATCCGGACGAATTGTTTGTTGTCCTGTCAGCAGACGGCATACGCCTCGCTGTTGTCGAAGGACGCGAAGCGGCTATTGCGGCTGCACTTGCAAACGACCTGAAGCCGCTCAGCGTACACTGATACGGCCTTAACCACCCCTTGCTTTTCCCCGGTTTGAAGATGACACTCGTGTCACAATAAACCGGGGAGGACACAGGATGACATATAAAGGATGGACCGTCGCGGCGGCCGCACTGGCTCTGGCAGCCTGTAGCCCGAAGCCTGCTGACGTGCCTGCGAGCGATGCAGCCGCGCTGCCGGCGGCCGTGTCGGCTGAAGGCGACTTCGCAGCCAATCTCCAGACAGCCCTGATCGAAGCCCGGCCCGGCGATACCGTGCGCTTGCCCGAGGGGACGTTTAAGCTCTCAACGGGCCTGTCACTGGATGTCGACGGAGTGACCGTGCTGGGCGCGGGGCAGGACAAGACCATACTCGACTTTTCTGGCCAGACCGGTGCGGGCGAAGGCCTGCTTGTCACGTCCGATGATGTCACGCTGACGGGTTTCGGCATACGCGACACCAAGGGCGACGGGATCAAGTCCAAGGGCGCCGACCGCATCGTCTATCGCGACTTGACGGTCGACTGGTCGGGCGAGCCGGACGAAGACAATGGCGCCTATGGCGTCTATCCGGTGGAGTCGCGTGACGTTCTGGTCGAGAACGTGACCGTGCGCGGCGCGTCCGATGCCGGGATCTATGTCGGCCAGTCGCACAATATCATCGTGCGCAATTCGCTGGCCGAATTCAACGTGGCGGGAATCGAGATCGAGAATTCCAGCAATGCCGACGTCTACGGCAATATCACCCGCGACAATACGGGCGGCATCCTGGTGTTCGACCTGCCTGACCTGCCGGTGATCGGCGGGCATTCGACCCGCATTTTCAACAATCAGATCGTCCACAACAATACGCGCAATTTCGCCCCGCCCGGCAACATCGTGGCAGGTGTGCCGTCCGGCACGGGGGTCATCATCCTGGCCAATCGCAATGTACACGTGTTCGACAATGATTTTGCCGAGAACCGCTCGGCGCATGTCCTGCTGATCGCCTATACCGAGCCGTTCACCGATGAACGCTACAATCCGCTGCCGCGCGACGTGGTGGTGCGCAATAATCGCTGGTCGGGTGGCGGCACTGATCCGCAGGGCATGCTCGCGCCCCTCGCCGAGGCGCTTGGCGGCACTTTGCCGGCGATCGTGTCCGATGGTGTCACGCGGTGGCCCGGCGCCGAGGCGCAGGCGGCCAACCTGGTCATCGACGAGGCACCGGAGATCGGTTTCGTGAATCTGGGGATTGGCGCCTATCCGATTGATCCGCCTGCCGTGTCGCCCAGCATGGAGCGTCCGCAGGGAATACCTGTACCGGAACCAGCGGCTGTGACGCTGCCGCAGGATGCCGAATAGGGCGCCAGCGCGATGAAGCAACTGGCCTATCTTGTCTCCGCACTGGTCCTGCTGGCTGCGTGCAGCGCGCAGGGCAGCGTGTCCGGCGGCCCGGATACGGACGTGCTGATGGCCGACGCGCCCGCGCCGAAGCTGGCCGATTATGGCTTTTTCGAAGACGCGGGGGCGGACAGGCCGGTTGATGGGGTCGTGCCCTATGACCTGATCAATCCGCTTTTCTCAGATCATGCGATCAAGCACCGGTTCGCCTATGTGCCGAAGGGCAAGGCGGCGGCCTATTCGGCCGATGACGTGTTCGACTTTCCCGTCGGCAGCGCGCTGATCAAGACGTTTGCCTTTGTGCCGGACATGCGGGCACCGGGCGTGCGCGAATACAAGGTCGAGACCCGCCTGCTGATCCGCAAGGCCGATGGCTGGGCGGCGTTTCCCTATATCTGGAATGCGGAAGGGACCGAGGCGACCTATGCGCCTGCGGGCGGGCGGCAGGCCATATCGGTGGTGGGCACATCCGGCGATGCGCTGTCGATCGATTATGCCATTCCCAACAAGAACCAGTGCAAGACCTGCCATCAGAATGGCGACGCCGTGCTGCCGATCGGTCCGAAGGCCCGCAATCTGAATCATGACGGCCCGGCCGGCGTGAACCAGGTGGCCGACTGGCAGGCGCGCGGCATGCTGGCGGGCGTGACCGGCGACGTGCCTGCAGTACCCTCTGTGCTTGATGCCCGCCTGCCGGTATCTGACCGGGCGCGCGCCTATCTCGATATCAATTGCGCGCATTGCCACAAGGCCAGCGGCTCGGCGTCGAATTCCGGCCTCTGGCTTGAGGCCGGGGAAGTATCCGACGTGAAGCTCGGCATCGGCAAGCATCCGACGGCGGCGGGGCGGGGGTCTGGCGGCATTACGTTCGTCATTGCGCCGGGTGACCCGGACCAGTCGATCCTGACCTACCGGATGCAATCGTCGGAGGCGGGCGTGGCCATGCCGGAACTGGGGCGCAGCGTGATCGACGAAGACGGCGCCGCGCTGGTGCGCGCATGGATTGCCAGCATGGACACAGAGGCGGGCCCTGATAAAGGAGCGCCATGACAGACACATTGCAGATATGGGTCGATGGCGATGCCTGCCCGGTGAAGGACGAGGTCTATCGCGTGGCGGTGCGCCATGACGTGCCCGTTATCGTCGTGGCGAACGCCTATCTGCGCATTCCGGAACACAGGCTGATCTCCCGCCAGATTGTCAGCGATGGCTTCGATGCGGCCGATGACTGGATTGCCGAACGGGCGAATGCCAGGAGCGTCGTCGTGACCGCCGACATCTTGCTTGCCGACAGGTGCCTCAAGGCGGGGGCGCGCGTTATCGGACCGACAGGAAAGCCGTTTACGGACGATTCAATCGGGGCGGCTGTTGCAACGCGCGCCATTCTTGCCGATCTGCGGGTTGGCATCAGCGAGGCGGGCACGCCGCGTGCCGGGGGGCCTGCGCCCTTCACCAAGGCTGACCGGTCGCGGTTCCTGTCGGCGCTGGACGAGGCCCTGGTCGCGCTGAAGAAGGCCGGTTAGGCGCCATCCCTTGCGCGCCTCCTGTGTTCTTGCCATGACAGGGCCAGTCCGCGCCGCCTTGGCGCCCATGCCGGGGATGCCGTTTGAGCCAGTCTTCCATACGTCTTGAGATCAATGCGCCGTTTGGCGAGATCATTCTCAACAAGCCGGAAAAGCGCAACGCCTTGTCGGTCGACATGTGGGCGGCGATACCGGAGCTGATGGCGCGTGTCACGGCGGCAGAAGCCGTCAAGGTTGTGATCCTGCATGGCGGAGAGGCGGGCGCGTTTGCCGCTGGCGCCGACATTTCCGAATTTGCGACGATTTACTCGACCCCGGAGGCGGCCGCGCAGTCCGGCGAAACGATTGCTGCGGCGCTGAGCGCTGTCGAGCATTGCCCGAAACCGGTCATCGCCGCGATTGATGGCGCCTGCGTCGGCGGCGGCATGAGCCTCGCCATGGCGGCCGACCTGCGCGTGGCAGGCGAAGGCGCACGGTTCGGCATCACGCCTGCGAAACTCGGGATCGTCTATCCTGCGGGCGATATGCGGCGTCTGGTGACGGCTATCGGCGCTGCGCGGGCGAAGGATATCCTGTTCACGGCGCGCATCTTTGATGTCGCCGAGGCAGAGGCGCTCGGCCTGCTCAATCGCGTGGTGGCGAAAGGCGAGGCGCTGGAAGGCGCCCGCGCGCTGGGGGAGGCTGTCGCGGCAAATTCGCAATGGTCGGTGCGGGCGATCAAGCACATGGTGGCCGGTGTGGAGGCCGGATGGGCCGATAATGGGCCCGAGGCGTCTACGCTGTTCCTTGACGGCTTTTCCAGCGAGGATTTCGTCGAAGGCTATTCCTCCTTCCTTGAAAAGCGCCCGGCCCGGTTCACGTTCAAATGATCGCTGACGCCTTTGCCCGGCTGCGCGCGCTCAGGCCGGGCCCGGCCCGTATCTATATTGCCGGGTGCAGCGGCGAGCCGGTTGCGCTGGCAGATGCGCTGAAGGGCGCGCCCGAACTGGCGCGGGACCTCACATTCATCGGCGTGCCCGTGCCGGGGCTGAACCGGACGGACTGGACCGCGCTGCACCAGTCGGCGCGCGCGGAGATGCCTTTCCTGTATGGCGACATGCGTGCCGGGTTTGACGCGGGCCGGATCCGGCTGCGGCCGATGCATTACAGCGACAGCTATCGCGAAATGGTGAGCGGGCCGATTGACCTGGCCGTGGTGATGGTGTCGCCGCCGGAAGCCGATGGAAGGGTGAGCCTTGGCGTGTCGGCGGATTTCTCCGGGGCCGTTCTGGCGCGGGCGGATATTCCCGCCATGGCCATCATCAACCGAAACATGCCGGCGCCCGCCGATACGCCGCGCGTGCCGCTGAGCCGGTTTGCCGTCGTGGCGGAGGATGACACGCCACTGGTGGAGCTGACGGAATCTGCCTTGCCGCCCATGTTTGCGGCAATCGGGGAAACGATTGCAGGCCTTGTCGGCTCGCAGCCTGCCTGCCTGCAGTTCGGGATCGGCAATGTGCAGCAGGCGGTGCTGAAGGCGCTGTCGGAGGCGGGCGGCCCGGCGAACCTGCGCATTCATTCCGGACTGGTGACGGATCCGGTTCTCGGCCTGATCGATGCGGGGCGGGTGATGGATGCGCCGGGGGCGATCCTGACAGGGGTCGCGATGGGGACAGGCGCGCTGTACGAGCGGGCGGGCAGGGACAGGCGCTTCCGGTTCCGTGCGGTCGATGTGACCCATGGCATTGACGTCCTGGCGGCCATCGACCGCTTCGTGGCGATCAATTCGGTGCTGGAGGTCGACCTGTTCGGGCAGGCCAATGCGGAATTCATGAACGGGCGGCAGGTTTCCGGCATTGGCGGGCTTGCGAATTTCCTGCGCGGGGCGGCCGCGTCGAATGGCGGGATGCCGATTGTCGCCCTGCCGTCCACCGCCGCCCGGGGAACGGTCAGCCGCATCGTTGCGCGTCTCGGGCCCGAGGCCGTCAGCGTGCCGCGATCCGACCTCTCCTGGGTTGTAACCGAGCATGGCGCGGTGAACCTGCGCGGCGCGGATATTGATACGCGGGCCGACCGCCTGATCTCGATTGCCGATCCGGGCCACCGCGATGGCCTTGCGGTGTCGTGGTCAGAGATGCGCAGGGGGCTTTAGAGGTTCAGTCGTGGTGGCGGTCGCGATGATCGTGATCGTCATAGTCATCGTAGTGGTCGTGATAATCGCGCCGGGCCCCATCAAGCGATCGTTCGCGTTCCCAGCAGGCGCAGTCGCTATTCCAGGCATAGGCCTCGCCGCGCCCGTTTACGCGCAGGTGTGAGCTGGCATACGAGCCGTCATCAGTGTTGCCGTACATGTCGGCATAACCGTCACCATCACTGTCGCAGACGTAGAAACTGCCGGTATTCGAACACCCCCGGGGACCAAGGTATTGTCCGTACGAATAGGCGGATGGCCAGCCGGAATAGGTGGAGAAGGCATGGGGCGCATAGGGTGAGTAGATGGTGCCGGAAGGGGGGTAGTAGGCAGCCTGGTAGGAGGATTGATAAGAGGCTTCGGCCAGTCCCTCCGAGAAGGCGGCCAGATCAGCCGATGTGCAGCCGGTCATGGCTGCGGCAAGGGCGCAGGCGCCTATCATGCGTGTCTTCATCATTGTCCCTCCTTCGATACCTCAGGCTATCTTCAGGCATGGCGTGAGGTCAAACCGGATTTGGCCCGGCATTCTGGCCTGATCCGGTCATTTGCCCTTAACGCCAGCCATGCTAAAGCGCTGCCCATGAACGGAATCACACTGCACAAGGGCGACCTGCCCAGGAACCTCGACTTCGGGCCGGTGGTGGCCATCGATACCGAAGCCATGGGCCTCAACCCGCTGCGCGATCACCTGACACTGGTGCAGCTGTCATCGGGCGACGGCACGGCGCATCTCGTGCAGCTGGGGCGCGATTTCAACTGCCCGAACCTGAAGGCCCTGCTGAGCGATCCGAAGGTCATCAAACTGTTCCACTTCGCCCGGTTCGACGTGGCCATGATCAAGCACTGGCTGGGCGTGGACTGCGCGCCGATCTGGTGCACGAAAATCGCCTCCAAACTGGCGCGGACCTATACCGACCGGCATGGCCTGAAGGATGTCGCCCGCGAAATTGCGGGAATTGACCTGTCCAAGGCGCAGCAAAGTTCCGACTGGGGCGCATCAGACTTGTCCGATGCCCAGTTGCAATATGCTGCGTCTGACGTGTTCCACCTCCATGTCATCAAGGACGGACTGGAAGCCATGCTGATCCGCGAGGGGCGGCTGGAACTGGCGCAGGCCTGCTTCAATTTCCTGCCCACGCGGGCCGCACTCGACCTGGCCGGCTGGGGCGAACAGGACATTTTCGCGCATACGTGACGCAACCGTCATGTGCAGGGCGCTTTCGTTTCGCCCGTATCGACTGTAAACACGGCCGACAGGACTTTGTAACAGGCCGCAGGCGCTTTCATGGACGCAGTCAAGCATCACGATCCAGCCTCGCTGTGGGTGCCCCGCCGGCAGATGACGCTGGCCGAGGCGCGCAAGCGTTCCGATCTGGTCCGGGGCCTGCGTGTGCTGTTCATGGCCTGCGCGGCCGTCTCCATCGGCCTGTTTGTGGGATATATCATCAAGAGCGCGCTGACCCGGGATGCGGTCCCGGTAAGAATCTCGGGCGAGGAAGTCGTCACGATGCTGAATCCGCGGTTTACCGGGCGCGATTCGACCGGCCAGAGCTTCACGATCACGGCCGAGGCGGCGCGGCGCAAGGAACTGACGGCCAATGCCGTTGACCTGGTCGGACCGATCCTGCGCGATGCGGCAGGCAGCGAAGTGCGGGCGCCATCGGGCATGTATGACCGGGATGCCGGCATTCTGGAATTGTATGATGACGTCGTCATTACCGATGCCTCGGGCTATTCCTTCAAGACGGCAGCGGCCCGCGTGCATGTCGGCAAGGACTGGGTAGAGGGCATGTCGCCGCTGGAGGGCAAGGGCCCGCTCGGCGATATTCGCTCGGATTCGTATGAAATCCTTGACGGTGGCAACCGGGTCGTCTTTCAGGGTAATGTAAAAACAGTGATTTATCCGGCCGAGCCTGACGCGCCGGTAACCGACGAAAGTGGTGCAGATGGCAATCCATAAGTTTCTCGGCGCGGCCCTGGCCGTTTCGGCCCTCGCAAGCCCTGCCATGGCGCAAATCTCGTCCGAAGGCGGCCCGATCTATATCGACTCCGAGCGCACGGAGAGTCTAGAGCGCGAGCGCAAGGTCCTGTTGATCGGCAATGTCGACATCCAGCAGGGCACGGCCCGCCTTCGCGCGGACACGGTGACGATCATTTTCGCCGGAAAACCGAGCAGCGAAGCAGGGGGTGTCGCCTCCGGCTTTGGCCAGATCCAGACCCTGGTCGCCGAGGGCAATGTCTTCTACGTGACACCGGAAATGAAGGCCAAGGGCGACCGCGGCGTGTATGACGCAGCAGTGGATACGATCACGATGACGGGCAATGTGGCCCTGATGCGCGAACGCGATGTGGCCGAGGGCCAGACGCTGAAACTGGAAGTCGGGAAGCGCCGCACAACGCTGGATGGCGGCACCGGGCGCACCCGGATGGTGATCGAATCCGATCAGGATACAGCGGGCAACTGAAAAATTCGAGCAATAGCGTGAAGCCGATCTTAAGTATGTCAGGCTATGCCGGTAACGGGGCGACAATACTGCCCGTGAACAGGGACACACCACGAGATGACTGAAGCGGCCGAAGGCCTTGTCGTTAAGAATATTGCCAAATCCTTTGGCAAGCGACAGGTGGTGCGCGATGTGTCTCTGTCCCTGCAACGCGGGGAAGTTGTCGGCCTGCTTGGACCCAATGGGGCCGGCAAGACGACCTGCTTTTACATGATCATGGGCCTGATCGGCGCAGATTCCGGATCGATTTCGATCGATGGGGAAGATGTGACGCGCCTGCCAATGTACCAGCGCGCACGCCTCGGCGTGGGCTACCTTCCCCAAGAAGCCTCCATCTTCCGGGGAATGACAGTAGAAGAAAACGTCATGGCAGTGGCAGAACTGGTCGAAAAAGACCGGTCTGCGCGCATGGCACAGGTCGACAGCCTGCTGAGCGAGCTGCATGTGGAACATCTTCGCGGCCAGGCGGCCACGTCCCTTTCGGGAGGTGAACGCCGCCGGGTCGAGATTGCACGTGCACTGGCATCCCGTCCGAGCTTCATGCTACTGGATGAACCGTTCACCGGTATCGACCCGCTCGCCATCTCCGATATTTCCGAACTTGTCCGCTACCTGAAGCAGCGTGGCTTGGGCGTCCTGATTACGGACCACCAGGTGCGCGAAACGCTGCAGATCGTGGACCGGGCCTATGTCATGTATGATGGTGACGTCCTGTTCAACGGCACGCCTGAAGAAGTGCTGAAGAATGACGACGTGCGCAGGGTCTATCTGGGTGAACAGTTCGCCGCTTGATTTTGAGGGCGCGGGCTTAAGGAATGAAACAGTCACTCGACATGCGCCAGGGCCAGTCCCTGGTAATGACGCCGCAGCTCCAGCAGGCGATCAAGCTGTTGCAGCTTTCCAATCAGGAACTCGCCGAGTTTGTCGAGGCCGAGATCGAGCGCAACCCGCTGCTCAACAAGGCTGACGATAATGCCGGCGAACCGGCCGAGCAAGGCGAGGCGCCTGCGCGCCGCGAACAGCTCGCCCTGGATGACAATTCCGGCATGGGCGCGGCCCGCGACCAGCTGGATGCGCCGGGCGAAGATGTGTTCGAGCCGGGCACGGGATCGGATGCGGCCATGCCGGCGGAAGGCTCCGGCCCCTCGGCCCAGACCGACTGGTCAAGCGCCACATCGGGCGGCAGCTTCAACAGCGAAGAATATGATTTCACGGCGAACCTCAGCTCTGACGTCACCCTGCATGAACACCTGCACAACCAGTTGAACATTGCCGGCCTGTCGGCGGCTGACCGCCTGATCGGCGCGCGGCTGATCGACGAGACGGACGAGGCCGGCTACCTGCGTGCGCCGCTGGAGGATGTTGCCAAGGCGCTGGGCGCGGACGTTGCCAATGTGGCCGCCGTGCTGGCGGTTTGCCAGGGTTTCGAGCCGACCGGCGTAATGGCGCGCTCGATTTCCGAATGCCTGACGCTGCAGCTGAAGGATCGCGGCCGGTTTGATCCGGCGATGGAGGCCATGCTGGCCAATCTCGACCTGGTGGCGAAGCACGACCTGAAGGCGCTCGCTGATGTATGCGGTGTGGACAAGGCTGACCTTGCGGACATGCTGACCGAGCTGCGCCAGCTGTCACCCAAACCGGGCAGCGGCTTTTCCAGCGATACGACGATTGCTGTGGCGCCGGATGTTTTCGTGCGTGAGCTTCCCAATGGCATGTTCGCCGTTGAACTGAATGCCGAGACATTGCCGCGCGTGCTGATGGACAAGGCCTATTATGCCGAGGTCACGGCCCTGCCGATGCGCGACAAGGAGAAGGAATTCATCTCCGAATGCGCCTCGAGCGCGACATGGCTGATCAAGTCGCTGGACCAGCGTGCCCGGACGATCCTGAAAGTCGCCAGCGAGATCGTGCGCCAGCAGGATGCCTTCTTTGCGCACGGCGTTGCGCACCTGCGTCCGCTCAACCTGAAGCAAGTGGCCGATGTGATCGAGATGCACGAATCCACGGTCAGCCGGGTGACGTCGAACAAATACATGTCAACACCGCGGGGCCTGTTCGAGCTGAAATACTTCTTCTCCGCCTCGATCCCGGCAACCGGCGGCGGCGAGGCGCATTCGGCCGAGGCTGTCCGTCACCGGATCAAGATCCTGATCGACGGCGAGACGGACGATGGCGTCCTGTCCGATGACCAGATCGTCGAAATCCTGACCGGCTACGGCATCGATATCGCCCGGCGCACCGTGGCCAAGTACCGCGAGAGCCTGAACATTCCATCCAGCGTCCAGCGCCGCCGCATCAACCGCGCCAGCGCCTGATCCCCCCTATTCGGCGGCGGGGGCTGCCGTTTCGAACATTTCGTTGAGATAAGCGGCAAGGCGCACACCGCCCATGGACAGGCGCTGTTTCAGGACGGGGCGGCTCTGATAGACATAATCCCAGGACAGGATCTGCGTATCCGGGTAAATCGTGTCGCGGATGGCCGCGCTTTCGTCGGCCCAGTCAGCCGGGCGCGCCTTGGCCCAGTCGCCAAGCTGGTCCGGCGTGATCTTCTGGACCAGCCATTGCGTCCATTCGGTATAGGACAATTCCTCGTAATTGATCAGGCGCGCGTCCCAGACCTCGTGCAGGTTGGTCATTTCCTCGAAGAAGGTGCAGATGAAAAGGTTGCCGCCGCGGTCTGTGCCATTGCCGGCATGCAATGGCTGGTGCAGGTCGCCGACGAGATGGACGATGAAGCGCAGGGCCAGCTGGCGGTCTTCAATCGCGGCATCCGGGTCGAGCGCCACGGCGCGGAATTTTGCGAGCGCGGTAATGGCATCGCCCTCCGGCGGGGCCGTGCCTTCGGCATAGGTCGTGCCCTTCGGGATGGTCACATAATGGTAGGGGTTAGCCTCTGACCGCCAGAAATCGTCCGGGCTGGAACGCATGTAGTCCGGCCAGTCGGATGCTTCGGCGATGCCTTCGGGGCCGAGGATGTCCTTCACGGCCGCGTCGGCTGTCTGGCTGAGATAGGTCTGCGCAACGGCGCCGACGACGCGGTGGCCGGTCTTGCCCCAGGCATGGGCGGGAAGGGCGGCGGCAAGGGTGAGCAGAAGGGGGAGCAGGAGGCGGGTCATGGGGCAGTCTCCGGGTCTGGAACGGTAAGGCGACCTCAAGAGGATTTGCGGCGCGCGGTCAATGCCGCCCGGGCGGGTCCTATCGCCACGTCTCCCGCATGAGACGGTCAACTTCTGCACGCTGCGGCAGGCTTGGCTGGGCGCCGGGGCGGGTGCAGGCGAGTGCACCGGCCGTCACCGCAAAACGCAGGGCGTCGCGCTCGGGCATGCCTTCGATCAGGGCGACGGTCAGGGCCGCCGTGAACGTGTCGCCTGCGCCGACCGTATCGACGACCTGGACCTGCGGAGGGGCCTCACGGGCGATCTCCCTGCCATCACGGTAGAGCGCCGCGCCTTCGCCGCCGAGCGAGATGGCCACCAGCGCGCCCTGCGCATGCAAGGCGTCACCATAGAAGGCCGCTTCGGTTTCGTTGACGCTGAGCAGGCTGGCGCGGGCGAGGAGTGCGTCGGGCACGGCCATGGCGGGGGCGAGGTTGAGGCTGACAAAGCCGGTTGCCACCTCGGCGGCTGCCAGCAATGTGTCGGCGCTGATTTCCAGGACGCCCATCATGTGCGTGATGGACTGTTTCGTGACATCTGCAGGCCGCAGAGCCTTGTTGGCGCCGGGACAGACCACGATCAGGTTCTCGCCATCGGCCGCGACGGCGATCAGCGCGACGCCGGTGGTCTCGCCATTGATGTGCTGCACACCGGAAAGGTCGACGCCGCCGGCCTGCAGCAGTTTCAGGGCTTCCTCGGCCATGTCGTCGGCGCCGACGGCGCCGATGAGACGAACGTCTGCACCGAGGCGGCGTGCCGCCAGGGCCTGGTTGGCCCCTTTGCCGCCGGGATGGCGCGCAAGGCGGGCATTGGTGACCGTCTCGCCGGGCCGGGGCAGGGTGGGGCCAGTGGCGACGATGTCGAGATTGATGGAGCCGGTGACGGTGATCATGTGTTGTTTACCAGACGTTCGATCAGGGCGAAGAAGCCATCGGCATCAGCCATGGTCACCCATTCATGCGGGCCGGGTTCAGACAGGGCGACGCGGGTTTGCCCGAACCGGTCTCCCGGGGCGGTATCGACGGAGACGGTTGCCTGATGGCTTTCGAACAGGCCGGGCGCCAGCAGCCAGGCGATGGTGGCCGGGTCGTGCATGGGGGTCATCCGGCCTTCCTTCCAGCGCGCTTCCAGCACATTGGCGGCCTCAAGCAGTTGCACCATGATCGCGGCGCGCGGGCCAGGCAGTGCGCGCAGGAGGGTGAGGCGTTCAGGTTCGGCGCGCACCTGGTGGGTGACGTCGAGACTGAGCACCGTGCACGGGATGGCGCTGTCGAATACGATCGCGGCGGCGTGCGGATCAGCAAAGATATTGAACTCGGCGAAGGGCGTGATGTTGCCCCCCTCGGTATCGGCGCCGCCCATGATGACCAGACGGTCAATGCCGCGTGCGATGTCCGGCGCCATGATGATGGCGGTGGCGATATTGGTCAGTGGTCCGGTCACGACGATCGTGTATTGGCCGGGCCGGGCCGCGCGCAGCGTGTCGATCAGGTGCTGGACAGCGTGGCCGGCCGCGAGCGGCGCATCGGGTTCGAACGGATCGAGGCCCGCAATCCCGCTATCGCCGTGGAAGTGTTCGGCCGTCACGGGCTCGCGCAGGATCGGGCGGGGGCATCCGGCGAACACCGGAATGTCGGTCCGGTCCATGATCTGGCACATCATGCGCGCATTCCGGCTGGTCAGGTTCAGCGGCACATTGCCAGCCACCGTGGTGATGGCGCGCACGTCCAGCGCCGGGCTGGCCAGCGCCATCATCAGCATGACGGCGTCATCGACCCCCGGGTCGCAGTCTATGATGATCGGACGTGGCACCATGCGCTTCTCGACTTCCCTTTCGCTGGCCTTGTAGGCCGGTTGGCGGGCATGCTAACCAACAGGCCCGCCCGGGCAAGCAAGATCAGGCGGCGAACTGCTTTCAACCCCCGGAAAGCTTGGGATATTTTATGACAAAGCTGCCAGAAACGGATGTTTCTTCCCTGATTGAAGCGGCGCGACAGGCACGCCTGAATGCCCATGCGCCATATTCAGGGTTCCAGGTCGGTGCTGCGGTGCTCGACGAGCGCGGCGTGGTCTCGGTGGGCTGCAACATGGAGAATGCCGCTTACCCGCTCGGCACATGCGCGGAAGCCGTCGCATTGGGCGCCATGGTGGCATCTGGCGGCAAGACATGCCGGGCCATCGTAATCGTGGCAGGCGGAGACAGGCTGATCACGCCATGCGGCGGCTGCCGCCAGCGCATCACCGAACTCGCTGTCGCCGGAACGGTGGTCTATTGCGCCGCCGACGCGGGTGACGCGCTTGAAATGACAACGCCGGACGCGCTACTGCCGAATGGCTTTACGTTCTAGGGGCGGGCTTTCAGGTCATCAAGCATGGTGCGGAAGGCCGGGGGAATCTCCGGGCTGTCCATGTGGATGCCGTAGCCGTCAAAGACCATGTCGATGGTGACGCGTTCCTTCTTGCGGCCGACAAGGCGGGCGACCATCCGGCTTTCGGCGACGATTTTGCCCTTCGAATGAAACACGTGTTCGAACAGGATATAGCTGCCCTCCCAGCCGACGGGACGGGTGTGCAGCTCGAATTTCTGCGGGAAGCGCATCATGCGGTGAAAGCTGATCGCCTCGCTCTGGATGATCGGGGTCCAGCCATGCTTGCGGAAGACTTTCAGGAACCCTGTCCGCGCGATGTAGTTGAGCATGCCGAGATCTGTGAACGAGGCGTAACGCGAATTGGTCATGTGGCCCATCGGGTCATGATCACCGATCCAGACCGCTGACTTGATGACATGCACGTCCAGCGGCGCCGTCCGCTTTCCCGTAAAATATGCGGGAAGAAATATCCTGAGGAACCTGAAAAAAAGGTTCATGACTGCCGCTCGCTCCCGACGATACGCCCTTCACGGGCCATCGTCCGACGGCCCGTTCCCGGCCTGCATCCTGCAAGCTTCAGGCCGCGGGGCCAGTCTGGCAGCGACACGCTAATAAAACATGAGAGAGCGCGGCGGTTCAGCCTTGAGGCGCGGGCGGTGGCCGATTCTTGTTCAGTCCCTGGATGTCAGCTTCCGGATACGCTGGAGAAGGCCCTTCAGCTGGTCTGACAGCGGCGTATCTGCCTTGTCCTGCGCGGCTGACCGGATGGCGTCGCGAACCGTTGGCGGTATCTTGCCGGAGCTGCCACCATTGAGATGGGCCTTGGGAAGGGCGGGAGCGCGGCCGTCTTCGTCGTCTTGCGTCAAGGGGGATGCTTTCTTGGCCCGCCGCAGCGTGGGGCGTTCAGGGTTGGTCCAGAGGGTGCTGCGCGCGGGGACTAGCGCAAGAGCTCGCTGAGCTGTTCCAGCGAGAGGTAAACCGACGCGCCTTCAACGGCGGGAACCTTGACGATATCCGTCTCAAGAACATCCGCGAGATAGGCAAGGTAGAGGGTTTCAATCGTGTCGGGCAGCAGTTCGGCGGGGCGCGGAATTTCCTGCTCGAGAATCTGCAGCAGGAAACCGGCGACAATGCGTTCGGCAACCTCTTCATCGCCCGTGGCAGTCCAAGTGATCGCCCTGAGGTGCACGATGGACTTTTCGAGCCCATCAGCGAAGGCGTCAAAAGTGACAGGATCCGGCACGATTGGAATTTTCCGGTTTACAAGCATCTTCCGTCCCCCACACGCGCGCATTCACACATCCCGAGCTAGTTGGTTTTTACCGGTCGGTGCATCCTGAAAGAATACGCAGATGTACCTAGGCCTGGGCGAGCACCTCTGGTGGGAACAGGCAAAGAAAAAGGCGGCACTCGCGCGCCGCCTTGATCACTGCTTGAAAATCAGGTCCGGGATCAGTCCAGGATGGTGACTTCAACGCGGCGGTTGGCCGTGCGGCCAGCCACGGTATCATTCGAGGCAACCGGGCTCGATTCGCCCTTACCAATGGCCTCGATGCGGCTTGCATCAATGCCGGTGGTCACGAGATAGGCGCCCACTGAGGCGGCCCGGCGCTGTGACAGGTCCTGGTTGAACGCGTCATCGCCCTGCGCATCGGTGTGGCCGACAACCTGGATACGGGCCTCCGGCTGCTTGCGCAGGAAGTTTGCCAGCGGCGCCAGCCGGCCTTGCGCGCCGGCGGTCAGGACAGCCGAGTTCGTTGCGTACTGCAGGTCCTGAAGGATCATCGTCATGCCGAGCGCGGATTGCTTGAGCTCATAGTCAGCCAGCTCTTCGCGCAGGGCCTTCTCACGCGCTTCCGCCTGGGCGGTCAGGGCCCGGGACGTGGCGGCGCTGGCATCAGACTGGTCGGCGCGAGCTTCTGCTGACGCGGTTTCAGACTGCGCATCAAGCGTGGCGGCTTCGGCGCGTGCAACCTCCAGCTTGCGGGTTTCCGAGACGATTTCGGCCCGTTCCGCATTGAGTGCGGCAATCTCGGCTTCGGCTTTCATCTGGCCGCCGCGGGCCTTTGCCAGCGCGACATAGCCTTCGCCCATGCGGATCGCGTGGATATAGTCGTCCTCGTCGCGGTCCATATAGTGTTCCCGCGCGTCAGCGAGGGCGACGCCGGCTTTTTCCAGCGATGTCCGCCCCATCTGCACGGTGGCAGGGTCGGCGCGGGCCGCCATTAGCGACTGTTCGGCGGTGAGCAGGCGGGAGCTGGGTTCCGGCGCCGAGGCGCACCCGGCAAGAGCCATGGTGAGCGCCGCAATGGCGGCCGTGGTTTTGAGATAATGTGCCATGATGTGGGTCTGCCTTATGAGACGAGTTCGCGGCGAAGCGTTTCGATGCCGGTCTTGATTTCCGTCACGGTACGTTCGAGGGCGTGGAGCTTGATTTTTTCCTGGACGATTTCGCCGTGAAGAGCGGCTTCCTGGGAGCGCCAGACCGATTCTTCATCGTGGCCCTTGGCTTCTGCGTCGCGCGCTTCCTGGAGGCGCAGCTGGGTCTCCTGATAATCAACGGAGGCGGCCATCGCAGCGTCCGCCGAATCGAGCGCCTCGATCTGTGCTTCTGCTTTCAGCAGCGTGTCACGCGCCTCGTCTGCAAACGCGGCCGGAGCCGCCAGAAGCGCGCCTCCGAGCAATACCGCAGCAAATATCTTGTTCATTATGGACTCCCTGTAGGCCAATGCACCGATGTGCGGCCTGTCAAGGAGATGCGCTCGCAGCGGAAGGGTTCCATCCAGGCTGCATTTAGTTTTTTGCAGCAGTCCGACCTTCGCCGCAGGACGCTCTGCCAAACAGGCGTTTGTGGCACTGTGTCAGCGGGGAGGTGTGTGGGCGAAAAAGTGGGGAACAACCCCATGCGTCATGCCCTCCAGACCTGATCGATGTCTGTTACAGGCGAGCTGTCTGAAGGAGCGGGGCGGATCTTAAGGGGCGCCCTGCGCAGAGGGCATATGTGCGCAGGGCGGCGGCTTAACGGCTTATTCGTGCCATTGGCCGGTTCCGGTGGATGTGCTGTCTTTTGAATAGAGCGTCAGGGTTCCGGTGCGCCCGGCCAAATCGCCCGACTTGCCGATCAGGCCGCCGACACAGCTCATGGTTGTCATTTCGGCATCCATGAAGTTGCAGCCGGTGTACACGGTATAGTTTCCGTCTTCACTTGCGCCGTCGCATACGCCGTGGACCATGAATATGGAATCGCGCGGCGGTTGGCTTGTCGAAACGCATTTGAAAGAGCTTTCTCCCTTGGTTCCATCGGCATAGGTCGTCGTCGTGGTGCCTGTCCAGTACGCGCCAGCGACACTTCCTTGCGGGGTTGTGGCGCCAACAGTTGTCGGCGTTTCAGACGTGGATGAGAAAGTGAAGGTTTGCGCGAAGGCGCCTGCGCAAAACAGTCCGGATGCCAATCCGAAGGCAACCAATCGTCCGGCGTTTCCAAGTATCTTTGTCATTGTTTTCTCCACAGCAATTCAATTCCGTCATTGTGCAGACGGAGCAACCAGGCCGAATGGCCCAATGGATTGTGGTGGCAACGCTTGATCGCTTTGGCCGCCGGATTGATGGCGCCAAACCCAGTTTTGCGACTTCCTCAGGTCCCACCCTGTTTTCTTTCTTTATACTCTGGATTAGGACTATTTCAAAGGCCCTGATGAATTGTCCGTCCTGCCAGCGCATTCGTTTCGACGATCAAGGTGCATGCATGCAGGTATTTTGCGGTTTCAGGATACTATGCCTGCACGGCTCGGGCCTTTCCATCGGCCGATAACCGGGACTATCATGCGGCATGGCGCGGGCTCCAAACCAGATGGCTCCAAGGCTGCGTGCGGGTCAGCGTGTCGGCATAAGATAAGCCGACGACGGCATAGGGCTCGTCACACCCATACACGATGACCTTGAGCAGGGAACTCTGCAGGCAATCGACAACCTGTTCGGAGCAAATGTGTAACCCATCTCTCTGGCACACACTGTTAAGTCTATGTCCGGGCGGGCCATGAGAACCTTGGTGCACCGGAGCGGGTGAATATGGGAACGGGCATATGATTGTTTTGGCTGTGAAGTCCTGACGCCGGGCGAATGCTTTTGCAGCTTTCCGAAAACGCCGCCTGTCGCACCCATCCGGGCCCTACCAGCGGAGGGCGGCATCCGGCCTTCTTGACCCGACGGGTAAAGCCAGGAACGCCGCGCGCCATGACGATGCACGTTCTGCTTTCTGCGCGTCCTCCGCGACGGGAGCGGGTGGGATTCCGAGGACGCTGCGTTGAAGCCATGATCCATAATGCAGGTTCGGCAGGCGAGGCCCGGGAATCATTTCCAGCGCGGCGACGAGAGGTTCATATCGCTTCGCCGTCAAACAGAAGGTTTCGGCGCAGCACCCGTCCGCTTCCACCTGCGCCAATACCGCTGTGCAGTTTCCGCGTTGAAAATGCACCATGCGTTTGCTGACCGCGCAGATGGACGCATCCTGTCCAACCCAGGATAAAAGATCGCCGGGGGCGGAAATACGGTCAGGAAGTTCCGCAGCCGGAAAAGTCTCCTGGAGCGTACGGACAAGGCTGCGCCGTAAAGGAAAATCCGATTTCAGCAGAATCTTCCACGCCGATACGGGATCCTGTTCTCCGATTTTCACCTTGATTTCGACTCGCGTTCCGCCGCGCATGATCATGAACCATTCCGGACGGTTCGCTGAAAGGACGTACGTGTCGGTCCTGATTTCTGCAACGCCAATACCGAACATGTGGTGCAGGGCTTCAACGTGAGGCATGCCTTCTGAAGGCCAGGCTCTATATTCGAACTGTGTACTGCACGGCATCATGAGACCGGTTTCCTTGAAACATTACAATGCCGAAACGAATGAGGCATCAGTCGGTTCCGCCAACTGGAATCACGGGCGCCCAATCGGGCTGCCATGGCCCCACAGGCGCAGCACACTGAAACGCGAAGGAAACACCAGGAGATTGAATTCCGCCGTTCCAAAAATCCACGGAGCGTTGCCGGTGGAGCTATGCGGCGCAATTGCGCATCAACGCATGAATACCTCTGGTGCACCCAACAGGATTTGAACCTGTGACCTCTGCCTTCGGAGTTTGACCCTACCATGTTTGCGAGAGTCAGCGGCACCTTGCAAGTTCTTGCGAAAAAACGTTCTACGACAAGCACTTAGCGCGGTTTATGATGACTTTTGAGGGTCGCGGTTTTGCGAGACCTTGCGAGAAATTGGAGCCGTTTACGGCTCGCGGTGCTGACATGGTGCTGACTCAAATTCGGGCTCAATGGCCCGCAGTTGCTGGAGTTTTTGGATTTATTTGTCCGACTCCGTGCTGACTCAAAAGTCAGGAAACCCAGTCGCCACCGGACAAACCGGAGGATTGGATGTCAAAAACAGGAAAAAAGGTCAAGATTACGAAGCGTGTCGTCGATTTGGCCGCGCCGAAAACGTCGCCCTACATTATCTGGGACCTGGAGCTTCCCGGCTTTGGTCTCAGGGTCGCAGCGAATGGACGCAAGGCCTACATCGTGTCCTATCGGGTTGGTGTCGGGCGCGGCGCAAAACAGAGACGGGTGAGCATTGCCGCCTCCAATACGATGACGTGCGAGATGGCGCGCAAGGAGGCTCAGGTCTATCTTGCCAATGCCCGCCTCGGTGAGGATCGCCGGGAAGAGATTGACGCTGCCGCCAAGGCCAAAGCAGACATCACCGTCGCAAAAGCCATCGAGATCTGGCACGCCGAAGCGGCGCACCGCAACCGGCGAACAGGCAAAGCCAGAGACCCGCGTAACATCCGGAATGAGATGAGCCGGATGGATGCTCACCTCATCCCTGCAATCGGCAACAAGAAGCTTCGTGAACTGACACGCCGGGATGTCGAGTTGCTGCGTGACGATATCACCGCTGGCCGGACAGCTGTGGTTCAGAAGACGAAGAAGCATGGGGTGCGCCGCGCCACGGGCGGGACCGGGACAGCGAAGCGGACAATGGTCAGCTTCAAGAGCGTCCTCGCCTATATGAAAGATATCGGCTTCGTGGATCAGAATGTTGCGGCCAATCTCAGGCTCGCGCCGGATGGCAAGAAGGAACGCTACCTCTCTGTGGCTGAGGCCCACCGTCTCGGTAAATGCCTTGATGAGTGGGAACATATGGATCGTCGTGTGACTGGCATCACAATTATCCGCCTGCTGCTGATGACGGGCGCGCGGACCAAAGAGATCGAAGAGCTGAAATGGTCTGAGATCGATTTCGACCGCTCCTTCTTCCGGTTTGAAGAGACCAAGTCAGGCCGGTCGATCCGGCCGATCTCGCCGCAAGTCCTGGATATTCTCAAGGCTTTGCCGCGACTGCACCCGACCTGGGTCTTTCTCAATAATGCGGGCACAGGTCCTTATTGCGGGACGCAGGCGGTCTGGAGACTGGTGCGCGAGGAAGCGGGCCTGCCGGATGTCCGGAAGCACGATCTTCGGCACAGCTTTGCGAGTTTTGCTCTGGCCAACGGCCTGTCGCTTCCGATCATCGGTACACTGCTCGGGCATAGCCGTCCTGAGACCACGCAGCGCTATGCCCATTTGTCGGATCGTCATGCGATGGAGGCCGCCAAGAGCGTCGGCCTCGCCGTCATGAACGCGCTCGAAGGCCGTGAGTGATGGCGGGTGTGCTGGCATGTTTGTTCGACCCGGCGTGTTTCGAGTTCAATGAATTTCGTATCCCCAAGGTATACCAAGTAAGCTGCGCTCAAAACTATCTGCTTGCCAAGTTTCGAAAATTGTCTATTTTGTATCCCATGAGGCGACAAAACGAGACAAAGCTAAAATGGCTGCTGGAGACCGTCCTGCCAGGTCGGCTGGTCGATACGCAGACACTGCAGCGTCATGGCATCACGCGCATGCTCGCCCACAAATACATAGACAGCGGCTGGCTCGAACCGGTCGTGCGCGGCCTCTACCGACGCCCGAAGGCTGACGCTCGCAGCGCAGACTGGCAACTCGTCGTACGCTCGCTGCAGCACGTCATGGACTATTCATCGGTCGTCGGCGGACGGACCGCGCTGGAGCTGCAGGGGTTCGCCCATTATCTGCCGCTGCGCGGCGATCAGGATGTCCACCTCTATGGCGAAGCGCATCCGACCTGGCTCAAGCGGCTGGATGAGGCTGGCCGCTACCGGCTGCACAGCACCAAACTGTTCGACATGCACGCTGATGAGGAAACGACGGATGTCGACTCCCCGGTTGGCCCACTGAAATGTTCAACGCCGGAACGCGCCATCCTCGAACTGCTGGACGAGCTGCCCAAGCATGAGAGCGTTCATATCGTCGATACGGTCTTCGAAGGCCTCGCCTCCGCGCGCCCCCGCCGTCTGGAGAAGCTGCTGGCGTGCTGCACCAGCATCAAGGTCAAGCGGCTCTTCTTCGTCTTTGCCGACAAGCATGGCCATGCCTGGCGCCGACATCTCTCGCCCGAGCGGTTCGACCTCGGCTCGGGACCTCGTGCCCTCTTTGACAAGGGACAGTTTCATCCGCGTTACGCGATCTCCGTGCCGCCGGAGCTGATGCCGCAAAGTGAGGCGCGCCATGGCGCGTGAGCGATATGTGGATCAGGTCCGGCTGCTGGTCGATCTTCTGCCAGCGGTGGCGACAGAGGAAGACTTCGCCCTGAAAGGCGGCACGGCGATCAACCTGTTTTATCGTGATCTGCCGCGCCTGTCGGTCGATGTCGATCTCACCTTCCTGCCGATCAAGGACCGCGTGCAGTCGCTAGCGGACATCGACGTCGCGATGGACCGCATCGCCAAGGCGGGTTCAAAGGTGCGAGGCGTGACGGCAACCCGGATCGCGGGCGGTGGCGGCGGCGCAACCCGCGTCCTGTTCCGGCGGGGGTCTGCGACCGTGAAGGTCGAAACCTCCCCTGTGACACGCGGCGTGGTCTTCGAGCCCGAAACCAAACGCGTCACACCAACGGTCGAGGACGAATTCGGGTTCGCAGAGACAAAACTGGTCGCGTTCGAGGATCTCTATGCCGGAAAACTCCATGCCGCGCTTGACCGTCAGCACCCGCGCGATCTGTTCGACGTGAAGCTGCTTTACGAGAATGAGGGCATCACGGATGATCTTTTCAGGGCCTTCCTCGTCTATGTCGCGAGCTCCAGCCGACCGCCACATGAATTGTTGAATCCGAACCTCGCACCGTTAACAAACGTCTTCGAGGTTGAGTTTTCCGGCATGACCGTCGATGCGGTCAGCGTCGCTGAACTGGAACACGAGCGGGTCAGGCTAATTGAAGACGTCCAGTCCCGTCTGACCGGCAATGCCGCGCAATTTCTGCGAACGCTGGTCGAAGGCGAACCGGACTTCGACGCCATTGATTTAGCGTCAGCGGCAGACCTACCCGCCGTCCAGTGGAAGCTGCAGAACATCCTGAAACTGCGAGACACGAATCCGGAAAAGCACGCTGGGCAGCGGACAAGCCTGGACACTCTGCTGCGTTAATGGATGTTCCCATACAGCTCGATAGAGCTTGAATCTGCATTCCCGTTCGGGAAGATTTCTTTCGAGAACGCGTGACATTCGAACAAAATTCCCGATCGGGAATATTCTAGTCAACCTGCTTCGATTGGAAGATGCTCCGTACGCACGCGTTCCAGTCTCGCACCCGCTTCATTCAGGCCCCAGCGCCGGTCCAGATAGAACTCGAGTGCCTTGCGCACTTCGACTTTCAGGAGATCGTCGCTGAAGCCATACTCTCTCCTGACCACAGCGGCCTGCGCAGCGCTGAGCCGCGCGCTTGGCCTGAGCCAGATGATGCTCAGCGTGTGCCATTCGGAATCCAAAGGCAAAGGCGCCTCGATCTCTCCTGCTTGGAACGCATTCTCAGGTTCGATCCTGGCGGGATGAAAGTTCCGGTACTCGCCGCGTTTATAGCTGTAGGCCCGGAAATGAATGCTCTCGCCATCGAAAATAAACCGTGTTGGCGCGACCCATTGCGGAGCCGTTTCACCAGAGCTCATCGACGTGTAGGCGATTCTGACTTTTCGATGGTTCGAGATGGCGTCGTGAAGCACGGTCGCGACGTATGGGTCCAGCCACCGCTTTGCGCGGGGCAGCGCAGCGGGCAACTCATCATCCGAGGTCGTGTCGAGAACGCCGAATACGTCCAGCATCGAAGAAGGCGCAATCGGCTGATGATCTCGCGCTGCAACATAGGCTTTCAGGCGGGCGTCATATTCCGGCGCGTTCTGAGTGATCAGAGCGAGGTAGGCCCGAAAATCGTTTGCGGCCTGTGCCGTCGAGATTCCGAATCGCTCAGTGAGATCACGCCGCCGCGCAACGCCGCGCCAGGTGAAGCACCGGTCGAGAAACAATAGGCGCTGTCTCTGGGCATGTTTGAGCTCGTCGAGCGTCATCCAATGTCCTCTCTTGACTCCTGTTAACCTATACATCAAAAAAGTATACGTATAAAAAATATACGGAACAAGTCATGAAGCTGCTGCACACCTCCGACCTGCATCTCGGTCGTCAGTTCAACGGGATCTCCCTGGAGGAGGATCACGCAGCGGTGCTCGACCAGATCGTCGAGGCGGTGAAGGCGAATGGCGTCGATGCGCTGATCATCGCCGGCGATGTCTTCGACAGGGCGTCGCCGCCGCAAAGTGCGGTGCGGCAGTTCAACGGGTTTCTCCAACGAATCAAATCCGAGACCACCGCCGCGGTCGCCATGATCGCTGGCAATCACGACTCAGGGGACCGTATCGACCTTTCCGCCATCGCGGCGGATCGCTCGCGCTGGCTCATCCGCGGTGCGATCAGTGCTGAGGAAGCACCGCTTCTGCTCTCAGACAAGCATGGCCCGGTCGCAATCTCGGCGCTGCCGTTCGCATACGAGTATGCGGCGCGCGAGTGCTTTGAGAGCGAGACCATTGATACGCCCGAGGATGTGCTGGTGGCGCAAGTCGCAGCCGCCCGCGCCCGGATTCCTGAAGGCGCGCGGTGGATCATCGTCGCGCACGCCTTCGTCACCGGGGGTTCGGTCAGCGAAAGCGAGCGGTCTCTGACGCGGGTTGGCGGCATAGAGACGGTCAGGACCTCCGCTTTTGACGGGGCGCACTATGTCGCCCTCGGGCATCTTCATCGACCCCAGTCGGTAGGCGCGGAACACATTCGTTATTCCGGCTCGCCTCTCGCCTTCGGCTTCGACGAGGCCGACTCGGAAAAATCGATGGGCCTGATCGAGATGGATGCGGCCGGTCAGGTTTCGGTCGAGGTCGTGGCGTTCAAGCCGATCAGGCGTACCCGGGTTCTGCGCGGCAAACATGCAGAACTCCTACTCTCCGATCCGTCGAGTGATTTCATCAAGGCGGAGCTGACAGATGATGTACCCGTCATCGACGGCATGAAGCGCCTGAGGGACGTGTTTCCGAACGCCTGCGAGCTGGTTTATGTTCGCAATGAGCGCCCGCTTGAGACGAAGTCCGTGGACGGCCCGGCTGTCACCGCTGCTGAGCCAGCGGACGTGGTCAGAAACTTCCTCGGCGAAGTCGGTCTCGAAAACATCACGGATGCCGAACAGGACGTTGTTGAAGCTTCCCTCACGCGCTTGCGGCAGAGGGAGGATGCGGAATGAGACCGGTCCGACTCACACTCCAGGCCTTTGGTCCCTATGCGAACAGGGAAGTCATCGATTTCCGCAACGCCGTTGAAGCAGGTCTGTTCGGCATCTACGGACAGACCGGTTCGGGCAAATCGACAATCTTCAGTGGAATGACCTTCGCGTTGTTCGGCGAGGCGTCGAAGTCGGAACAGGATCGCACCTCCCTTCGTTCAGACCATGCCGCCGCTGACGTCGCGACCGAAGTCGAGTTCGTCTTCGACGTGGGCGAGCGGCGCTTCGTGGTGGTTCGCCAGCCGGACCAGATGCGCCCGAAACAGCGCGGCGAAGGTGAAACCAAGAGCGCGCATGAAGCCCATCTGTTCGACGCAACCGGGCTCGCCCTCGATGAGATCACAGCTAACAAACGCGGCAAAATCATTGCGGAAAAGAAGGTCCGCGATGTCGATGCTGCCGTTTCGGAGCTTCTCGGTTACGGCGCTGAACAGTTCCGGCAAATCGTGCTGCTGCCGCAAGGCCGGTTCGAGAAGTTCTTGTCCGCCAAAACCAATGAACGCGTGACGATCCTGCGGGACCTGTTCGACGTCTCGCTCTATCAGGCCCTGATGGCTGACCTGAAGGACAAGGCCGCTGAGGCCGAACGGCAGGTGCGCGAAGAACGGGCGGTCTGCGCCGCGCGGCTCAATGCCGAAGGGTTCGAAAGCACGGACGCCCTGCTCGACGGCATAAACGTAGCCCAAACTGCGGTTGAGGAGCGATCGGTCGTCGAAGCGGGAGCAAAGCAACAGGCTCAGGCAGCGGAGACCGCGTTTCGGACTGCCGAAGCGGTTGAGGCCAAGTTCGTGGCATCGGCACAGGCGCAGGCGAAGCTCACCATCCTGATGGGTCGCAAGGCGGAATTCGCCGCCATCGCTGACCGGATGAAACAGGCGGCGCGCGCCCGGCTGATTGTGGATGTGGAAGAGCAACTCGTCACCGCGCGGGAAGACGTAAAGGACGCCGAAACAAAGCTCGCCGAAGCCACACAAGCGCAGAGCGAGGCCCAACAAAAAGTCAAAGACGCCATCGAGGCTGTGGCAAGAGAAGAGGCCAGAGCCCCCGAGATCGAAACCGCGCGCAAACGCAAGGATGATCTTGAGCGATTTGCCAGGGTTCTTGAGGCAGCGTCAGCCAGCGCCGAAGCCGTGCAGGCGGCGCTCGAGGCGCAGCGGATAGCCCAAGCGGCGTTCGGGAAGAGCAAAGATCGGCTCGACCAATTGCGCAGTACTCGCGCAGAGCGCGCCACCGCACTCAAGTCAGCCCGGAGCGCTGAGAGCGCACGCGGTGAGCTTATGAAAGCGCAAACGTATCTCCTGACCCAGAAGAAAGCCGCCGAAGACTACGGGAAAGCAGAAGCGGCGGCCCGGTCGGCGAAAGCGGCGTTTGAAAAAGAAAGCGCAGCCTCAGCCAAGGCGCTAGAACATGAAACCGAGGCGCGCGCCGCCTATGCAGCAGCGGAGCAAGCCCTGGCCGCCGCGCAAGCCCTGCATCTCGCAACCAAGCTGGAAAAAGATGCGCCCTGTCCTGTGTGCGGATCGACCGACCATCCGAAACCCGCCACGGGCGATATCGAGAATGCGGGGCGTGATCAGGCCTTCCGCGAAGCCCGCGACCGGTTTGAAACGGCTGCACGCGCTGCCCGCGAGGCCAGTGAAAAGCTAGCCGGGCTGAAAGCCACGCTCGAGGCCCGTGAGGAAACTCTCTCATCACTGGAACAGCCGACAGACACGCTCGCGGCGATTCTCGAGAACGTCAGACAGATTGAGGCTGACCTCGGAGCACTGGGCCCCGCCGTCAATCTTGAGGAAGTCGAGGCGGCTATCGAAGCGCTCGACGAGCAGATTGAAACCCAAGAAACCGAGACCGAACGCCTCCGCAGTGAAGCGGATAAATGCCGCAACGCTGCGACCGAAGCCAGAGCCGCCCGCGATGGAAAACTCGAGGCTGTCCCCGAAGCGCTCCGCACGCAGAGCGCTGTCACGTCCGCCATGGATGAGACGTCGCGTATACTGACCGCACTGGTCGAAGCGAAAGACAAGGCCGAAGCCGTGCTCAAGGCGGCCCGCGAGGCCGTCCTCTCCGCCGATGCCGCGCGTAAGGGCGCTGAGGAATCGGTAGCCACTTGCAAACTCCGGCTCGAAAAAGCGGAAGCGACGTTCCGCACGCGTCTGTCTGAGCAAGGGCTCACGGAGGAAGTATACCAGTCTCTCAAACCCGCTATCGCGACGATCGATTCAGACAGTGAAGCTGTCAGAAGGTACGAGACTGAGTTGAACGAGGCGCAGGGTGCCGCAAACGCTGCGGCCTCGGCGATTGGCGATCTGACGCGCCCGGATCTTCCCGTGGTAAAGGAAGCTCATGAAACCGCCCTAGCCGCCCTGACCAAAGCAACGGAAGATCGGATCGCTGCCAGCAACCGTGTCGGTCAGCTGGAGAAGCTGAGGCAAAGTCTCGAAGACACGATGCGCAAACTGGACAAGGCCGAAGCTGAATCTGGCCCCCTCCGCAAGATCGCGGCGCTCACGAATGGCGATAATCCGCTAAGCCTTAAGCTGGAAACCTATGCGATCGGGGCCATGTTCGACCGCGTGCTCGAAGCCGCCAATCTCCGGCTTGGTCCGATGACATCTTCTCGTTACCAGCTCGAACGTGACACCGAGGGTGGTCGTGGTAGCCGCGGCCTCGGCATCCAGGCCTTTGATGTGCACACGGGAAAGTCGAGAGGAACGGACACCCTATCCGGCGGCGAGACGTTCATCGCGGCGCTCGCCCTCGCGCTGGGGCTTGCTGATGTTGTCGAATCTGCAAGCGGCAAAGTCCGCCTCGATACGATCTTCATCGATGAGGGATTCGGAAGCCTCGACACCGAGAACGGTTCAGGCACCCTCGATCAGGTCCTGAACGTCCTAAACAGTCTGGTGAAAAACTCGCGGGCCGTCGGCCTGATTTCGCACGTCCCGCTTGTCCAGGAAGCTATTCCGAACGGATTCTATGTTCGCAAAGGTCTCACAGGCAGCGCCATTGAAGAGAGAAGCATTAGTTAATGACGGCGGAAATCAACTCAACCCAAAGACAGATTAGGGTCCGGGATAAGCTGAATACGATTGATATGCAGCGAATCATTCTGAACCTGAGACAGGTCGAACTTCCATATAATGTTGAAACTGCAAGGGGTAGAAATTGAAGGAGCCAATTGACGACATCGAAGCTTGGTCACAGAAGCTGTCCCCATGGAGACAAGACGCTTTACGACGCTTGGCTATAAGTGATCAACTTACTGACAATGATTTCGCCGATCTGATGGCAATGATCAAAGATGAAGCTGGTTTCAAGTTGGAAACGCCTGCACCTTCGGCGGTCCCCTTTAACAAATCTCATTTTGGCGGTGCAAATAGAACTCCTGTCACCCTCAAAAAAATTAGCAATGTTCAGAATGTCAATCGACTGGCAGCGAATGCTGAGCTTGAGTTTTGTCCAAACGCATTGACAGTGGTCTACGGTCGAAACGGCAGCGGCAAAAGCGGGTTCGTTCGCATATTGCGCACGGCGTGCCGCACGCGGGTGGAAAATCCCGCCAAACTCAAGGTTCTTTCTGATGTTTACGGCGGCGGCACTGATCCGCAGTCAGCCAATATAATCATTGATACGGGCAATGGGGAAACGCCGATCCCTTGGACGACAGGGATGACGGCAGCACCCGAACTCTCGCAAATTTCTGTGTTCGACACACTTTCCGCGCAGATTTATGTCGATAGCGGCAACCAGATTCGATATCTGCCCTTCGGTCTCGCCTTACCTCATCGACTCAACGGAGCTTGCCTTAAGCTCAAAGAAAACTTCGACGCAGAGCGAGAGACAACGGTCGGAAACAAGGTCAGTCTAACGACGATCATGTTCCCCATCCAGCGAGAAACAAAGAGCCAGCTGTTTGACAAAGCACTCAATAAAGACTCATCCGACAATGCGATTGAAGTGGCGGCAACATTTTCGACTGCAGATCAAGAGCGGCTCGACGAGGTCATCGCGATCCTATCGGCAAGTGCAGCGGCGGTCGCCGACCTGACCTCTCTCATCGGCTGGGTACAGGCGGTCGCAAGCGAGTGCGAAATCGCTGCGACTGCTTTCTCAGACTCGGCCCTGACCGGATTCACAACCTTGTGGAAAAGCGCCGTCACTGCACGCCAGACAGCGCAGCTCTCGGCAAGCGCTCTGTTTACAGATGAACCACTTCCCGGCGTAGGAAGCGAGAGTTGGCGCGCTCTATGGGCCGCAGCGCGCGATTATTCTGTCAAAGAGGCGTATGTCGGCGCAGACTTCCCGGTCACTGAAGCGGCAAGTTGCGTGCTTTGCCAGCAGCCGCTGCTTCCCGCTGGCACCGAGCGAATGCAGAGATTTAAGAATTACATCGACGATACCCTCGATGTGGCTGCCGCAAAGGCAGAGAAGGCCGTCTCCGATGCTGCCGACACACTGCCGGCTCTGACGCATCTGAGCGCGGACGGATTTTCGGAACGGGTCGAGCAGATTCGTCAGCGCGACCCGAAACTCGCCGATGCCCTATCATGTTTTCAGGTGTCAGCGACCCAGCGGCGCGAAGAGGCCGCTGCGCGGTTGACAGGCGACGACAGTGCGCCCGTTTCGGCGCTTGTCTCGCCGCATGCCGAGTTGAAAGAATTAGCTCGAAACCTCGGCGACGAAAAGGACAAGCGTGTCAAGGCTGGCGAGGCGCAGGAGCGCGAGAGGCTCGCCAGCGAAAAGGCCGAACTTGAAGACAAGAAGATACTTGCGGCCAACCGGGAAAAGTTGGTCACGCGGCGGGATCTCCTTGAAACTGACGCAGCTTTCGAAAAAGCGTCGGCCGAACTACAGACTACGGGGATCACGCGGCGCGCAAACGAGTTGGTCGATTCGCATCTCACAAATGCGGTGGTGACGCGTTTCGACGACGAGCGCGGGCGGTTCGACATCATGCACCTCAAAGTCGGACTTTCGCGCAAGAGCGGTCAGACCAAAGCCGAATTCGAAGTCGATCCACAGACAAAACTTACCAAGGTTACTTCGGAAATTCTCAGCGAAGGAGAGCAGCGGGCACTCGCGCTAGCTGGCTTTCTCACGGAAGTAGCTTTGACCGAGGGGTCTGGACCGATAATCGTCGACGACCCAGTATCATCGCTCGACCGCGACCGGAGCGCGCGCGTTGCAGAACGCCTCGCCGAAGAAGCATGTCAACGGCAGGTGATCGTGTTCACCCATGATATTATCTTTTTCAACGAATTGTGCGGTGCTGCCGAGAACAAGGGTATTGAGCCAGTAACGATTGCGCTTTTCGGGGATAAAGAGGCTGCAGGAAAGATTGATCCCGCCGGCATGATTTGGAAAGGCCTCAACGTTTCAAAGCGTATCGGCAAACTCAAGAACGACTTTGCACCACTACCCAAATTGCTCACCACGAGTCCGGCCGATTACGAGTACCAAGTGAAGAACCTTTATGGCCGCTTGCGGGATACTTATGAGCGTGTTGTCGAAGAGGTAATTTTCAGGGATATCGTGCGCCGAGGCACCGACGTTATCAAGGCGCAGGAACTCCGCTATGTCACCTTGTCGGACGCGCTCGCGATCCGGTTCCATGAAGGCATGACGCGCGCCAACACCTACAGCCATGATAATCCAGCCTCAGATACTGTAGGCATTCCTCAACCGGATGATTTTACGGCTGACATCGCAGCACTGGAGAAGCTCGTCGCAGACCTCCAGGCTGCAAGCAAGTCCGCCGAGGCAGCGAGGCCGCAGATGAAACCAAAAAAATATTGATTTGTTTTGAGGTGTTTATGGCTTCGGTTTCATTTGATGGCTAACGCCGCCAGCGCACGGCTGCTCAGCTAGCTTTCGCCCGGTTCCAGATCATGACGCCGGTGCCGTCCTTCTCATTCTCGAAGAAGGCCGCGCGCATCGGGCTGGCGAAGCTCGGATCATCAAGTTTGACGGCGAGGTAGGGCGTCTCGCCGTCCTTGCTTTCCTGACGCCAGGCCGCGCCGAGTTCTGCCCCGCCGGCATAGAGCCGGAAGTCGGGCGCGCCCTCTGAGGTCTTGTCACTGTTGGGGACAAGCTGGGCTTTGACGTTGATGGTCATGGTGCGGATGGTGCCGGTATAGCTGCCATCCTTCAGGGTGAACGTGCCGATCTGTGCCATTGGTTTAGGTCTCCTTGCTGGCATTGGAATGAAGGGCGCGGCGCGCCCGCTTGAACCCGGCATCTGAAGCCAGGAAGCTTTCGATCATGGCGGGGATCAGCGCTTCGGGCTTTTCCTCCGCGCCATAGGTCTGGCGGTAGATTTCGGCATAGTCGCTGAGCGCGCTGGCGAGGTCGGGATCAACCGAGAGGCTCATGCGCACCGGCGTGCGGTCGGGTAATTTGTCGAGACGAAGGGTCATCGTGTGGCTCCTTGGGGATGGGGTCTGAGGATGAGATCGCGGGTGACGACCACACGCACCGGCCAGCCGGGGCGCACGCGGATGGTCGGCTGGATGCCAAGGTTGCGCTCAACCACGCGCTGACCGGCTTGGTTGATGGTGTCCGTCGTGCCGCGGCGGATGGCGCGTTCGAGATCGCCGTCGCCGTCTGCGCCGAGTTCGGCCCCGACGCCGAGGATGGTCGCAAGACCGGCCGCGACAAACACGCGATCCCAGTGATGATCGGTTCTGTCTGAGAGGCCTGCAAAGCCCTGCGCGTCCGCGCCGGGCGCAGAGATGAGGATGGAGGACCCGTCAGGGAAGATGATCCTGTCCCAGGTCACCAGAGCCCGGTCCTGCCCGAATGAGACTTCGGACTGGTAGCGTCCGATGAGGCGTGAGCCTTGCGGGATCAGGAGATACTGCCCGGTCACGGTGTCATAAACGGGCTGCGTCACCTGCGCGACGATTGTGCCGGGCAGGTCCGAGTTGATGCCGGTGACCAGCGAGGCCGGGATCAGCGTGCCCGCCATCACCTGATAAGGCGAGGCCGGGTCCTGCAGCCCATGCGGATTGTAGATGTCGCTGGCAGAACCCTCGCTCGCAAAGGCGAGCTTGCGGCTTTGGAGATTGGTATCGGCGGGCTGACCGAACGCTGACGGTGCGCCTTGCGGCAGGGCCGCGAGTGCAAGAAGCTCCGAGCCGAGATCAAGTGCTGGGTCGCGATAAGCGGGGCGAGCCCCGGTGGTGCTTGCCATGCCGCTCTGAGAGTCGAGCCGGAAGAAGACCGGCGCGCGGGCGGCTTCATCGGCGAGCGCTGCCTCGCGCATGCGCCGGGCGCGTTCGGCCTCGTCAGCCGGGTTCGGGCGGAAATCGTCTTCGAAGCGGGTCACGTATTCAGGCTCGATGCCAAGCTCGCGTTCAGCGCGCAGCATGGTCGCGCCGAGATCGCCCGACAGCGGCGGGCCAAGGCGTGCTATGCGGTCTTCGACCGGCGCGATGTCGCTATAGCTTGTCGGGAGTGTGGAGAGGCCTTCGGGCTTGCGTGTGTTGGTCGTGTTGTAAAGCTCGCGGCGGGCATCGGGGTCGACCGCAGTTGGCGGCTTCAGGGCAATGCTCATGGCGGCGAACAGGGCGAGCACGCCAATGCCTGCGCCGACCATCAGGACCTTGCGATTGATCCGTGTAACCGGCTTCGGGCTGGAGCGGATCTTCAGCCGCTCGGCATGCTCGTCGAAGGGAATGGGCTCGGACATCTTCCTAGCCCCCGAAGATCGCGGCCAGCGGCGGACGGCGCTCATTGCGCGAGATGCGGACAACGGTCTGATTGCGCTCGCCAAGGCGCAGCTCGGCCGCGCGGAACAGCCGGTCGACGACATAATAATTGCCGCGCACGCGATAGTTGACGAGTTCCGCGTCGCCATCCGCGCCCAGAACAAAGAGCGGCGGCATGTCCGTGGTGGCAATGTCCTCCGGCATCTGGATGAACACCTGACGGCCATCATCGAAGACCCGCACCGGCTTCCAGTCGGGGCTGTCGCCGGAGAGCCGGTAATCGAAGTTGAGGCCTTCAAGGGTAAGGCCGCGTTCAATGCTGCCAGCGTCGCGTGCGATGGCGCGTTCATTGCGGGCGGTCAGGCCCGCGAGTTCATCAGCCGGATAGCGCCAGGAGAGCGCGGCCATGTAGCCGCCTTCGGTACTTTCCAGTTCGAGGTGATAGGTGCGCCGGTCGGTGGCGATCATCAGGTTTGTGCGGATGCCGGATGAGATCGGCTTGACCAGCACATGGGCGCGGGCCGTTGCGCCCGATCCTGAGATCGTGTCGCCGACCACCCAGCGGACCGTGTCACCCGCTGAGACCGACACCAACTCTTCGCCCGGCTGAAGCGCGATGTCGCTGACCTGACCGGGACTGGCATAGAGGCGGTAGAGCGCGCCCTCGGTATAAGGATAGACTTGGATCGCGTTGACGTATCCATCGACCGAAGGTTCGATCAGCGCGCTGGTGCGGCCTTGTCTTATCGCTTCTGCCGGTGAAACCGAGGGCGCGCTGACGGTCCTTGTATAGGTCCGCGTGACGCTGCCATCGGGATTGGTGGTGACCCGCGCGCCGATTGGCATCATCTGGCCGGGCAGCGGAAGTGCCACGGCGGTTTCGACGATTTCGACGGGATAGTCGGCGCGGTCCTCGACGGGCGTGGCCGCGACAAAGGCCGCCGGATCAATCGGTTCGAGTTCCGTCGTGGCGCAGGCCGTGGTGAGTGCGAGGGCCGAAGTGGCAAGCAGAATACGAAGCATGGGGATCATTCTCCTGTGACAAGGTCCTGACCCCAGTTCAGGGCATGGACATAAAGGCCGAGCGGATTGGCGCGCAGGGTCTCTGCGTCCGTCGGCGGCTGGGTGATGAGAGTGAAATTGCCGGTGAACCTTTGGGCACGGACCAGCGCGCCATTCTCATAGGTCTTCTCGATCCAGCGGGCCTGGAAGCTGTCGTCCGAGACGCGCACCACGCTGACCACATCCACGGTGCGGGACTTGCGGCCGACATCGGCGAAGGGATCATTGGCCGAGGCGTATTCGTTGAGCGTGGTCGCGGCGCGGTCAGTCACGAAGTCATAGGCACGCAGCCAGTTCTCGCGCACGACGACAGGATCGACGGAAAGGCCCCGGACATGTTCAATGAAGTTGGCAAGGTGATGGGCGATCTGGGCATCGGTCGGCGTATAGCGTTCCGTCGCCGGAGCAACGGCGCGGGCCGCGCCGGTCTCATCGACTTCCACGACATAGGGCGTGACGGTGGACTGCATCGAGCGCCAGACCAGCGCGCCGGAGGTGACGAAGCAAAGCCCGAGACAGCCGATCGCCATGAGCCGCCAGTTTTTCGCCTGCACGCGGGCGGAACCAATTCTTTCGTCCCATACCTGTCCGGCCTTCTGATAAGGCGTTTCGGGGAACGGGCTTGGCCCATAGCTGGAGGAAGATCGCCTGAAAGCCATTGTCTAATCGTCCTTGTCTTTGAGGGTGGGGTTCGCGCCCGAAGCGCCGCGATCACCGTCGCGGATCGAGTGCGCGGCCATCTGCCCTGCCTGTCCCATGCGCTGGCTGGTCTGCATGCGCCGCGCCCAGCCGGGGCTTTGGGCAGAGGATGATGCGGAGGCAGGGTTTTGCATGGATGCGGTCGGCGAACCGCCGGTGGCGCGCCAGGCGCCTTGACTGCCGCGCTGGTAGGCCTCACGCATGGACTGGGCGGGACGGCTTGCTGCGCGGCGCATGGCGTCCCCGCCAGCGCGGGCGACACCGG